>JBBQTN010000521.1:0-1509 GCA_038213195.1 Acidimicrobiales bacterium | reverse complement strand
GACGCGACCCCCTCAACCCCCAGCCCCTACTGCAACAGCCGGGTTAGCGGAACTTGGTGGGTGTTGGTCAGGTCCGGGCGGCCGCGTCGTTAGGTTACTTCCCCCGGAAATAGTGGGTGCTGTGGGTGGTCGTGAACTGGGGAGAGCGGGTCGGGGCGAGGTCCGTCCGCCGGTGGCGTCGGGTTCGTTGGGGGGAGTTGATGTGCGACCGCGTCGAGCCCATCCTTGGTTGATCTGGCGCTCTGTTCGACCGTCGTCGGATGTTCATTGTCGGAGGTTGTTGATCTTGACGAGGTTGTGTGCGAACACTCCGTGGGCGCACCAGGTTCTGACGCCGCTGTGGCCGCGCAGGCGGGTGCGCCGCCACGCCCAATCGCGCTTGAGATGCGAGATCCGCCCCTCGCAGCCGGTGCGCCACTTCACGGCAGTGATGAACGCGTCGGCGTGTTCGATCGCAGCGCGCGTCTGGGATGGTTTGCCGGTGCGCGGGATGACCACCGTTGTCACCCCGGCGGCTGAGAGGTCGGCTTCGATGGTCGTGTCCCAGTAGCCGCGGTCGGCGGTGACCAGCGTCGGTGCGATCCCGAAGATCGTGTTGACACGTGCGATCGCCGGGCGGATCAGCCCGTGGTCGGACGGGTTGCCGATGTGCACGCTGTGATCGAGGATGATCCCGTCGATGTTGTCGACGACTTGGGCCTTGTAGCCGAACTCGACCGGTTTGCCGAGTCGTCCTTTGCGGATCGGGCGGGCGTCGGGTTCGTGCAAGGACACCAGCCGTGTCGCCCCGTCGGGCTGGTCACCGTTGACTCGGCAGCGGGCCTGCTCGATGACCCGTCGGGTGCGCTCGACGAGCACGGCGAGATCGTCGAGCATTCGTCGCACACGCCTCCTGCGAGCCTTGGAACGCAAGGCGACCATGGCTTCGAGCACGGACGCGTCCGCGAGGTCAGCGAGCAACCCGGTGATCGCCAACACCTCCGCCTTGGCGTCATCGGTCCGCCGGCGCAGCCACGCCCCGATCGAGTGCTGATGCGCCCTGGCTGCTGAGCCGCGATCGACATAGTCGACCTTCACTCCGACCGCGCGCAGGCGACGCAGTCGTGACGCGATCCGACACGTCGCTGCGGTCAACAGGCCGGAGTCGGTCGGATACTTGACGTCGGCCTCGACGACGGTCGTGTCGACCCGCACCCGTTCCAAGCTGACCTGCCCGCGCTGATCGGCGGCGTGTAGCAGCTCGAGGTTCAACGCCTCGATCAGCTCCGGGCCGCAACGGCGAGTGATCTTGCGGATCGTCGACTCGTCCGGAACCGTTGCTTCGAGCCCGATCCGGCAGAACCGGCGCCACGACAACGAGTCGTTCACCTGCACACACAACCGCGAGTAGCCGAGATCGAACCGGTACTTGAGGAACATCAACCGCAGGTAGGTCTCGATCGGGATCGACGGACGCCCTCCGCGCGGGTCGAAGAACTGGTGGAAGGGCCGAAAGAACCGTTCGTCGTC
>JBBQTN010000520.1:0-1510 GCA_038213195.1 Acidimicrobiales bacterium | reverse complement strand
TGGGCCTGCGGTGACACCAGGGCGAAGCCGCACAGGGCCAGTCCGAGCGCGACGCAGCCACCGTAGAGGCGCTCCCGGTTGGTCAGTTGGCTGGCCACGTTCCGAGGTCCCTTCCCGTCGGCCGACCACCCGAGACGGGTGGATCCAGCGACTCGCGGTGTCCATGGTGGCGCGCGGGCCGGCCGATGCAAACGCCGCGGCACGAATCGTGACCAATGGCCTAGTGTCCTGTCAGCTTGAAGCGTTGAGGTTTTCGTTGCTGGTGACTGCGGAGCAGTAGCGGGCGAGCCGGTCGAGGATCTGGTCTGCGGTCTTGGTCCATACGAAGGGCTTGGGGTCGTCGTTCCAGATGTCGACCCAGGCGATGATGTCGGCGGCGAGATCCGCGACGGAGTCATGCGCTGAGCGCTGGAGCTTCTTGGTGGTGAGGGCGCCGAACCAGCGTTCGACGAGGTTCATCCAGGACCCGTAGGTCGGAGTGAAGTGGAAGTGGAAGCGGCGGTGGCGTAGGAGCCACTTGTGCACGGCTGGGGTCTTGTGGGTTGAGAGGTTGTCCAAGATGACATGCACGTCGAGGTGGTCGGGGACCTCGCGGTTGACCTTGTTGAGGAACTTGATGAACTCTGCTGAGGTGTGGTTCGGCCGCAGGTCGGTGATCACGTTGCCGGTGGCGATGTCGAGAGCGGCGAACAGGTCGATGGTGCCGTTGCGCTGGTAGTCGTGGGTTGCTTTCGCCGGGGTGGTGGGCAGCATCGGCAGTGTGGGTGCGGTCCGGTTGAGCGCTTGGATCTGGGGCTTCTCGTCCACGGCGAACACCGCAGCGTTGACTGGGGGGTTCATGTAGAGCCCGACGATGTCGCGGATCTTCTCGATCAACTGGGGGTCGGGTGAGATCTTGAACTCGTCTTGGCGCCACGGTTTGAGGCCGAACGCCCGCCAGATCTCTGACACCGTTTGACGGCTGATCCCGTGCTTCGCCGCGAGCGACCGTGTCGACCAGTGCGTCGCGTCGCGCGGGGCGCTTTCCAAGGTGTCGATCACGACCTGCTCGACGACGTCGTCGCTGATCGTGCGTGCCGCGCCTGGGCGTGGTTCATCGACAAGCCCGTCGAGTCGCTGCTCGGCGAACCGGTTCCGCCATTTCGTGACCGTCGCCGGGTTGCAACCGACCCGATCGGCGATCTCTTGGCGCGTCAGCTCGGGGTCTGCGCACGCCAGGATGATCCGACAACGCAAGGCCAGGGCCTGCGCGGTCGAGTGTCGACGTGCCCAACTCTCGAGCTGTCGTCGTTCGGGTCCCGTCAGGATTATCTCGACGGTGGGGCGTCCTCGCTTGGCCATGGCGTTCCCTTCGATGCTGGCAGTGACACCAGCACGAACGTGACCCGACCCCGAAAATTCCCAATCTCAACACTTTCTTGACGGAACAACCTGACGGGACACTAGAGTCTCCGCTAGGCCAGGGCGCCAGCCGAGGCGGGCACGGCAGCAACGGTACCGCACCACGCCT
>JBBQTN010000519.1:0-1511 GCA_038213195.1 Acidimicrobiales bacterium | reverse complement strand
TCCGCGCCCGTCGATCACGATCACTGCGAAACCCTGGTCGGCGAACCACTGCGATGACAGGTAGGCGCCTCGTGCACTGAGCACACGCTGTGCATGTGGTCCGCCGTACGGATCGAGCAGCACGGGCAGCGGACCGTCGATGTCGCCGTGGGGCAGCAGGACCGCGACCGCCAGTTCGTCGTCGCCGACGCGGTGGATGGTGACGTTCGGCCGCACGAGTGGGGTCTGTGCGTTCGACCCGATCACCGTGTCGCCGACCCGCGTGATGGCGCCGTCGTGGTCGAGTCCGGTCGAGCGGATGGCGGTGGTGGGACCACCGACGGTTGCGGTGTGGACGCCGACCACTCCGGCGGTCAGGCATGTCCAGGCCGGTTCAACGACTGGGTGCACGTCGTCGAATTCGGTCTCGTCGTCGGCTGCGATCGGTGGCACGACGACCTGCCAGACGTGCTGCACTGTCGGGTCGTCGAGCGGATTGGCGACAACAGTGACGGTGGCTGGACCGATCGAGACCACAGCGCGGACCTGCATGTCGGTGGGGGACACGACGGTGTCGCCGATCAGCAGTCTCCTGGCGCCGGACCGGTCGGCGGCCATGACGAGCCGGCCGTCGGCGAGCATCCCCGGTGTGCCTCCGACGATGTCGATCCACTGATCGTCGTGGTCGTCGAAGATCACCGTGGTGTCACCGTTGGCCGGGTCGGCGGACAGCACGAGCAGGTCCGTCTGGCTGCGCGACAGGACCGCCAGCAAGAGTCGGTCTGCCGTGGCCCAGGCGACGTTGACGAGGTACGGGAACGCATCCGTGTCCCAGCCGACGTCGACCACCGAGCCGTCCAGCGACAGGATGTGCAGCGACACCGAGGCGTTGTCGGTGCCGGCGGCGGGGTAGCGGTGCACGGTCGGCGGCAGCTCCGGATGGGCGGGGTCGGCGATGTGCCAGGTGTTGATGGGCGCGCAGTCGGCGCGCTCGACCGCGATGGTGGTGCCGTCGGGCGACCACCAGTAGCCCCGTTGGCGGCTCATCTCCTCGGCAGCGATGAACTCGGCGCTGCCCCAGGTGACCGTGTCGACCTCAGGTTCGGCGACGAGCTCCCAGCTGCTTGCGTCGAGCTCGCCGATGCGCAGCGACGGCCCGCTCACGTAGGCGACGCGCTGGGCCAGCGGGTCCGGGCGCGGGTCGAACACGGGACCGTCGACGAGCAGCTCGCGGGCGGATCCGCTCAGCAACCCGGCGACGAACAGCCGCCCGGCGAGCGCGAAGGAGCAGACCGTCACGGCGGTGTCAGTGGCATATGCGACGACGCCCCCCGCACCCTCGCGGGTTCGCTCGCGTCGGGCGCGCTCTTCGGGTGGGAGCTCGGTGTCGTCACTGTCGGCCAGCAGCACGCGTGGATCGGCGACGAGCCGCTCGATGCCGGACGCGACGTCGAGGACCCACAGGCAGTTCACCGAATCGTCGCCCGCAGCACTGCGGCAGAACACGACCCGCGCGCCGTCTGGCGACACCG
>JBBQTN010000518.1:0-1511 GCA_038213195.1 Acidimicrobiales bacterium | reverse complement strand
GGCGCGCGGTAGCGCGGCGGCGGACTCGGTTTCGGATGAACAGGGACAATTTGTTATTCGACACGTTGCATCGGGGCCACTGACTCTCGATGTCGCGACGCTGGATGGTGCCCGCCAATCGGTAACGCTCAACGTGCCGGCCGAATCGTACGATATTGAGATCGGATAACGCCCGTTGCTTTCGTTCACTCTCCCAGTGACAGCGGTGATTCGTGTGATCGTCGTGTGTTTTCCGCCTGATACATAGGGGCTACGGTCCAACGTGTATACCGGCACGGGATCCGTTTGGCGCGCTGTGGCACCTATCGCATTGTGTCGCGGATTCTCACACCGAGATAGGAGCCATGGTAGATAGCCGGTGCGGATGGTATGGGATGTGGTGGGGAAGTCTTTAGGGTAAGGAGAGGGTATGCCCGAGTATTTGTCTCCAGGTGTGTATATTGAGGAAGTCAACACAGGCCCCAGGCCAATCGAAGGTGTCGGCACCGCGTGTGCCGCGTTTGTGGGTTTTGCACCCGCCGGGCCAACAAACCGGCCGATGCTGGTCACGAACTGGACCCAGTACGTCGAGACGTTTGGCCGCGTCGAAGAGGGCGGCGCGCGCAATCCGCACATGCCGAACACCTTCATGTCGCACTCCGTGTTCGGATACTTCCTCAACGGTGGTGGCCTCTGTTACGTCACGCGGATCGGGCTCAATGGCGGTGAAGCAAAGATGAGCGCCGCCGCAGCCGAACCGCTCCAACTGCCGAGCAAGGCATCGAAGGCGATCCCGTCGTTGACGATCAAGCCGAAGGACGCCGCAACCGACGACATTCAGGTCGAAGTCGCACCGCCAACCGGCGATGGCCCACCCGATGGCTCGTTCACGCTCAAAATCAAGATGGGGACGACCGAAGAGGTCTTCGAGAACATCACGATTGGCGCCAAGAAAGGCGCGAAGAATGCGACGGAGACGGTCACACAGACCAGCAAATTGGTCGCGGTCGTCGAGGAGCAGGGGACAGGCACCGCCCTTGAGCGCATGCCCGATGTCGGTTCGTACCTGATTAAAGCGGCACTGCCCAGTAGCGCAATGCAGGTTGTCAAATCGGGCGATTTCACCGGCGATGTCGTCGCGCGTAGCGGCGTCGAGGGACTCGAAGTCGCCGAAGACGTTACGATGGTCATCTGCCCGGACATTATGTCTGCCTATCAGAACAAGGCGCTCGACCGAGATGGCGTCAAAGCGGTCCAACTCTCGATGATCGCGCACTGCGAGCGGATGCAGGACCGAATGGCGATCCTCGATCCCATCCCCGACCTGTCCCCGCAGGATGTCAAGGTGTGGCGCGAGAAGACGACGAACTACGACTCGAAGTTCGCCGCCCTCTACTACCCCTGGATCAAGGTTGACGGCAAGCAGGTGCCGCCAAGCGGTCACGTTGCCGGGACGTATGCACGGGTCGATGCCGAGCGGGGTGTCTTCAAGGCCCCGGCCAACGAGGTGGTTCGGGGCGCCATCGGCCTCG
>JBBQTN010000517.1:0-1513 GCA_038213195.1 Acidimicrobiales bacterium | reverse complement strand
ACCCCAGCGACCCCAGCGACCACATGTGGTTCACCAAACCCGACGGCACCCACCTACACGACCCACTACCCGTCCCACGCGGCAGTTTCACCCTTCCGTTTGACGATCCCTAAGTCACCATCACATATGTCACTTGTCGAGAAAAGCATTGCTGCACAGCCACATCAGCGATGCGAGCGATCAGTTGATCCACTGGCCTAGTCGAATACCCATCTCGGCTGCGCCGAGCCCCACGACCAACGTGAGCAAGGCGTACAACGCCGTCGATCGCCATGCGTGAGCTTCGATCAATCGATCCAGTTGAAGACTCAGTGCGGAAAATGTTGTCAGCGCGCCGCAAAGTCCAATGCCCACCAATGATCGCCAGGGTTCCGCGCCGACGACGATGACGACGCCCAAGACAAACGAACCAACAACGTTGACCAACAGGGTTCCGCGAGGAACTTCATGATCAGTACGAGTCGGGAGGGCCACCTCAGCGGCGTACCGAAGTCCACCACCGAGCATCGCACCGACGATGATCATCACGACATTCATGACGACGCCCCGCTCGAATCGATCGTGGGCGCTGGCGCGAACCATCGTTGCATCGCAACGTGCCCAAGCCGTACGGCCACGACGCCGCCGACGAAGGAAACGACGACGTAGGCGATTGCCCCCAAAGCCCGGCCTGCGGCAAGCATCTGAACGAACTCGACCGCGAAGGTGGAGTACGTCGTGAATCCGCCGAGAACTCCGATTCCGATCAACGGTCGCGCCCACGACGGAGTCCCGGCGAGGTAGAGCACGGCCCACGAGAGCAGCCCCATCACGAGGGCGCCGCCAATGTTGATCGCCAGCGTTGCCCACGGGAAATCCGCAGGAGCCGCGGCGTATAGCGCTTCGAGGCCGGCCCTCGCCAGCGCGCCCACTGCGGACCCGACACAGACCAGGGCGTAGGTCTGGGGATGGGTCACGGCGGCAGGCTACGTCGGTCCCGCCCGCGGGACGCCTTGTGCCTCGTCAACCCGCCGAATGGACTTGGTGGGACCTCATTTGGCACCATTGGCACTCGGCGGCCCGGAGTGCCAATACCTAGGTCACCCGGAAAGCGACTGAACGATTCCCTGCTCCTGGAGGCCAGACCGTGCCGACCTATCAGTACCTCTGCACAACGTGCGAGGAACCGCTCGAGGTCGTGCAGTCATTTACCGACGACGCCTTGACTGAATGTCCCGCGTGCGAGACAGGCAAATTGCGAAAGGTGTTCAACTCAGTGGGGATCGTCTTCAAAGGTTCAGGTTTCTACCGAAACGACTCGCGAGCATCGACGGTGCCAGCCGAAGCAGGCTCTTCGGACAAGAACGGTTCCTCAGACACGCCCGGATCCTCGGACACGAACGGCGCGACCGAGAAGAACAACGCGCCCTCGGAGTCGACCTCGTCTTCCGATTCGAGTACGCCGACGTCGACCACCAAACCCAATGACTCCAAGCCCGCCCCTGCCGCGTCGGGGGGCAATTCGTCGAATTCA
>JBBQTN010000516.1:0-1521 GCA_038213195.1 Acidimicrobiales bacterium | reverse complement strand
GAGACACCTGGGTCGGCCGACGCGATCACGCACTGCTGCTCGTCGCCATCCAGACCGGCCTACGAGTCGCCGAACTCACCTCGCTCACCTGCGCGGACGTCGAGCTTGGCACCGGCGCCCACGTGCGTTGCCACGGCAAGGGCCGCAAAGAACGGATCACGCCGCTGACCACCCAAGTCAGCGCGGTGCTACGGGTCTGGCGGGATGAACGACAAGGAACACCGCCCGATCCGATCTTCCCCAGCCGCCGCGGCGGCCCCCTCAGCAGCGACGCCGTCGCCATTGTCGTGTCACGCCATGCGCACACCGCAGCCAACACATGCCCGTCGATTGACCCCAAGACCGTGACACCCCACGTCCTGCGCCACACCTGCGCGATGCGGCTTCTCGCCGTCGGCGTCGACACCACCGTCATCGCCCTCTGGCTCGGCCACGAAAGCACCGAAACCACCCAGATCTACCTCCACGCCGATCTCGCCATCAAGGAACGAGCTCTCGCCCGCACAGCGCCCACCGGCACGCCCCCAGGCCGCTACCGGCCGCCCGACACTCTCCTCGCCTTCCTCGAGAGCCTCTGATTATGCCGACTTCAACAGCCCACACCCCTTCGCCCACAAGGCTCCGCCCGACCAGCTCGGCATAACCCGCTGCTCGGCATAATGGACCCGACACCTCTGCCATGCGGCGCCTTGGAAGCAGCGGCGGATCGCTTTGATCAGCCCGGCGTGCGCATCCGAGACGACCAACCGCACACCGTCGAGGCCACGGTCGCCCAGGCTGGTGAGGAACTCGCGCCAGAACGTCTCGTTCTCCGAGTCACCGACGTCGAGTCCGAGGACTTCGCGATGTCCGTCAGCACGCAGCCCGGTCGCGATGACGATAGCTTTGGCCACGACGTGGCGGTGCTCGCGGACGTGCACGTAGGTGGCGTCGAGCCAGACGTAGACGAACGGTTGATGATCCAACCTGCGGGTGCGTAGGACGGTGACGTCGGCGTCGATCTGGGTGCAGATCCGCGACACCGTCGACTTCGAGATCCCACTGTCGCAGCCGAGCGCTTTGACCAGGTCGTCGACCTTCCGGGTCGAGGTGCCGGTGATGTAGGCGGTCATGATCACCGCCCACAAGGCTTTGTCGATGCGCCGGCGGGGCTCGAGCAACTCCGGGAAGAAGCTGCCGGTGCGCAGCTTCGGGATCCCCACCTCGACGTCACCGGCCGGGGTCGACACCAGCTTCGCACGGTGACCGTTGCGCAACGCCAACCGGTCCGGGGTGTGCTCGCCCGGTGCAGCTCCGATCACCGCCGTGAGCTCCGCTTCGATCAACTCCTGCAACGCGGTCGAGACGATGTCGCGCAACGCAGTCGACAACGACGCATCAGTGCCGGCCAATCGCACGGCAAGGTCGGATAGGGCAGACTCGTACACGGTCATCGTGCGGACTCCTCGTTTGCTTGGTCGCTTCCGAGAATCGCACGATGACCATCAACACCCCGAGGATGCTGGCCGCCTCCTACACCAC
>JBBQTN010000515.1:0-1526 GCA_038213195.1 Acidimicrobiales bacterium | reverse complement strand
GGGCGCCAACTCCGTAGAGGTCGACCAGTGATGTGGCGGCCATCGGGGAGTGTCGCGCCGAGTTTCGCCGCAGTGGGGTCTTCGCTCAAGCCGATACGGCGGACCTACGCAAACGCGCTTGACGTTGGGTCGCGCGCCACCGACAACGACGGCCACGGCGTGCTCGTCCACCGAGGCATCCACCGGCGCGCTACCGCGCCGCCTGGGCCCTCACCCACGCACCACTCCTCCGTCGCGCCACCTGCTCCCCGGCTGCGACACCCCCGCCTGCTGCCGCCCACCCCGACACCCCGCCCACTTGCGCCCCGGACCCCCGCCGACAACGCGGCCGACCGCGTCGCTTTTGCTGAGGGCGGGTGGCGGTCGCGTGCGCGGGTCGCATGTCGCTGAGTCGCGTGCGCGGGTCGCATGTCGCTGAGTCACGCGCCCCGGGGTTGGCGACAGGCTGGTCAGGTTGCGGGGGCGTAGATCCCGTCGAGGTCGACGACGAGGTGTGTCGCCGAGTAGGTGAACAGGCACACGGTGCCGTTGGCGGCGAGGGTCGCGGTGGCGCTGATCGGGATGGTCTGACCTGCGTCGTAGTTGACGTTGGACGCCGTCGGGATCGCCGTTCCGCATGGGAACACGGTCACGAACCCAGGACCGTTCGACTCGGTCGACGTGACGTTGAGCACGACCGCGGTCGCGTTCGCCGGGACCCCGTTCGAGCCCGTCACCTGCAACACCTGCACGGATCCGACGCCGGTCTTGACCCCGGTGTCACGGGTGTCCAGCAGCCGGTGAGGGGCGGTGGCGACGAAACGCGCACTGCCTTGGGTCGGGCTGTAGGCACCGTTCAGGTCGACGACCAGATGGGTCGCGGCGTAGGTGAACAGACAGACCTTGCCATCGACACCGACGGTCGCCGTCACGCTGTTCGAGATGGTCTGACCTGCGGTGAAGTTGACGTTCGAGGCGGTCGGCACGGGGCGCCCGCAGGGGAAGACGGTCACGAACCCTGGCGCATCCGGCTGCGTCGCAGTGACGTTCAACACGACCGCTGTCGCGTCGCCTGGGACGCCGTTGGACCCGCTGACCTGGAGCTCGCGGATGGAACCGGCGGTGGTCTTGACGCCGCTGTCGCGGGTGTCCAACAAGCGATGTGGCGGCAACGGGAGGTACGGCGAGGTGCCCGCGGTCGCGCTGTAGGCCCCGTTCAGGTCGACAACCAGATGGGTCGTCGCGTAGCTGAACAGGCAGACGTTCCCCGTCGTGTCGAGAGCGGAGATGACCCGGTTCGGGATCGTCTGGCCGGCGACCCAGTTGACGTTCGACGCGGTCGGCACGGGTCCACCACACGGGTACACGGTCTCGAATCCAGGCGCGTCAGGCTCGGTCGCAGTGACGTTGAGCACGACCGCCGTCGCGTCGGCCGGCACTCCGTTGGTACCGGCGATGTGCAGCACGCGCACCGAGCCGGCAGCGAGCTTCGCGGTGCCGGTCGTCGGGTCATTGCGCGTGTCGAGCAGCCGGACCGGCGGGAGCGG
>JBBQTN010000514.1:0-1530 GCA_038213195.1 Acidimicrobiales bacterium | reverse complement strand
GGGTACCAGCCGGCGTCGGTGGCGGCTCGGGAGGCTCCGACAGCGGCCCCGAGCAGGTCAGCGAGCTTCTCAAGGAGCACAAAGTTCTCAGACGCGCCCATGCCGCGCCCACCAGAGACCACGATCGAGGCCTCTGCAAGCTCCGGGCGGCCCGACACCTCTTTTTCAGTCCGGCCGGTGATCGTGGCGGCG
Source organism: Acidimicrobiales bacterium (assembly GCA_038213195.1). Lineage (GTDB taxonomy): Bacteria > Actinomycetota > Acidimicrobiia > Acidimicrobiales > Ilumatobacteraceae > JAODBQ01. The sequence goes on along the minus strand of JBBQTN010000514.1, from coordinate 1,338 downwards.
CGTCCGGTCACGGTGACTGCCAGTGGCTTCACAATCCCAGCTGCGGGTGACGCTTCGGGCTCCACAGCGTTACCACGGACCGTGATCACGGCGACTCCGTGAGAGATCCTCGAATGGACCACTGTCGAGCCGCCGAAGATGTTCTGGGTGGCGACAAGCTCGGCGCTCAGGTCAACAGCGTCGGTGATGATCCCCGACTCCATTCGCACAGCGAGACGTCCACCGATCTCTTTGCCTTCGGCAGTGCTGGTGATGAGCACGGCGACGGTGTCTGGGGTGAGCGCTGCCGCCAGCGCGGCGACGGAGCCTACGACGAGCTGACTGGTGAGCTCGGGGGCGTCGGCGACGAGCACCTGAGTCGCACCAAATGCAGCCAATTGCTCCACTGCTACGCCAGAGCCGACGACAACCGCGACGGGTTCGCCGATGCGCCGAGCCAGGGTCAGCAGCTCAAGAGTTGCCTTAGTCACGACGTTATCGGTGTGATCAACCAGCACCAGGACCGAACTCATGGCGTCCTCCTCAGGATCCGGGCCGAGCCCGGGGTAGACACGGGAAAGGTCACAGGACCTTGTTGGAGACCAGGTACTCAGCGAGCTGAAGACCGCCGGTTCCTTCATCGGACACGATCGTTCCCTTGCCACGCGGGGGGCGGACCGCGAAGTCGACTACCTCGCTCCAGGCACCCCCCGAACCGACAGCCGCACAATCCAAGCCGAGATCAGCGATGGTTCGCACGGTCATCGGCTTCTTCTTGGCGGCCATGATCCCTTTGAACGAGGGATAGCGTGGCTCGTTGATCTTTTCGACGACGCTGACCGCGGCGGGAAGTTGAGCGCTGAGGTGAGCAACACCGGCCTCGGTGGTCCGCTCGACGGTCAACGTGCTGCCCTCGACCGTGACCGAACTCGCGAAGGTGGCCATTGGTAGATCAAGCCGCTCCGCGACCATCGCCGGGACGACGCTCATTCGTGCATCGGTGCTCTCGCATCCGAACATCACCAGGTCGACGTCGCCGATACCTGTGATTGCCGCGGCCAGGACGGCGGACGTAGCAAGGGCGTCCGAGCCAGAAAGGCCCGCATCGTTGACGTGGACAGCCTCATCGACACCCATCGACAGCGCCTTACGGAGCGCGTCCGTCGCGCGATCGGGTCCCATTGTTAGCGCCACGATGTGCGAGCCAGGGTGTGCCGCGGATAAGCGCAACGCCTCTTCGACCGCATACTCATCGAGCTCGTTCAGAACCGCGTCCACGCCTGCTCTGTCGAGCTTGGAATCAGCGCCGAGCTTCTTCTCAGCCCAGCTGTCGGGAACCTGCTTCACACAGACGACGAT
>JBBQTN010000513.1:0-1531 GCA_038213195.1 Acidimicrobiales bacterium | reverse complement strand
GTGCAAGGCGACGGCACACCGGCCGTGCTCAAGCTGCTCGTGCCGCAGCAGGACCCCGACGCCGCCCGGAACGAGATCACGGTTCTGCGCCTCGCCGCCGGCGGTGGTTGTGTCCGCCTGCTGCGCGACGGCGCTGCCCGTGGAGCGCTGCTGCTGGAGCGCCTCGGGCCCTCGCTGCACGATCTCAGTTTGCCCATCACCCGCAGCCACGAGATCCTCTGCGCGACGGCGCAACGATTGTGGCGGCCGGCACCGAACTGCGGGCTGCCGACCGGCGCAGACAAGGGGCGGCGGCTCGTCCAGTTCATCACCACGACGTGGGAGGAGCTCGGCCGACCCTGCTCGGCACGCGCGGTCGACGACGCCGTCGCCTGCGCGAACCGTCGCAGCGACGCGCACGACGACGAGCGCTCGGTGCTGGTGCACGGCGACGTCCACGAGTGGAACGTGCTCGCGGCGGGCGACGAATTCAAGTTGATCGATCCCGACGGCCTGCTCGCCGACGCCGAGTACGACATGGGGATCGTAATGCGCGAGGACCCACTCGAGCTGCGCAACGGCGACCCGCATCGTCGCGCCCGATTGGCTCGCAGCACGCACTGGCCTCGACGCGACTGCGATCTGGGAGTGGGGCGTGGCCGAGCGGGTGTCCACCGGCCTGCTGTGCACGAAGGTCGATCTGCAGCCGCTCGGACGGGAGATGCTTGCTACCGCCGACCACGTCGCTGCGTGATGAAACGAGCGACAACGACGTCGGCACGGGAACCAGCCCCCAACTCTGCGTGTACGAGCTATGCGGTATCCTCGCCGGTGGCCCCAACCGGCACGTGGCGGAGTAATCAACTGTTGCCGGACCTCGGGGAGGTGGCGTCGGTCGGGAACCGAATGTGGTGGCGTACCGTCGATGAAGTAATGAAGCGAAGGTGGCTCGTGGTCGGTTTGGCCGGCGTGCTAGCCGTTGCATCGTGCTCGAGCGAGTCGGACTCGATGCCAACCTCGCCCACCTCGCTTACCTCGCCAACCTCGCCGCCCACGCCGCCGGTATCGGCTGGCGTGGATTCGGTGACGCAGCAGTCAGCGCCCCCCGGGTGATCGCCGGTGACGCGGTTTCACTCACAGCGACCGTGCCGATCTCGCCGTCGTGCAACCACATCGGAACGCTGCGCACGGTCACCGCCGACACGATCGTCGGCCAGTTAACGAGCAGCGGCCAGTTCATCACCGGGCCCGTCGTGACCTGGCCTGCATGTGCGGAGCCGGTATCTCCTGACCCGGTGACCTACGTCGTGCCGACGGCCGTCCCGACAGGCAGGTACGTGCTGTGCATGACCGATCGAAGTGACCCTTCCAGCTGCGCGACCATCACCGTCGAAGCCCGACCCATGGCGAGCACCACACCGCCGGCGAACGTCACCCGAATCGACGTCGCCACCGGCTGTCCCACGGCAGTCAGCGATGAGCAGCCCGCATCCGCCGGTCGAACCATCGGGATCTCCACCCCGGCAGTGACGGACTCGACAACGCTTTCGTC
>JBBQTN010000512.1:0-1535 GCA_038213195.1 Acidimicrobiales bacterium | reverse complement strand
GCTTCGGGGCGGGTACTCGATCCCGATCGGACGACCGGCGAGGACCTCGCTCGTTGGAAGACCGTCGCCCCTGTTCGCGACCCCAATCCCGGGACCGGGCCCAAAGATCCGACGGCAACGGACTCTGCCAAGCCGAAGCCTCCGACGGCGACAGACGACGAGTACGGGGCACGGCCCGGTCGGACGGCCGTGCTTCATGTTCTCGACAACGACTCCGGACCTTCCGGTTCGCTCCTCGTCGTCTCGAAACTCGAGCCTCCAGACGATCCCAAGGTCTCCGTGGGCATCGCACCCGATGGCCAGACCGTGCAGGTCACGTTGCCGGACGGATCGAGTGGTACTCAGTTCAAGTACTGGGTCGATGCCGGCAACGGGCTCCAGGCGTCTGCGAGCGTCACGGTGACGGCGCGGGGCGCCCAGCAGAACAGTCCGCCGTTCCTGCGCAAGGGCTTCACCCCCCGAACCTGGAGCGTCGCAACGGGAGCGTTGCTCTCCATGCCCGTGCTCGCCGACTGGCGTGACAACGACGGCGATCCTGTGCTCCTCGGCGACGCGACAGTCAGTGCGGCTTCGGTGAGCACCAGCTCGGACGGCAGGATCCTCGTGACCGCTCCGGCGCAAGCCGGGCCGATCACGGTCAAGTTCGGGGTCACCGATGGGCGCGAATCCACTCCGTCGGAGCTACCAGTCACCGTCGTCGCACCCCCGAACACTGCTGCCGCACAGGCACAACCCGACGTAGCGCGCGGCGTGGTTGGCAAGCCGCTCACGGTGTACCCGCTCGAGAACGACCTGCCGGGGGTTGACGCCGCCAACGCATCGGCGCAGTTGTCGCTCCCGGGCCCGCTTCCCCCGGCCGTGAATGTCGCCAACCTCGCGTTGAACGCGCCGCTGACGACGGACCTCGAGTCCGGCGCGGTGACGCTCCTCACGGCAAACGCTGGAACCTACGAAGTCACGTACCAGGCAGCATTCGGTAACGCGGCGTTCTCGGCACCGCAGAAGATCCGATTCGATATCGCGCCAGATGGACTTGCCGATCAGCCGATCGTGGCAATGCCGGACACAGCTGTGGTTCGCGGTACGGGCTCCGATCTCGTCGATGTGCTCGCCAACGACGTCGACCCTTCTGGTGGCTTGCTGGCGGTGCAGAAGGTCAGTTCCACCAGCTCGAGCAACGACTTGCAGATCGCTGTCATCGAGGGTCGGTGGGTCCGTGTCAGTCTCGGATCCGCGAGCGCGGCGGCCGCCCAAGTTCTGCACTACGAAGTCAGCAACGGCACCAAGTTTGCGACGGGTGAACTGTCGGTAACGGTCCTCCCTGCGCTCCCGACGTCGACGCCTGCTACCGAAGACGACGAGATCACAGTGCGTGCCGGGGACACGGCGCAGGTGCCGGTGCTCGACAACGACTCCAATCCGTCCGGGTTGGCCATGAGGCTCGGGGTTGCATCTCCAACGACGAATGGCGCCGGCACCCCGGCAGGCCAACTTCCGGCCGTCGCAGTCGATGGCGGAAAGGACGTAGGCCGTGC
>JBBQTN010000511.1:0-1543 GCA_038213195.1 Acidimicrobiales bacterium | reverse complement strand
TTCGTGAGCGTGGTGCCATCATGCTTTGCCGGTTGCTGGTTGATGGTGCCGAGTACGTCGTCTGCTTCGTCGCGTAGCCTCGCCCATACGTCGGGCGTGTGAGCGGCGCGCAGCATCATCCAGGCGAACGTGGCCGCTGTCGTGTCGTACCCGGCACCGATCAGGGACCTGACCTGATCACGGATCTCCGCTTCGGACAATCCCGAGTCGAGGTAGGCGTCGAGGACATCGGCCGCCTCAACAGGCGACCCGCGTCGACGGGCGGCGATCTCGTCGTCGATCAGGCGATCGATCGCTCGGCAATCGGCACGCACCTCCGCACGCAACGTGAACGGAATCGGGTGCGGCAGTTGCGGCGCAGCTGGCGCTTCGATGAAGCGTTGCGGTCGCACGTACAAGTCGCCGAGCTCGTCGACACGGGCGGCGAAGCGGTCACCGAAGAACGCTCGCAACGTGATCCCCAGGATCAATCGCCGCCCGGTCGGGTACATGTCAACCGTCGCACCGCTGTCGCCCGGGAGCTCTGTGACCAGTTGCTCGATCGCTGCGTCGGCGCGGTCGAGGATCATCGGGATCAAGTCGTTAACCCAGGCTGTTCGGTAGCGGCCTGGGGTGGGTGGTGAGCGGTTCGGATGTGTTCGGGGCGGGTTGTGGTGGTCGGGTGTGGCGCTGGGGTGTGCGAGGTCCAGGGCGCCTGGGGGTGGTGTGGTTTGCCGGCTCGGTGGGGGTGGCGTGGTCGCCGGTGGGCCGCGGGGACCGGTTCAGCAGCGCTGGCGGAGTTGGTGGACGCGGTCGAACGCGGTGACGAGGTCGGAGGTCCAGGTCCAGTTCGCGGCAAGCCGGCAGGTGGTGCGTCGGCCGGTGCGGGTGATGCGAGCGGCGGTGTGGAACAAGCAGGAGCGGAGCCGTTTCGGCTCGGCGGTTGCCAAGTCGCTGTCGAGGGCGAGCAGGCGGGTCCAGGCCAACAGGTCGTGGGCGTAGAGCACGAGTTGCAGCCAGGCGTGGTTGATCGCGAAGGAGTGCGATGGCAGGTTGGTGAGGCCGGTGGCTTTGGTGTCGCAGATCTGTCGTTCAGCGCGGCCGCGTCCGCGGTAGAGCGCTTCGAGGTAAGCGCGGTCAGCCCGACCGCATCAGCGAGATCGACCCACAATCGAGTGCCGACGTGACTGGCGACACCAACTCCATCGCCCGTGACCCTCAACGCCCTACGACGCTGTCTACGCTTCACCATGCAAGTGCCCTTCTGCCTGCGGACTCGGACCTTCGAAAAGCCCAAGTCCCGCACCAGAAGGGCTCTTCCGCGGGCGCGACCCTCAGCACCCGATCGCTACTGAACAGCCTGGGCGATCGCGTCGACACTCGGGCTGTCGCACAACTCGGTCAAGACCCACCTGCAGCGGGCGATGGCCACCCTGGACCGGATGCTGAGCACACCATGAATGGCCTCGACCTCGAGCGGCGCCTCATCGACGCCTTCGCCGATGCCCGCGCCACGGTGCAGGAGAACCCCGATCTGTTTGCCCGGGTGTCCCGCTCGCTCGAC
>JBBQTN010000510.1:0-1568 GCA_038213195.1 Acidimicrobiales bacterium | reverse complement strand
AGGCATCTCGGGTTCGTCGTTACTCTGCGGGAATGGCCAAGAGCGCAACGGATCCCCAGAGCATTGTCGACGTAGTCGCGAAGGGCTACGCCTTCGTCGGCCCCTGCCTCGAACTTGGCGCGGTTGTCGTGGATGGTACGGCGTATCCGGCCGGCCCCGTCCGGATACCCCTGTCGATGATGAACCGTCATGGATTGGTTGCGGGCGCGACCGGAACGGGCAAAACCAAGACGCTGCAGTTGATGGCGGAGCAGCTCTCGGCCGCAGGGGTACCGGTGTTTCTCGCCGACATCAAAGGTGACCTATCTGGCATGTCGGTGCCCGGCGTTGTCAACGACAAAATCACCGCTCGCTCTACGGACATTGGTCAGACGTGGGTGCCAACGGCTTACCCGTTGGAATACCTCGCGCTCGGCGGTGAAGGAGTCGGGGTCCCGGTACGCGCGACGATGACGTCGTTCGGACCGATTCTGTTGTCGCGCATTCTTGACCTCAATCAAACTCAAGAGTCGAGTTTGCAACTGGTTTTCCACTTCGCCGACACCAATGGTCTTGCGCTGCTCGATCTCAAAGACTTGCGTGCAGTGATTCAGTACCTCGTATCCGATGAAGGCAAACCGCAACTCGATGCGCTCGGTGGATTGTCGAAGTCGACCGCGGGTGTCATCCTGCGCCAATTGTTGACGTTCGAAGCCGAAGGGATGGAGAAGTTTTTCGGCGAACCCGAGTTTGATTCGGCTGACTTGTTGCGCACGTCCGCCGATGGTCGAGGTATCGTGACGTGTCTGGAACTGCCGTCTTTGCAAGATCGTCCGGCGTTGTTCTCGACGTTTCTCATGTGGTTGCTCGCGGACCTCTTTCAAGAGTTGCCCGAAGTCGGTGACCTCGACAAACCGAAACTCGTCTTCTTCCTCGATGAAGCGCATTTGTTGTTTACCAGCGCGAGCAAAGCCTTCCTGACGTCGATCACACAGACCGTACGGCTGATCCGCTCCAAGGGTGTGGGCGTCTTCTTCGTGACGCAGACGCCAAAGGACGTGCCCGACGATGTGCTCGCGCAACTCGCCAATCGCGTACAACACGCGCTGCGCGCCTTTACACCCGATGACGCGAAAGCTCTGAAGGCAACCGTGTCGACGTTCCCAACCAGCGCGTACGACCTGGCCGAGGTCCTGCCTGCCTGCGGAATTGGCGAGGCAGTCATCACGGTGATGAGCGAACGTGGTGCGCCGACGCCGGTGGCATGGACGCGGATGCGAGCGCCAGGTTCGCTGATGGGGCCGGCGGATGCGGCCGCGGTCGAGGCTACGGTCGCTGCCTCACCTATGAATACGGAGTACGGCACCGCAGTGGATCGGGCTTCGGCGTACGAAGCGCTGGCATCGCGGATGGCTCCGGCCCCTCCCCCTTTCGGCGAGCAACCGCCCGGTCCAACCGCGGGGGAGACGACAGCGGGTGGGGTCGACGTGCCGCAACTCCCACCGATGAGCGAGCGCCCGCCCGGTGGCGTGTTCGAGTCGGCGATGAAGAACCCGGTGGTGAAAGCGGCCGCGGTGACCGCTGCTACG
>JBBQTN010000509.1:0-1572 GCA_038213195.1 Acidimicrobiales bacterium | reverse complement strand
GCTGCCGTGTGGCTCGCGTCGGACGACTCGGTTGGAGGGAGTGGGGTCCACCTGGTTGCCAAGGAGTTCAACGGCCGGACGATCGACGAGACGAGACGAGCAGTCGCCAGCGAATGAGTCGGCGGTCCTCGCTACGGTCCCCGGGTCGGGACCGCGTCACGCGTCGGGCGCGTCAACGTTCCTGAGGAGCCGTTCGGCCATCGCCGACATGTCGGTCATGACTGTTGCGGCGGAATCGATCGAGTGGATCAGATCGACCGCCTCTCCGGCGAACACGGCTGCCACCGCCGGGTTTGCACCTGCCGCCGCGTGCCTGTATCGCTCCTCTTCGATGGTTCGCGCGGCGTGGAGCTCCGCCTCCTTGCCGTGCCACTCGTCCGTGAAGTCGTTGCGCACAGCGCGAGCGGTGAACTCTTCCGGCCATTGGAGCCCACGTGCGACGTCGAACACCCTGGTGCGCACCGTGTCATCGCCGAACGCTCCGACGGCGCGCTGCTTGAGGCGAGAGTCGACGGCTGCCTCGGCTGTCGCGTAGAAGCGGGTCCCTACCAGAACTCCGTCGGCGCCAAGCATTAGCGCGGCCGCGAGACCTCTTCCGTCGGCGATGCCTCCCGCGGCGAGGACAAGGGTGTCCGGGGACCGCTCACTGACCAGATCGGCTACCGCGGGTGTGAACGCAATCGTGCCCCGACCGCCGCCGTGCCCGCCCGCCTCGGCCCCCTGTGCCACGAGTAGGTCTGCGCCGACGTCGAGTGCCCTTCGTGCGTGCTCGAGGGTCTGGACCTGACAGACGAGCGGGACCCCGGCCGACCGGATCTTGTCGGAAAACAATCCTGGATCGCCGAAGGACAGCATGATCGCGATGGGGTCAACGGCGAGGGCGACATCGAGAAGTTCGGGATGCTTCGCTAGCGACCAGGTGATGAATCCACAGCCGACGCGGCCTACTCGTGCGGCCGCGAGTTCCTGCTAGAGACAGTCGCGATAGGCGTATACCCCACCGATCATTCCAACTCCGACTGCGGCGCTAACTGTGATGGCCAGACTGGCATCGCTCACCGCGGCCATGGGCGCAAGCATGATCGGATGCTCCACCCCGAAACGCTCTGTGAACCGCGTACTTAAAGCCACTCCCGGCACCTCATTCGCTGTCGCAGCCCAAGTGCCCGCGGCTACGGATTGGTACCACTGACATCCCGATCCGATACTGTCGCATCACCGTTTGTTTCAGCCCTCTGAGGATCAACGCCGCGGCTGGTCATACGGATTGTATTTTCACAGGCAACTTGAGGGTCGATCCAAACGTCGCTTGCGCCGACGGCCGCCCAGGCACCTCGACGAATCGTCATCGGCAGTTGCCCCGCCGCGACCGGTCGCACTGCAACCCGGCGCTCGTCGTATCGACCTCGTTGGTGCGCAAACGAACGCCGATGACTCCCTGCATGTGTCATGTCGCTCGAGCCGAGCAAGTGCTATCCAGGACCACGCTCGTCTCGGCCACGGGCAGCTGGCGTTGGTCATGCGGCACCGGTCGATCGCACAGGAGGCGCCGCCGTGGACCATAGGCATCGA
>JBBQTN010000508.1:0-1594 GCA_038213195.1 Acidimicrobiales bacterium | reverse complement strand
GGTGAGGACGGGGAGCATCAACACGAGCGACACCGTGGTCGCTGCGCCGATGTCGCCATCCCGCCGCTGTCGCGTGAGACGCTCCGGACCGGACACGGGGATCAGGGAGCGGCGGGACTGGGCAACGGCTCTTCGGCCTTGGTGCGGATCGCAGCCCAGATAATCGCTGCGACGGCAACGGTGCCGAGACCGGCGGCGACGTACCACAGGATGTGCTCGACGGAGGCCGAGCCTCGATCGTCTCGGGATTTGTCACGGGCCTTCGCCCAGCAACATTGGACGTAGGTCCACATGACAATGACAGCAGGATTCATCTTCTTCTCCTTGGTGTTCTGGTTGGGGTTGATCCCTTCAGGTATTCCGGATGGACACGAGAGCCGGGTAGAGGCCGAGGATGATGAATACGATCCCCATGGCAACGAGCGGGAAGGTGATCTTCCCGGTGCGCACGCGGGCGTCCTGTTCCTGTTCGGCCTGGAGGGCAGCGCGAAGCGACTCCGTCTTGGCGACGAGGCTGCGTGCGACCGGGGCACCTTGGCTGGTGGCGAGTGAGGCGCTGGCGGCGATCTCGGTCAGCTCGACGACACCCAGGTCGCGACCGAGAGCGGCGAGCGCGCTCACCGCGGGTCGTCCGGCGGTGGCGGCTTCGAGCATCCGGCGGCGCAGTTCGACGAACAGTCGTCCGTCGCCGGCGTCGGCGGCAAGACGTAGCGCACCTTCGTTGCCCTGGTTGGAGGCGAGCAACATCGTCAGCACGTCGAGGTACGCCGACAGCTGATGCCGCAGATCACGCGATGCTGCTGACGAACGCTGATCGAGGTCGGCGACCACGAGCAGAACTGCAACGGCGGCGAGGCCGAGCGCGAACCCGAGCGAGACCATCCACGTTGCGGCGGTGGCGGACATCCACGTCGCGATCGCGGCGAGCATCAAAGGCGTGATGAAGCCCGCCAGTGCTGCGATGGCGAGGTAGCCGGCGTGCGCCTCTGGGGTGCGACCAACGAGGTCGAGGCGTCGACGGGTAGCGACGCCTCCGACTCGGCCGCCGACGACGGCCATCGCACGGGAGCCGAACGTCGTCCATCGATCCGTCGACTCAGCCTGTCTGATGGGCGGGCGATGGAGGTGAGCAACAGTGCGCGAGAGCGACGGTGTCGGTGTCGCGAACGCAGTGATGCACAGCCACCCGCCCGCGGCGACCGCGGCTCCACCGAGGACGAGTGCGAGAGTCATCGCAGCCCCTTCAACGACAGGAACCGTGCTGGTCGGGTGAATCGTGAGAGACGCTGGACGTAGACGATCAGGGCAAGGAACGCGCCGAGCAGGGCACAGAGCACGACCTGGCCACCGATCGTTCGGTACGGGGCGAGGTACGACGACCGGGCGAACACGAGCCCACCGACGAGCTGCGCGGTCATCAAACCGGTCACCCACCACACCTCTCGACGAGCGGGCTCCCGCTCGGCTTCGAGGAGCTTGCGGCGCTCCGCCTGATGACGTGCCTGCGCAGCGAGCGACGACAGGACTCGTTCAGCCCGGCCACCTTTGGTGAGCGCCACCAACAACCCGGCGGCGATCAGATCGGCGGTCGGGT
>JBBQTN010000507.1:0-1595 GCA_038213195.1 Acidimicrobiales bacterium | reverse complement strand
ATCGCCGCGGCCGAGTCGTTGTGGGTCAGCAATTTCAGTGACGGCACCCAGACCCCGATCAACCCGATCACCGCAAAAGTGATCGTCACCATCAATGTGTGTGGCGGCCCACAAGGGATGGCCGCGACAGCAACTCGACTCTGGGTGGCGTGTACCGACTCGAATCAGGTCGCATCCGTGGACATGACAACGAATGCGGTGTCGGGTCGGATCGCGGTGCCAGGGCATCCGGACGCAATTGCCATTTCGGCTGGATCGGCGCTCGTCAGTCTGGACGACGGACCGGGAATTGCGGTGATCAATCGAGCCAGTGCGAAACTGACCAAGTCAGTTCTTATCTCGAGCCACGGGGCATTGCGCGATGGCAACGTCGACATCGTTGTCGCAGGCGACCTCTGCTACGTCAGCTCGTTCGACGAGTCGAAGGTCTACGCAGTCAAGCTCTCGTTCCTCTAGCCCTCAGTGCTACATCCGTCCTATCGAGTTGGTCGTCGGCGAACCTCATCGCCGTTGCCACCGCGTCGATGCCCACCCACCCACCTTTTGGCGTCCCGATCGTGGCGCGCGTCGAGACACGATCAACGGCCTACTTTCGCCATGGTGCCCAGATCAGATTATTTCGGATCCGTAGGCTGCCCCTCAGAGAGCGGCCCGACGTCAGGGAGCGGTTGTGGCGAGACGCAACAATGGTGACGCCCTTCGGGCCTTCGACCCGGTCGTAGTCGGGAACGCGGAGTCGAATGGTGGCGTGCCCATCGCGACAAGCAACGCGACCCACTACTGGCCGAGGAACGTCAGGAGTTGGTCATGTCCCACTCGAGTTTGCGCGACGCGGTGAGCGTGAGGCTATGACCCTGCTCTCGAAACGCGATTGGTCACGCGCCCAAACGCGATATGGCTTGGTCATTTTGCTCATCCTCGTAACCTACGGATTGTCGGTCGCGTTGCTTGGACAGCGATGGGCGGCGGTGGTGCTGTTCGTTGGAATGCTAACTGTCTGGGTCGTGTTCACTGCGTCGGAATCGCGCCGCGCCTAGAGGGTCGCCGGGTTCGCCCTTGTCGTGGTGGCAGCGCTGTCAGTGACCGGCTTCCTCGCGGGGACTGGGGCGGACATGCCGCCGTGGCTTTACCAGGTGATTCTCGCGTTCAGCGTTCTGCTTTATCTCATCGCGCCCCTCGTCGTCGGACGTCATCTCCTCCGGCGCCGAGTTATCGACCTTCAGACATTGCTGGGTGCGATCTCGGCGTACAGGGTCGTGGCACGCTGGCCGAGGACTTGTTCTTCAGTTTCACGACGCTCACGACGACGGGTTATGGGAATCTCGTACCGGCGACCAACCCGGGCCAATCGATGGCCATCTTTGAAGCCATTCTGGGCCAGTTGATTCTGGTCACCGCCGTCGCCAAGATTGTCACTGACTGGAAACCCGCTCCTCGCCCTCGACCGAGCGGACTTACCGTTCCAGAGGAGGAACAATGACCGCGTCCGATCAGGGCACACGCGAGAATCCCTGGGTGCTCGGCACGCCGAGCGGCTCGTCGCACTTTGAGGCCTATCGAGACGAGCTTGGTGAGCCACCCGCACTCGTCGTCCA
>JBBQTN010000506.1:0-1595 GCA_038213195.1 Acidimicrobiales bacterium | reverse complement strand
GGGGAGTTCGCCTGCCCGGAGGGCTGGCAAGTATCTGTCGCACTTCGGGGTGACCTTGGTGGTGCCGGGTGTTGACGGTGACGGCGTTGACGAACGCCGAGTACCTGTTGTCGTCGGTGGCGTTGGGGATCGACGAGTACTACACGGGCGTCGGTGAGGCACCGGGGGTGTGGACGGGACGTTGGTCGCCGGCGCTCGGTGTGACGGGGATGGTCGAGGCCGATGCGCTGCGAGCGTTGGTCGACGGAAAGGACCCGACGACGGGGACGCCGTTGTTGGTGGGGTTGCGGGAGCGGACGGTGAAGGCGATCGATCTGACGTACTCAGCACCGAAGGGAGTGTCGTTGTTGTGGGCGCTCGGGACTGAGCCTGTCGCCGATGTGGTGATGGGCGCTCACCGGGAGGCGGTCGCGACAGCGCTCCGGTTCCTGGAAGAGCGAGCTGCGCTGACCCGGATCCAGGTCGATGGTGTTCGCCGCCACGTCCCGACCGGGGGGTGGGCGGTGGCCGGGTTCGTGCATCGCACGTCCCGGGCCGGGGACCCGCAGTTGCACACCCACGGTCTGGTCCCGAACGTGGTGCGCCGCGAGGACGGGCGGTGCGTGGCGATCGCGGCGCGGCCGATGTTCGTGTGGGCTCGGGCCGCTGGGTCGATCTATCAGGCCGAGCTGCAACGTCTACTCAGCCTGCGCCTCGGTGTCGAGTGGCAGGCCGATCGGCACAACACTCGTGAGATCGCCGGGTTCGCGCCGGAGGTGTTGCGCACGTTCTCCAAGCGGACGGTCGAGATCGAGGCGGAGCTCGAGGCGATCGGCGCCGGCTACCAGGCGCCGGCGCTGCGGATGCACGCCGACGATGAGGCGTCGCTGGCGACCCGCCCAGCGAAGAATCACACGGCCACCAGGGAAGCGCTCTTCGGTCGGTGGCACGCGGAGGCGGCCCGGATCGGCCTGCAGCTCGCGACCGGCCTGGAGGCTCGGGTGTGTTGGCGCGACCCGGACTTGCGCACGGTTGGCTTCGACGAGGTTGCCGGCCGGCTCGTCGATGAGGAGCAAGGTTTGTGCGCCCATTCCGCCCGGTTCGCGGAACACGACGTGATCGAACATGTCGCCGGGCTCGCCGCAGGCCGGCTGTCCGCCGTGGAGATCATCGAGATCGCCGAGTGGTTCCTGGCGTCGGATCTGGTTGTCCGACTCACCCCGTCGACCACAGCGTCGGGATGGGAGCCGCCGCGCTGGTCTACCGTCGCCCAACGCGACCTCGAGGACGACACCCTCGTCGTACTCGACCGGCTCACCGCACGAACCGGCACACCGATCCGAGAGACGATCGTCGCCGCGCAGCTCAACGAGTCCAGCTTCTTGGGGACCGATCAGCGTCAGGCGATCTCAACGCTGTGCGGGCCCGGCGGGTCGGTGCGCACGGTGCTCGCCCCCGCCGGCTACGGCAAGACCGCGATGGCCCACGCCGCCGCCGGCTGCGCGACCGTCGACGGCCAGAACGTGATCGCAGTCGCGACAACAGCGAAGGCCGTCGCCGAGCTCGCCGCCGCCGGGTTGCCGGCGCGCACGATCGCCCGGTTCCGACACGATCTC
>JBBQTN010000505.1:0-1607 GCA_038213195.1 Acidimicrobiales bacterium | reverse complement strand
TGATGGCGGATGCTGCGGTAGCTGGCGAGGCCGGTGGCCGTCGACTTGTGGCCGCCATCCATGGCCACGATGTTGATGTTCACGTAGATCAAGAGGTCGGAGTCAGCGGCACGCTTGTTGATCTCCACCTCCTCACCCCGGTCCGTCGTCCCGATGAACGACAGGTTGTCGGGATCCTCGGCATCGTGGTTGTACAGCGCACCGCTCGGTGCGAACGCCTCGTACACCCGGTCGCCCACCGCGTGGCGCAGTTCGTCCTCCGTCATGCGGCGGTGCAGGGCCAGCGCGGCGATGAGGTGCACGTCGTCCACGCCGGCCGCAGCCGCAAGATCGAGGACCGCCTCGATGACCCGTTGACGGATGTCGGGCCGTCGCATCGGGGGGAGTGGGAGCGACACGTCGTCGAACGCGATCGTGAGCTTCATGCCGGGACGCAGCAGAGCGGGGAGCGGTTCACTGTCGAGCGGGTGCAGCAACGCGTCACGGATCGCGCCGTCCACGTCGTCCAGCGCATCGAGCGGCTCGGCCGGGTAGACGACACGGCTGCGGTCGGCCGGCAGCTTCTCGAGCCGGAACCCTTCGCCACTGTGGAACAGGATGGGCGGCGTCGACCGGTCGACGTCCAGCACGAGTCCGGGTCGCGCCCTCAAACGGTCCCATCCGTCGATTTGGGTCGTTTCAGGTCGTCAGACGACCCGGAGTGACCCAAATTCGTGAGTTTCATCGGCGCTTCTCTCCTCGGAGGTCGAACGCGATCTTGACCGCACCGCGGCTGCCGGCGGTCGCTGCATGCTCGACGGCGTCCGCATACCGGTCGAGGGGATACGTGGCGCTGACGAAACGCCCGAGATCGGCGTCAGCCACGAGGGTCATCGCGTGATCGAAGTCGGCTCGCGTGTAGGCGTAGCACCCGCGCAAGCCGGTCTCGCGGTGCCACAGCGAGGTCAGGTCGACCGACACATGGCCCGGCATGCCGACGACGATCACGTCGCCGCCCGGACGGACGACCTGCATCGCTGAGGTGAGGGACGTCTCCGTCCCCACACAATCGACAACCGTCCCGACTCCGTCGGTGAGCTGCCCATCGACGACGAACGACCCGGTGGCCGACCGGACGGCGCGCACCAGTTCGTCCGGCGCGACGACCTGGTCGGCGCCGAGCTCGCGGGCCATACGGCGTTGCTCAGGGTGCTTGGCGGTGGCCAGGATCGTGCCGACGCCCGACGATGCGCGCAGCGCAGCGATGGTGAGCAGACCGAGCGTGCCAGCTCCGATCACCGCGACCATCGAGGCTGTGCCCACCACGGCCGCCGCGTGAACGGCGCATGCGGTGGGCTCGACCATGACCGCAGCTTCATCGGTCATGCCGGCGGGGACGGCCACCAGCTGGCTGCGGTGAGCGACCATCGCAGTCGACCATCCGCCGCCGGTGTCGGAGCAGTAGCCGCTCTGTAGGCCCGGTTCCAGATGCCCGAACGCAATCCGCTCGCACAGGTTGATCCGAGCGCTCGCACACATCAGGCACGGTGGCCGCACGCCGCGGGTCTCGCAGGTGAGCACCGGAACGAGGACGGCCCGCGACCCGTCGTCGAGGTCGCCGACCACCT
>JBBQTN010000504.1:0-1628 GCA_038213195.1 Acidimicrobiales bacterium | reverse complement strand
GCGGTCTCGGCGCTGTTCGGCTGGCGTTGGGCCTTCATCGTGCTGGCCATCCCGATCGCGATCGTCGCCATCCGGGCGATGAAGCTGTCCGAGCCCGTGCGCGGCGCGACCGACGGCGGCGGCACGGTCGAGCCGCCCCTGCCGTTCTGGGCTGCGGTCGGCGTGACGATGCGCATCCGCACGCTGCGCCGCGCCTACATCGCCGCGACGATCGTCGGGGGCGGGCTCGTGCCACTGGCGGTGCTCGGCCCGCTTTTCACCGATCGCATCTTCGGCGTCGGCGACTTCGGGCGCGGGGCGATCGTGGCGGCCAACAGCATGGCCACGTTCTTCGGGGTGCAGCGGTCGGGGCGCTGGACCCAGAAGTGGTTGACCAAGAGCATGGGCGAGCCGTTGCGCTGGACGGGGTGGTTGCTGATGGTCGTGGGCGTGCTCATCGCGTGCGTGGCCGCGGCACCCTCGCTCCCCATCTACCTCGCGTTCTCGTTGACGGCGAGCTTCACGGCGGGCATCTTCCTGCCGCCCCTCGTGACCACGCAGGCGTTCGTGGCGCCGGCCCGCGTGCGATCCCTGGTGTTCTCGTTCTCGTCGATCTTCTTCGTGATCGGCGCGGCCGTCTTCTTCGTGTCCCCGCTCGGCAGCCTGTCCGACACCTACGGCATCCGGTGGGGGCTCTTCGCGAGCGCGCCGTGCTGGGCGCTCGGTGGGATCGTCGTGCTCACCGCGGTCCGCTTCGTCACCGACGACGTCGCCAAGGCGTTCGCCCCCTGAGGTAGCCGAACTGAGCGAGCGTCTCGGGGCACCGGTGGGCGCTGCGGATCGGTGGGTCGTGCCCACTAAGGTGCCTGCGCCATGCGACGCCGACGCTTCACCTGGCGGCAGGCCGCGGCGCTGACGCTCGTGGTGCTGGCCGTCCTCCCGATCCTCATCGCCGGCCTCGACGCCCTGCTGCGCACGTGGTACCCCGCCGGCGATTGGGGGATCCTCGAGTTGCGCACCCTCGACGTCGGCACCGCGCACACGCCGCTCGTCGGGCCGTACTCGCGGTACAGCTGGAACCATCCGGGGCCGCTCCTGTTCTGGCTCTACGCGATCCCCTACCGCCTGTCGGGCGGGTCGCCGTCCGCGCTGCTGTTCGGCGCGTCGCTGATCAACGCTGCGTCGATTGCAGGGATGATCGGGTTCGCGTGGCGTCGCGGTCGGCTCGCGCTCACGGTCCCGATGGCGATCGTCATGGCCCTGCTCGTGCACTCGCTCGGTCCGGCCATGGTCCGCGATCCGTGGAACGCCTGGGTCACCGTCCTGCCCTTCGGCCTGCTGCTCATGGCGACGTGGGCCGCGATCGAAGGCGACCGCCTGGCGCTGCCCACCGTCGCCGTCGTGGGCGCGTTCCTCGCGCAGAGCCACATCGGCTTCGCGCCGTTCGTCGCGGTGTTCACGCTCGTCGCCGCGGTCGGCCTGTACCTGCGGGTGCGCGATCCGCGCCGGCTGATCGGGGGCGGCGTCGCGGTGGCGCTCTGCTGGGCACCGGTGCTGTTCGACGTGCTGACGGGCGGGTCGAACGTGTCGAAGATCATCGCCCACTTCACCGGCTCCGGGAACAACCCGGCCGGGCTGCACACCGCGCT
>JBBQTN010000503.1:0-1650 GCA_038213195.1 Acidimicrobiales bacterium | reverse complement strand
GACGGCCAGGCGGCGCATCGACAGTGATTCGAAGCCCTCCGTGTCGGCGATCCGCAACGCGGCGTTGGCGATGTCCTCGCGCGTGAACCGCGGCCGTCGCGCCCCCGGCGACTGACGGGT
This sequence comes from Acidimicrobiales bacterium, assembly GCA_038213195.1. Classification (GTDB taxonomy): domain Bacteria; phylum Actinomycetota; class Acidimicrobiia; order Acidimicrobiales; family Ilumatobacteraceae; genus JAODBQ01. The sequence continues at coordinate 1,530 of JBBQTN010000503.1, read as the reverse complement.
CCACAGCTCGAGCACGTCGCGCGCGACCGGGGCGAGCTTCTCGATCTTCTGGCTGTGGCGGGCAGCCTTCGCGTTGACCGTGTCGGTCACCTTGTCGACGACGAACTGCCGGATCGCATCGCCGACGTCAGGACCGGAAGAGTGCTTAGTGGTTGGCCGGGAGCGCTTCGCGGGATATTCGCTTGCCATGCGTACAGTGTACTGCTAACGTTCGTCGTACTATGTACCAAACAGCAGTACACCATACGATCAACGAGGCGCCCCCCGGCTCGTCGGACGGTGGCGTGTTCGCAGAGGGTCTCGGGAAGCGCTACGGCGACCTGTGGGCGTTGCGCGATCTCGACCTCGCCGTCGCTCCCGGGACGGTCCTCGGCCTCCTCGGCCACAACGGCGCGGGCAAGACGACGGCGATCCGCATCCTGACCACCCTCGCCAAACCGACCACCGGGTCAGCGACGGTTGCCGGCTACGACGTCGTGCGCCATCCCGGCGAGGTGCGGATGCGCGTCGGCGTTGCCGCCCAGCAGGCCACCGTCGACGGGCTGATGACGGCCCGCGCCAACCTCGAGATGGTCGGCCGGCTCTACCACATGCCGAAGCAGGACACCCGTCGCAAGGCCGGCGAGCTGCTCGAGCAACTCGATCTCGCCGACGCGTCCAACCGGCTGGTGAAGACGTTCTCCGGTGGCATGCGCCGCCGGCTGGACCTCGCCGCGAGCCTGATGGCCTCACCGGAGGTGCTCTTCCTCGACGAGCCGACGACCGGCCTCGACCCGCGCAGCCGCAACGACCTCTGGGACCTCCTGCGCAGCCTCGTCCGTGAGGGCACCACGGTGATCCTCACCACCCAGTACCTGGAGGAGGCCGATCGCTTGGCGGACGACATCGTCGTGCTCGACCACGGCCGCGCCGTTGCCACCGGCACGCCCGACCAGCTGAAGGCGCGGATCGGCAACGACCGCATCGACGTCAAGGTCGCCGCACCGAGTGAGCTCGTCGCGGCCGCGGGGGCGATGAGCGCGTTCGTGTCCAGCGAGCCGACGTTCGACAGCGACCTGTTGATGGTCAGCGCTCCCGTCCGCGAGGGCACCCGCCTGATCGACGTGGTCCGCGCCCTCGACGAGGCGGGCATCGACGCCGTCGACCTCAACCGCCGCCAGGCGAGTCTGGACGACGTCTTCCTCACGCTCACCACCCCCACCAACCACCACCATCCCGAGGAGGCACGGCAGTGACTGCCACGCTCACCCCATCACCGACCGCCGCTGCGCCGGTCCGCCAGCGCCAGCCCGGCGGCGCGACGCGCACGCTGTTGTCCGACTCGCTCGTGTTCGCCCGGCGCAACATCGAGCACATCCGCCAGATCCCCGAGAAGCTGCTCGACGTCACCGTGCAGCCGTTGATGTTCACGCTGTTGTTCGCCTTCGTGTTCGGTGGCGCGATCAACGTCGGGGGCAGCTACCGCGAGTACCTGGTCGGCGGGATCCTCGTGCAGTCCATCGCATTCGGGATGATGGGGCCGGCGACGTC
>JBBQTN010000502.1:0-1654 GCA_038213195.1 Acidimicrobiales bacterium | reverse complement strand
CGTTGTGCGAGCGTCGCGGATGGGAGGGAGTTCCGAGATGTTGCCACAGTCGCTCTTACTGGCGCTTACAGCGCCCCGGCGCGGTGGACCACGACCCGAGTCGCCGTGGCCGGTCGATGAGGACTACTGGCTAGGCCACTGCGAAGGGTTTCACGTCGACCAGCCAGGCGGCCGCCTCGGCGTCGTCGAGTACGTCGACTTCGCAGAGTGGCCCGACTGGTCGGACGTCGTGGGTGTCCGGACGGGGAGGCTGGGGACGCGAACGGTCAGGGTGCCCGTGGCCGATGTCGTGGAGGTGCGACCTGCGGAGGAACGGCTCGTGCTTCGCCGCCGCAAGGATCCGTCGCCGGGTGGTGTGATGAGTGAGCTGCGCTCGCTGCTTCACGCGCCGCGTGCCGGCATCCATTGCCCGGACTCGATCAGTGCCGGACGGGCACAGACGGGAAGGTAGCGATGTTGGTTCTCCATTCCATGCAACGGCATCCGGAGACGATCGACCCGAGCGCTACCGTAGCCGACGCCGCGCGCCGGATGCGAGCCGCCCATGTCGGAGCGCTCCTGGTGGTGGAGGCGGGCGAGTTGATCGGACTCGTGACCGACCGCGACCTCGCCATTCGGAATCTCGCCGATGGCGCCGGACCAGACCAGGTTGTCGGCGCGATCATGACTCGCGAGCTGATCTGTGTGCGACCGGACAGCCCGGTCGAACGTGCCGAGGAGTTGATGTCCGAGTTTCAGATCAAACGTCTCCCCGTGTGCGACGAGCGCGGCCTGCATGGCATCATCACGCAGACCGACATCGCCCTGAACTGCGCCCATGAGGAGGTTGGCGCGCTGCTCACAGCGCGTGTTCACCCCGAACACGTGGCAAAGGGCGGCTCATGACCCACGCGACGGTGGCTTCAGGGGACGCAACGGTCGCCGCGGAAAGCGCTTCCGAGAGTGTGGCCGCGTCACCCACGCACCGTGTTGCGGCGGCAGGTGGCGACTATCGCTGTGCCGAGTGCGGGTACGGGGTGACGGTCCGGCGCGACCTTCCCCGATGCCCGATGTGCGGCATGGCGGCGTGGGTGGAGGTGGCGAGGCCGGGACGGCAACCGGCTGCCTGGTTCGTCGCGACGACCCGCGACCATTCACACGCTGACGAGTAGGACAGCGACGATCCCGGTCAGGAAGTCGCCGTCGAATGTGCCGGCGCCGCCGATCGACGCAATCGGCTCCCCACCGAGGGAGCGTGTGGAGGTTGAGGAGATCGCCGCCAATCAGCGTTCCGAGCGTTCCGGAGGCAACGGCGACGGCAGTGGGCGGTCGAGCACCGGCACGACGTACGTCACGCTGTAGACGCCCTGACCCGACGGACTGCGGGTGCGTTGGACGAGCCCATCGATGCCACCACGGGGATATTCACGGCACTCCCGACGAGCGAGCCCACCAACAGGCCGAGCGCCGCTGTTGAAGGGATCCCCAACTCGCCGGAGACGCATTTGAGAATCCCGATCTGCACCAGCAGAGCGACCGCGACCAGGACCGCCGCGAGCACGACCACGAACTGCCAGGCAAGCGGGAAATCGTTGTGACGTCGGCGTGCACCGCGGCGCCCGGGGAATCCGCTGCCACGAACCACACGCTCCGAGGGCCGGCTGTGCCCACACGG
>JBBQTN010000501.1:0-1685 GCA_038213195.1 Acidimicrobiales bacterium | reverse complement strand
CTCGCATTCTTGACGGCGATCTCCGCCAGAACCTGTGCGGCGACAAGGATCGACGTGACAGCTTGGGCCATGCCGTCGTATGTGATCGTGACCTGTTGAGACACGTTCGGCATGAACGTGATGTCGGCGACCTCGCCAGGTGCGAGAACCACCGTCCCGGCATCAACCGTTAGCGCCGACAATTGGGCCGAGAGCTGGGTGCTGCTGGCGGCGACTTTGCCATGCGGGGCTGAGACGGTCACCGCGTATCGCCGACGGTTGGCGACCTGCGCGACCGTCGTCCCGTCTGGTTTCAGGCCCGCGCACCACGAGACCGGGTTGTCGGCCGGGCTTGCTTCCCAGTTCGAAAAATCGTTCACACCGGTACATTTGGGAGCCGGCACAAACGTCACCACATCGCTGGTCAGGGCCTCGGTCGCAGACTTGGCAGCGTCTGCTACGAAGTTGCCAACAACCTTGGCGATCCCAAAGGGCGACAACGATTCAGTCGCTGCGGTGGCCGTCGATGTCGCGCGGTTGACGGTCGTATCGAGCGCCTCCCACTGCTGCCCGACAAAGTGGACAATGAACAAAGGCGGCGCGGTGTCGAGCGGTTGGCCGTCGGAACCGATGACTGGGTCAAACGCGGTTGGGTCAGTGATCGGCAGCGTCACCCGAATCGGCGCGAGCTGAGTGGTCTGCGAAAGCCGGACGTCGACAATCGGCCCTACTACTTCGAGGGCAGGACCGAGATCGGCTGGCAGGGCGACGGGCGAGACTGCGACGAAACCATTTGTGCTGACCGCGCCGGCGGGCACATCGACCCTTACGCCGAGCGGCGTCTCGACGGTCGAGCCGGCAGCACCGACCGCACCGGATCCGTCGACGGTCACTGGAGGCGGCGTTGTGCTGTTGGATTTCCCTGAACCGTTCGAGCGGATCACGACGGCGGCAATCACAATCGCAGCGACGACGATCACCGCAATCACGACTGACGCTCGGCTGACCGACTGCTTTGTCGATGTTGCCCCATTGGATACCGAGTTGTCCGAACGAGGGACCAGCGAGGACTGCACCATCGGTCCCGGGCGGTCGCTAATCGACGCCGGCGGCGGGGGCGCTGGTGCTGCGAAGATCGGCAGAGCAGGCGAGTCGGCGAGCAGGTCCTGCCCAGGCACACCGGCGACCAAGCTTACGTTGCCCACAAGTGGCGGGTCCGGCGTCGGCTCGTCCACGGGTGCCTGATCTACGGGCCAACTTTCGTCTGTCGAAGGTGGACGTGCATGCGGCACTCGATCGGACGGGTTCGGCGTTGGCACTGCGGGCGGTAGTGAGAACTCCCACGTTTCCGCGCCGTCAGCGGCCCGAGTACAAGTCGGCGGACCACTATTTCGTTGTGCGGTGATCGCGTTCGCGATCCTCTCTCCGATCTTTGGCGTGAGAGCTCTGGTGGAAACCTCCACCTCCCAGATGTAGGAGGCGACCGTGACGACGAAAACGAGATGGTCGGTGACCGAGCCGATTCGCGGCTTCTCGACCCGATGGACGAGTGCGCGGACAGACGCGTACGGGACCTGGCCGGCGGCGACTTTGCTACCTCTTCGGATAGACGCTACACCGCGCGACGCTGCTCGCAGAACAGGGTTGAGGCCTCGATGACCGAAGGCGCCGACGTCGTATTTCTCGCGAACGAAGATCACTCTGTG
>JBBQTN010000500.1:0-1767 GCA_038213195.1 Acidimicrobiales bacterium | reverse complement strand
GTGGGACCGGCTGAAGGACATGGCGGGGGTGATGGCCGGCTTCGCCCGGTTGATCGAGGGACGATTCGTGGACGTGCACCTGCTGCTCGTCGGCCCGGACGTCTCCGGTGTCGACGACGATCCCGAAGGCGCGCAGGTGCTCGCTGAGTGCCGAACGCAATGGCAGGCGCTGCCCGACGACGTGCGTGGGCGCGTGCACCTCGTCTCGCTGCCGATGGACGACATCGACGAGAACGCGATCGTCGTCAACTCGATCCGGCGCCACGCACACGTTGTGGTGCAGAAGAGCCTTGTCGAGGGTTTCGGGTTGACGGTCACCGAGGCGATGTGGAAGGCGCGGCCGGTCATCGCCACTGCGACGGGCGGGATCCAGGACCAGATCACCGACGGCGTTGACGGCCTGCTGATCTCCGATCCGGAGGACCTCGGGGCGTTCGCAACATCGTTGCGCCGTCTCCTCGACGATCCCGACCTCGGCGAGCGTCTCGGCTCGGCGGCGTACGCGCACGTGCGGGCAGAGTTCCTCGGCGACCGCCACCTTGTTCAGTACGTCGACCTCTTCGCCCGCATCGCGTCGCTACCCGACGAGCGCGTCGGACGAGCACGACGGGATCCCCAGTGATATCGAGGACGACTCCTCAACGGCGCCCGCAGCATGCGTCGCGACCGCGTAGACCCGTGGATGGTGCTGCTCGGGTTCGGGTTGTCGAACGGGTGCACGACGTTCCACTCACACCGCGGTGTCGCCGCCGTCGTGCGGTCAGGTTGAAGAACATCGGACCCCGCACCCGTGCGGCGCACATAGAAACGGGAGCAGCAAGGCTGCGACTAGCCGCATCCACGCCACCGACCCCGACGGTTTGGCGCCCGGCGCGGCGATGTTGCGGTGACAGCGCGCAGCGTCCGAGGTCGCCGATCTGGTCGACTTCACCGACTGGCCATACCGGATCAGGTTGATCGTGCGCTGCAAGGCCCGCGATGCGCTCGCTGCGGATCGCCGACGGACCCGACGGGGTGCAAGATGACCGTCGCCCGTCGGGAGATCCTGCGCCGCCGCCCGGTCGTTCCGTCTCAGTCCCGCCATTCCCGAGGAGGCACCGAACGTGTTCATGCGGCCGTGACAGTCGTGGCGACCCGCGTTCACCTCGCGTGTGGCGGCTGGCGGCTGGCGGTTGGTCCGTTGTTCGTGACGGGCCGCGTACACGGCTGCCTCGGTGCGCCCTGCTCATCCCATCTTGGTGAGCAGGTTGGACACGTAGTTCTTGACCGTCTTCTCGGCGAGGAACATCTCGGCGGCGATCTGGCGGTTCGTCTTGCCCTCTGCGGGGGAGTTGGAGCACCTTCTGCTCTTGGTTGCCCTCTACCTGTGCGACAAGGTTGGTGGCGACGTGTTCACCGATGTCGACCAAGAGCTCGTGGTCAGCCTCGCCAGCGCGTCGTGCTCGCACCGGTCGAGGTCTGCGCGGCGCCGTCCGCCGGGTTTGTCCGGTCTCGTCGCCGACCGCTCACGTGGACGAGTCGCCGGTCGGTGACGCGCCGGCCCGGTCGGCGGAGCAGGGCACGACGAGGACCGGCCGGTGACTGCGACGTACGATCTTGCCACTGGTGCTGCCCAACTCGCCGAGCGCGGTGTCACCGGCGCCACGGTTGCCGACGACGAGCAGGTCCGCGTTCATCTCATCCGCGACGGCCAGCAGCACATCGGCGGGTGGACCGTCGCGCAGTTCCAGCTGGAGACGATGAGATCCGTCGCGCAGTGGCTCGCTC
>JBBQTN010000499.1:0-1775 GCA_038213195.1 Acidimicrobiales bacterium | reverse complement strand
CGGGTCGTAAGTGATCCAGCGACTCACACGACGGGCGCTCCGGTCGCGGAAGTGGTGCTCACGATTGGGTGGGGTGCGGTCAGCCGGATCGAACTCGAACCTGCGGGCTGCGGGAATCCGGACTGCGACGCCGACCATGGCTATACGGGTACGGCCAGCAATGATGACCTTGCGCTGCGGGTGTCTGAGGCGGCCGACGGCGCCGAGGTTGTCGCGCAAGCATTGGAATTCGCGGCCGCCCTGTCAGAATCAACTGCGCAGAATCACCACTAACCCTGAGTCCCGCTGAGTCCCGCGCGGCTTATCTGTCAGGTTCGCGCGAACCGAACAGAATTTCATCCCACGAAGGCACACTCGCGCGCTTACTCTTGCGTCCGCGACGCGGGGCCGGAGCCGGTGGTTCTGGCTCGCTCGGCACGGGCCCGGTTGCATGGCGATCATCCTCGGCATGCCACGGTGGTGGCGCGGCCTCGTCAATTTCGTCCACGAATTCAATTTCCGGCACGTCCTCGACGACCGAGGGTAAACCGATGAGCCGCGGGCGGATGTCTTCCTCGACGTCGATGGCGCTCTCTTCCAATAGCCAAGCAGCGTCGTCGTCGACGGAGTGCAAACTTCTCCCGACCGTGTCGTAAGTCCAGGTGGCCTGCCCGTCCGCCCCACCCTCGGGCCAGGTCACGACCAGCGTCCAACGACCATCCTCGCGACGCCAGGCATCCCAATTCAGTCGCGAGGGATCAATCCCGCGGGTACGAAGCCGGGCTGCAGCGACTTCGCCCAACGTGCGTGCGCTCTCGTCTCGACGTATTTCGGTGGCTTTCGCTTGGGAGGCGACGAACTCTCTCTCCGCGAGCATTGGACCTTCGAATCGGCGGACCCGATCCAGGGATACCCCGTAGTTCTCGGCGACCGTTTCGGCGGAGTGGCCCGCCCGGATGAGGGCCTGAATGTCGCGAGGGGAGAGGCCTTGGGCGGCTAGATCGAGTTGACCGAGCCGACTGCGGTCTTGGCGGACGGCCGAAGATAAGCGCTCGTCGAGGGCGACCGAGTAGCGCTCGCCGTCGCTGCCGGACAGCAACAACGACGCTACGTCGTCACTGAGGCCGAGAAAGGACAACTCGCGCATGCGTTACTCCAGTACGGCGGGTCGGGACGGTCGGGTCGAGAGTGCGGATCGTGGCAGAGGGCAGTCTGTCGCCAAGTGAGCCTCCGCGCTAGCACTACCCCCAGTTGGCGTGGTGGCGCCTTTGGCGGCAGGCTCGGAGCGTGCCACTTGCCGCAGCCGACGGGGGAGCGCCCTACGACTCGGTCTTAATCCAATCGTTTGGCGGTCCGGCGGGACCCGATGATGTGGATCCGTTTCTTGCCAACGTCCTGCGCGGCCGCGAGGTCAACGCCGAACGACTCGACGAGATTCGCTCGCGTTATCTGGTGATGGGCGGCATCTCACCCATCACGGCCCAAACGCAGGCCTTGCGTGACGCACTGGACGCGGCGTTGCAAGCGGCGGGCCTGGACGTGCCGGTCTACGTGGGTTCGCGCAACTGGCACCCATTCCTCGCGGACACACTTGCGTCGATGTACGCCGCCGGCGCGCGACGCGCGTTGGTGGTGGTGACGTCGGCGTACTCGTCGTACTCCGGGTGTCGTCAGTACCGCGAGGATCGTGAAAACGCTCAACTGGTGGCTGGTGCGGGTTCCTTAACCCTCGATCGGATTCGGCACTATTTCGACCATCCGGGCTTTATCGAGGTGATGGTCGACAACGTGAACGA
>JBBQTN010000498.1:0-1794 GCA_038213195.1 Acidimicrobiales bacterium | reverse complement strand
CCATCGAGCTCTCACCGAATCGTGTGGTTGTGGGGGAGCGCGCCCTCGGTCGGCTCGTCATCACCAACTCCGGCACAAAGTCGGTGCTGGCCGCTCGGATGGAGCTACCGGTCGGTGCGGGGCGAGCCGAGTTCTCGGTTCCGAGTCTCAAACCCGCCGACGAGCACGACGAACTGTTTGCCGTTCCCACCAACCGTCGCGCCGTCATCGTTACCGGTCCGGCCGTGTCGGTACGCGGTGACCAGCTCGGATTGCTGCGTCGCACAGTGCGATGGGCTGACCCGGTCGACCTGTTCGTGCATCCTGCGACCACGCACCTTAAGCCGTCGGCTGCCGGACTCGTGCGCGACCTAGAAGGTCAAGTCACCAAGAAGCTCACCGACAGCGACCTCTCGTTCCATGCCCTGCGGAGCTATGTGCCCGGCGACGACCGGCGCTATGTGCACTGGCGCACCTCGGCGCGACTCATCCAGCAGACCGGCGATCCGATGGATCTCATGGTGCGGCAGTTCGAAGAGACCCGACGCTCGCAGTTGACGATCCTGCAGACCGAGAGCTCCGCCTTCTACGCCTCCGATGACGAGTTCGAACTGGCGGTCTCAGTCTCGGCGTCACTCGCCGCTCAGGTGATCCGGGACGGGACTGCGCTGAATGTGGTGACTGACGCGCGTCGTCTGCACACCTACTCGGCGTCTGCGATGTTGGACGACACCTGCCGGATGGAGTTGTCGACGAGGCTCGGCAAGGATGCCCGGGAGTTCGCACGCCAGGCCACTAAACGACTGCCGCCGCCGAGTGTGCTGTTCATCATTGCCGGGTCCACGATGTCCGCGGGTGACTACCGCCAGATCGCGATGCTTTTCCCCGCTGATACGACCGCGATCGCCTTCCGCATCGAGGTTGGGGCGGATGCCTCGCTCCGCCAGGTCGCCGGGGTCAAAGTCGCCGTGGTGGGCGCGCTCCGCGACCTCCCCAAAGTAGTGACGAGGGCCGCCGGATGACCGCTGCCCCCGCCCCTCTGGCTGGGCGTCGCTTCGCATGGCCGACTCAGCGCACCTGGATCGATATCGCTGTGCTGACGGCGCTGGCCCTCATCGGCTTGCTCGGTTTCGCAGCCTCCTTCAGCAGCGCCCTCTACCTCTTGGCCGGTGTTGGAGGTTTGGTCGTTGGCACTGCTGTCGGTATCGCGGCGGCGTCCTTCCGTCTCGGCACGCTGTTCACCGCGCTTGTCGCCGTCGCTGGGTACTTCGCTTTCGGCAGCGGTTTCGCCATGCCGGCGTTCGCCACTTTCGGATTTTTTCCCTCGGCGGCGACGTTATCGGGATTAGCCGTCGGTGCGGTCTTCGGGTGGTCCGACATCGTCACTCTCGCCATTCCGGTGGCCGCACCCGACTACATCGGGGTACTCCCGTACGTTGCGACCTGGGCTGTCGGGCTGATCTCATCGACGATCGCGACGCGCTGGTTCCCACGCCGCCGTCGCACGCCGCTGTCGTCTTTCCTGGCACTTCTCGCGCCCATCGCCCTCTACCTGGCAAGCGTCTTGACGGGCACTGGCACTCCATACTTTCCGGAGGTGCGCGGTGTCGCGTTCGCCGCGATCGCGCTTGTCTGGATGGCCTGGCGCGTGTCCGAAACGGCGAACGCGACCCTGGGGTCCGCGGCCGGGCTCCTCCGCCGCAAGCTAGTCGGAGTGGGCATGATCGTTGTCGTCGCCGTGGCCGGCGGGACCCTCCTCGGGGTAGCTGCGCAGCCTGACCATCGCTTTGTGCTGCGGGACAGGATCACGCCGCC
>JBBQTN010000497.1:0-1805 GCA_038213195.1 Acidimicrobiales bacterium | reverse complement strand
CTGAAGCACGGCGGCTGCGTCGTGCTGGTCGATCAGGACCGCGCGACCCAGAGCCCGTATCTATCGGCCCTGGTCCGGGACAACGGCATCAACGTGCTGCAGGCCGTGCCGATGCTGTACCGCCTGCTGATCGACGTCCATCGCGAGAGCGGTGACACGTTCGAGACGGTGCGCCACGTGATCACCACCGGCGACAAGATGCCGGCGACCTCGCTGGCCGAGCTGCCGACGCTGTTCCCGGCCGCCCGCTACTACAACATCTACGGCTGCACGGAGACCAACGACAGCCTGATGCACGAGTTCGTCGGTCTCGCCGAGGGCAACATCCCCAGCAACATCCCTGTCGGCCAACCGCTCCCCGGGGTCACCGCCCGAGTGCAGAACGAAGACGGGACTCCGCTCGACGGCGCCGGCACGGGGGAGCTCCTGGTCTGGACGCCGTTTCAGACCCATGGCTATCTGAAGGCCGACCTCAACGAGGGCCGCTTCACCATGATCGATGAGGGGGGGGATGACCGCCGCTTCTACCGAACCGGTGACATCGTCCGCCGTCACGACGATGGCACCCTGACGCTCGAGGGGCGCTCGGATTTCTACGTCAAGGTCCGCGGCGTGCGGGTCTCGACCCAGGTGATCGAGCAGGCGATCCAGGAGCACCCCGAGGTGGTCGAGGTCGGCGTGGTGGCGATCGAGGACGAACTCGCGGGCAAGCGCCTGTGCGCGGTCGTGCGCCGCGAGGTGGACAGCACCCTGAACAGCCTCAAGCTGCGCCAGCACTGCATGACCCGGCTGGCCCGCACCGAGATGCCGTCGAAGATCACGATCGTGACGGAGCCGCTGCCCAAGACATCAACCGGGAAGGTCGATCGCAAGGCGATCACGGCCGAACTAGAGAGGACTCAGAGCTAAATGGATGACGAGACAGCAAAAATCAAGGGCTTCATCGTCGAGGAGTTCATGCCGGACATCTCGGTCGACGAGCTCGAGGTCGACTTCGACCTGATCACCGGGGGCGTCGTCGACAGCCTCGGACTGTTGAAGTTCGTGGCCTGGATGGAGGATGAGTTCGACATCACGATCGACGAATCCGAGCTTGGTCCCGAGAGCTTCCGCACGGTCACCGCGATCAAGGCATTCGTCGACCAAACCCGCGCCGGGGCCGATGGCTAGCAAGGCGCCGTCGCCCGCGCTGGCCGCACTGGTCACGCGCCATTACCCGATCCAGGCGGATGTCTGGGCGGACTTCTGGCAGCGGCTCGCCGCCAAAGAGCTGGCGTCGGGCGAGGCGCTGGCCGTGTTGTCGTCGCTGACCACCCAGATGCCCGACGGGGCATCGGTCAGCGCGCTGCTGAGCTCGCTCCGCGCGCGCAACCCGCAGCCCGATCCGCCGGCCACAACGACCGTCAACATCGTCGGCACCGGGGGTGGACCGAGCACGTTCAACCTGTCGACGGCATCGGCGTTCGTCGCCGCCGCGATGGGCACGCGGGTGATCAAGACGGGGTCCCGGGCGTACGCCTCACGGACCGGTTCGGTTGATCTGCTCGACGGGCTCGGGATCCGGATGGCCGGCAGCTACGAGGAAATCGAGCAACTGCTCGACGCGTTCGGGATCGCCTGCGCCGGCCCGTTCATCTACCCGAAGGAGCTGCGGCTGCTGGCCCGGCAGATCCTGCCCTTCGACATGAAGACGGTCGGGCGGTTCTTCAATCTCGTCGGCCCGTTTCTGGCCGCCGTGCCGGTCTCGACCCAGATCACCGGCGTCTCAGACCACTCGGTTCTTCCGGTGTTCCGGGCGCTGGCGG
>JBBQTN010000496.1:0-1841 GCA_038213195.1 Acidimicrobiales bacterium | reverse complement strand
GGGTGAGGAGGTCGGCGACGTCGAGGATGTCGAGGACACCGAGGACGCCGAGCCGGTCGATGGACCGGAGGTGGGCGGCGCGACCTCGGCACTCGGTGACGACGACCCCTCGGCCTGCACGTCAGAGGCCGGTGCCGTGCGGCACCCGGCGGCGGCGACCGTCATGGCGGCGACCAGCACGAGGCCGGCTCTCGACACCCGGCGACGTGAACCACGAACGATCACGACATCTCGCAACCCGACCACCCCACGACCTCGACCACATCGACACCTACGTCACGACCCGTCGGCCCGAGCGGGAAGTCGCGAGGGTACCCGATAGGCACGGACCGAAGCGGTGCATGCACGGTGTGTGCGCAGTCCGTTTCGCGTTCGAGGTGGACCTCCATGGCGGTGACCAGCAGGCGATGGTCCGTCGTGACCGATGTCTCGTCGTGATGTCTTGAGGCATTTCATGTTCGCGTCTACCGTCCTCGTCGATGTCCCCCCAGCGCCCCAGACCTCGGGTCCTCCCCGTCGCCGCTCTCCTCGCGTGCCTCTGCCTCACCGCCGCCGCGTGCTCCGGAAGCGGCGAGGCGAGCCCGTCGAACCCCACCACCCCGACCGATCCGACGGGCGCGGTGACGGCCACGGTCGCACCCGAGACGTCCCCGCCGATGACGACGCCGCCCGACACCGCCGCCCCGACGACCTCGCTCCCCGCCGACGACGAAGCCCAGATCCGCCAGGTCATCGACACCTACTGGACCGAGGTGTTGGCGGCGAGCAACCCGCCGGATCCGACCAACGCCGCGTTCCTGGCAGTGCTGACCGGTGACCAGCGTGATCGGGAGGTCCTCGAGCTCCAGAAGATGCAGGCGCTGCACGAAGCCTTGCGACTTCCGAGCAACTCGGTCTTCTCGCACAAGACGTTGGGCGTCGATGTGCAAGGTGACACGGCGACGGCGCAAGAGTGCGTGGTCGACGACCTGGTTCGCTTTTCGTCGGTCGATGGATCGATCAAGAACGATGCAGTGTCGACGTCTCGGGAGGATACGCAACTCGTTCGACGCCACGGTGTTTGGGTGATCAGCGACGGTCACGTGTTCGCGTACGAGAAGGGAGTGGTGCATGCGGTCCGTCGCGGGAGCTCTCATAGTCCTGTTGTCGCTCTGTTGCTTCGTGCCCGGTGCGGACGCCGATCGGGGCGGCGGCATCAAGATCGACTCGACCTCGCACGAGCATCAAGCGAACGTGGCGGTTCTCGTCGACTCGGGTGGCAACACTTTGGCCACCGCTCCCATCGGTGGTCGGGGTGGGTCAGGTTCGGGCACGGTGCCGGTGTCGTGGACGTGTCGGTACTACGCGGCGGTCGGCGTCGCAGGGGCGCCGCTGCCGGAGGCGAGCAAGGAGCCGGCGCCGATCCTCGAGGCGGGCACCTTCTACTGGTTGATCTGTCGCGACGACGACTCGGACGCCGTCACCGACAACGAGCTGTTCATCTACGACCCCGCCAACCCGTTCGGACCGTTCGCCGCCGCCACCCGGGCGTCGGCGGAGGCGAGGGCGCTGCTGGTCGCGCCGGCGCCGGTGATCGCGACGTCGCCGCCGCGGGATCGGCCCCAGCTCGTCGGGTTGCCGACCTGGCTGTGGGTCGCGAGCCCCTGGGTGCCGGTCACCGCGACCGCCTCGATCGCCGGGGTGACGGCCACCGTCACCGCGACTCCCAGAAAGGTCGAGTGGCAGCCGGGCGACGGCACCGATCCGATCACGTGTGCGGGGCCGGGCAAGGCGTATGACCCGACGTGGCCCGACGTGCCGCCCGACTGCGCGCACACCTACGACCGGCGCTCCACCGAGAC
>JBBQTN010000495.1:0-1850 GCA_038213195.1 Acidimicrobiales bacterium | reverse complement strand
CGGTTGGCGTCGGTGGCCGAGATGGCGAACTGCCAGAGCGGCAGGCCGAAGCGGTCGGCCAGCTCCCGTCCGACCCACCCGGCGTCCGCGGTCGGCAGCATCGTCGTGATGCCACGGGCGGCCTGCGCGGCGATCGCGGCGACCGTGGCCGGGGGCGAGTGACCGCACATCGCACCGGTGTCACCGAGGCAGAAGTCGTCGTACTCGTGGCCGTCGACATCGACAACCGTCGAGCCGTGCGCCTCGGCGACGAACACGGGGAACGGACCGGGCCAGCGCGACATCCACGACATCGGCACCCCACCGAGCAGCGCGTGGCTCGCCTCGGCGTGCAGCTCGGCCGAGCGCACGTGGTCCGCCCGGAACTGCTCGACCTCGCGCGCGAACAGGTCGTGCAGCCGGGCTCGATCGACTCGTGACTCGATGGGCATGGCGTCTCCTGACGGCGTCGGGACCGGTGCATCGTGTGAAGCGGTCGGCGCGCCGGCGACGGTACCAGTGCCGCGTCAGTGAACATTGTGAGGGGTGTGGCGAGTCATGGTCTTGGGATCAAGGGGTCCGCGCAACTTCTCGGCAGGCCGTAGAGGCTTCGGGCCTTCGAGGAGGATGTCATGCGCGTGAAGAGCACAGCGAAGAAGGGCCGCGACTACGGGCCGACCGGCGTGAAGCGTTGGAAGGCGGTGACGCCCCAGACGCGATCCGACATGATCCGCTTGGCAGCGAAAGGGTTCGGCTACGAGCAGATCGCGTCGGCGGTCGGGCACGGCGCCTCGACGGTGTTCTTGGTGATCGGGCCGTTGGGCGGTGTGTTCCGGGCGGGGATCTGGCAGCCAGCGCCAGGCACGCTCACGTTGGACGAGCGGTGCGAGATCCGGATAGCGCTCGAGCAGGGGGCGACGTTGACCGCGATCGCCGCCGAGCTGGCGCGGGCCGTGTCGACGGTGAGTCGAGAGGTGCAGGCCAACGGCGGTAGGGACGATTACCGGCCGACCGGAGCCCATCAGCGCGCCTACGAGCGGTCGCGGCGCCCGAAGCCCACGAAGCTCGCGGGTCATCCCCGGTTGTGTGCGCTGGTCGAGGCCGGGCTCGTGGCGTTGCTGTCGCCCGAGCAGATCGCGGGGCGCTTGCGTCGAGACTTCCCCGAGGCGCCTGATATGTGGGTGTCTCACGAAACGATCTACAAGACGTTGTATGTGCAGGGTCGAGGCGAGCTGCGCCGCGAGCTCGCCCGGTGCTTGCGCACCGGCCGCGCCCAGCGCCGCACCCAAGGACGGGTCCCGGCCGCCCGGATGCGCGACATGGTGATGATCCGCGACCGCCCGGATGAGGTCGACGACCGTGCCGTCGCCGGCCACTGGGAAGGCGACTTGATCATCGGCGCGAACAGTGGGTCTGCGGTCGGGACGCTCGTGGAGCGCACCACCCGCTACGTGATGCTGCTGCACCTGCCCCACGGCCGCACTGCTGAAGCGGTGCGCGAGGCGATGACCGCGAAGATCGTGGGCCTGCCCCAGCAGTTGATGCGCACCATCACCTGGGACCAAGGCATCGAGATGGCCGAACACGCCACGTTCACGGTCGACACCGACGTGCAGGTCTACTTCTGCGATCCGCACTCGCCCTGGCAGCGCGGCACGAACGAGAACACGAATGGCCTGTTGCGCCAATACCTACCCAAGAGCACTGACCTGTCGATCCACGACCATGCCGCGCTCGAGGCCATCGAGGACAGTCTCAACAACCGACCCCGCAAGACCCTAGGGTTCCGGACACCAACAGAGGCCTTCGCCGAACTCGTTGCGAGCACCGCTTGAATCCGCCGGTTCGTCGCTCGCAAGGACGCAGGACGA
>JBBQTN010000494.1:0-1856 GCA_038213195.1 Acidimicrobiales bacterium | reverse complement strand
CGCTCGATGGCCGACGCCTGCGTGAAGTGCACGATGTAGACGGGCGCGTCGTCGGCGGCGAGCAGGTCGTCGATCGTGCGGTGCATGGGCGTGTGGCGGTACGAGAACTCGAGCGGCACGGGCCGCACGGTGGAGGTGACGTGCGTGGTCGGGCGGCCGGTGCGCCGGATCAGATCGGCCTCGAAGCGGCGCACGTCGCCGAGGGTCGCGGACATCAGGATGAACTGCGCGTTCGTCAGCTCCAGCAGCGGCACCTGCCACGCCCACCCGCGATCGGGATCGGCGTAGAAGTGGAACTCGTCCATCACCACCTGGTCGACCGTGGCACCCGCCCCTTCGCGCAGCGCCAGGTTGGCGAGGATCTCCGCGGTGCAGCAGATGATCGGCGCATCGCGGTTGACCGCCGCATCGCCGGTCATCATGCCGACGTTGTCCGAGCCGAAGACCTTGCACAGCGCAAAGAACTTCTCGGACACCAGCGCCTTGATCGGCGCGGTGTAGAACGACCGCTGCCCCTGGGCGAGCGCCGCGAAGTGCGCACCGATCGCGATGAGGCTCTTGCCCGAACCCGTCGGCGTGCTGACGATGACGTTGCTGCCGCTGACGGCCTCGAGCACCGCCTCCTCCTGCGCGGCGTACATCGTGAGCCCTTCCGCCAGCGTCCACGTCACGAACGCATCGAGGATCGCATCAGGGTCAGCCGCGCGGCCCGACGGCAGGAGATCGACGAGTGAGGTCATGGGCCCGCCATCGTGTCATGCGCACCCGCGCCGCTACGCGTTGAGGTGGTCAGCTGGGCAAGAGGTTCAGGCGTCGACGCCCCCGGCGAGGCCGAGGAAGCGGTAGAAGAAGTTGGTCGACTGGCTGAGGAACAGCGCGCTGTACTCGCTCGGCACGTGGCCGGCGCCCTGCAGCGGCTCGAACACGACCGGGACCTTGGCGGTGTCGAGGGCGTTCGCCGTGTCGACCGACCACTGGTACGGGACGATCGGATCGGCGGTGCCGCTGAACAACATGCCCGGCGCGTCGGTGCTGTCGACGAAGAGCCCGCCGGGCAGGCCGCCCGAGATCGAGACCCAGCCCTGGACGGCCGACGAGTAGCCCGGGTTCCCGCTGGTGCCCGGTTGGTCCGACGAGACGCCGGCGGCCGTCGCGATGATCGCGCCGGCCGACTCGCCTCCGATCCCGATGCGGTTCGGGTCGATCTTGTAGGTCGTGGCGTTCGCGCGCAGCCAGCGCACCGCGGCCTGCCCGTCGTGCGTCGCCTCGAGGGCCGCCGTGTAGCACTGGGTGGTGACGCCGGCGGCGCCGCTGCACCCGTTCGGCGCGAGCAACCGGTAGTTGATCGAGATCACGACGTAGCCCTGCTTCGCGAACGTGTTGGCCTGCGTGGCCTCGCCGCCCTTGTCGCCGCAGCAGAACCCGCCGCCGTGCACCCAGACCAGGGCGGGCCGCTGCGCCACGGTGTCCCCGGTCGGCTGGTAGAGGTCGAGCTTCAGCGACACCGGGTTGTTGTTGAGGTCGGGGGCGCTGCCGTACACGAGGTCGTTGGTGCGCGTGACGGCGCTGAACACGGCGTCGCGATAGCGCAGGGGCGCGGCGCCGGTCGGCGCGGGCACCGTGGAGAGGATGCACCCCGAGAGCAGCGTGACCGCCGCAACGACGAGGACGAGTGCGGCCGGGGCGCGGCGACGAGCGGACGCGCGAGCGGTCGTGGTGACGTGAACGGACATGGTTCTCCCCCCGGAGAGGTTGCGGCGCAGCGCCGCCACGCTACTGCGACGAGCATCCGCGGGCGGCCCGCACGACACGCGGCGAATGGCGGGGCAGCGCGTGGTGTCTTCGCAACCACCCTT
>JBBQTN010000493.1:0-1874 GCA_038213195.1 Acidimicrobiales bacterium | reverse complement strand
TGGAGCTGGCTGGGATTGTCGGCTTCCCAGTTCGACATGAGTATGTGGAGACACTGTGGTTGCCGGTGATCGGCCCGTCGGCGACCTGGATGCTGCGTCGGCTTGGGGCTTGGGCGCTGGCGAGCCCGCTTGGCACGGCGGTGAACGTGTCCGAGTTGTCGGAGTCGTTGGGTCTGGGTGGTTCGTGTGGGTCAGGGAGTTCGGTGCAGCGGACAATTCGTCGCCTGATCAGGTTCGGCCTGGTCCGGCAGCAAGAGTTCTTGGAGGTGCGAACGGTGGTGCCGGCGTTGGGCGATGGTCAGCTGAAGCGTCTATCGGTGGGCCTGGTTCGGGCACACGATCGACTGGTTGCGGCTCAGAGCAGTCGAGCAGCATGAATGCGGATCGTGCGAGCACTCGGCGAGCTGGTCTTCGCCGCCGCTACGGGTGGTGAGCGGTCGCCGGGTGCGGGTCGGTGGTGGATCCGGCGGGGTCGACGTGGATGTCGACGGTGTCGAGGTGGCGCACGTGGTGGAGGAGCTCATGGCGGACGGCTTCGGCGACGGCATGCCCGTCGCTGACGGTCAGGGTGCTGTCAACGCCGATCGCGAGTGATGCGGTGAGGCGGTGACCTTGCCAGCGCACCCGGACGTCATCGACGTGGTGGACGCCAGGCGCGGCGGTGGCGAGGTGTTCGATGTGCTCGACGATCTCGGGGTCGACGGCGTCCATCAACCTTCGGAAGACCTGTTTGGCTGCGCCGCGTAGCACTGCGAAGATCGCCACGGAGATAGCGAGGCCGACGATCGGGTCGGCGCGTTGGAAGCCGAGGGAGGCACCGAACGCGCCGAGCGCAACGGCGAGTGAGGTGAAGCCGTCTGTGCGGGCGTGGTAGCCATCGGCGGCGAGCGCGGCGGAGCCGATCTGTTGACCGACACGGATCCGATAGAGGGCGACGAGTTCGTTGCCGACGAAACCGGTGACACCCGCCGCGATCAGCCAGCCCAGGTTGTGGATGTCGCGCGGGTGGATCAGGCGCTGGATCGCTTCGTAGGCGGCGATGATCGACGACAGGGTGATCATCGTGATCACGAACACCCCGGCGAGGTCCTCGGCGCGGCCGTAGCCGTAGGTGTAGCGACGGTTCGCCGGTCGGCGGCTGAGCTTGAAGGCGAGGAACAACGGGATCGCAGTGAGCGCGTCGGAGAAGTTGTGGATCGTGTCGGCGAGCAGTGCGACCGAACCGGTGGCGACGATGATCACGACCTGGATCAGCGACGTCGCGAGCAACGCGACGAACGAGATCTTGACGGCGCGGATGCCTTGCCGGTTCGCCTCAAGCGCGGTGTCGAGGCTGTCCGCGGCGTCGTGGCTGTGCGACCGGAACACTTCGGCGATCGCCCCGCGCAGACCCCCACGATGCTCGTGCCCGTCGTGATCGTGATCGTCGTGGTCGTGCCCGTCGTGGTCGTGGTCATCCGGATGGTCGCAGGCACCGTCGCCGTGCTCGGTGACGCAGTGGCTCATGATGCGGTCGCCTGTTTGGCGTGCCGTCTGGTGACGGGTGCCGGGGTGTGGCCGGCCTGGAACAGGGCTTCGGTGACGAGGCGCAGGATGTGGTCGTTCTCGGCCATGTAGAACTGGCGGGTGCCGTCGCGGCGGACGCGGACCAGATGGGCGAGCCGGAGTTTGGCGAGGTGTTGGGAGACGGCAGCGGGAGCGACGTGGACGTGTTCGGCGAGCTCGTTCACCGAGTGTTCGCCGTGGAGCAGCGCCCACACGATGTGCAGGCGTGTCCGGTCAGCGAGCATCTTCAAGGTCTCGGGGGCCCGATCCAGTTCATCCGCCGACGGTTCGCTTAGCTGCGTTGTCACGCAGATAATAGTACTCCTTGA
>JBBQTN010000492.1:0-1884 GCA_038213195.1 Acidimicrobiales bacterium | reverse complement strand
AGCTCGGCGAGCGTGAATGTGGCCCGCACCCCCGTCGCGTCGGCTGCGTACACGGGCGCATCGAGCGGGGCGAACTCGCGGATCCGCTGTCGGCAACCGCCACAGCATGTGCCCAGCGGGTCGCCGTCGCACACGGTCAGGACCGCCACGATCTCGCGCTCGCCCGCGGCACACATCGCCGCGATGGCACCCGCCTCGGCGCACGCACCCTGCGGATACGCAGCATTCTCGACGTTGCAGCCCGAGAAGATGCGTCCGGTCGAGGTGAGTACGGCGGCACCGACCCGGTAGTTCGAGTACGGCGCGTAAGCGTGCTGCTGCACGGCACGCGCAGCGGCAAACAGTTCCTCGACACGGTCCATGGCTGCCGACGCTAGCGCGTTGCCTCGGCGACGAGCTCGGGGCCGAGGAAGCGCGTCGCCAGGTCGAGCGCGCCGGCCGGTCCTTCGTGGATGCCGTCCGGACGGTAGTCGTGGTCGTCGTCCAATCCCTCCTGCTCGAACCAGACGCGAAGGTCGAGCACCGCCACCCGGTCCGGGTGAACCGCCGCCACCGTCACCATCACGTGTTCGATCGCCGCATGTGCATCGGGGTCCATCGACGGTTGGACCGTGTTGGTCCAGTACGGGTGGATCGCCGGCGGGCGGATCCATGCGACGTGGGCGGTCGAGTTGTCGAGGACGAGGTTCTCGATCGCGAGGTAATCGGGGAACGCACGGGTCAGAAAGGCGTGGTCGACCGGCGTGAGCGCTCCCTCTGCCTCGTCGAAGATCCTCGGCTCGACGTCTCGGATCGTGGTCATCAGCATCACGACATCGGGATGCAGCGTGGTCAGCACATCGGGCAACTGCGTGTCGAGCACGTTCGCGCAGTCGGCGGTGAACGTCGCTGCACCGTCGGTCGGTACGACTCCTTCGCGCACGAAGCCACAACCCGCGATCGCGAGCACCGTCACCTTCGCCACAGTTGGGTTGTCCGCAGCCCACTGGACCAGGCCGGCACCAGCGGCCTGCGCGGTCGAATCACCGACGACCACGATTCGCACCGGACGACTCAACGCCGGCAGCGGGGGCACGATGACCCCGTCCGCGGCGACGACCGAGGAGTTGGTCGCCGGGACCGACGCGTTCGTCGCGACGGCACTCCCGCCGGCGTCTCGGTCGCCCACGGACGTCACCAGCGAAGCGGCCGGAGCAGCGACCGTGTCGGGCACGGAGACGATCGTGTCGGGCACAGAGACGGCCGTGTCGGGCGGGGTCGACGTCGCTGGCGTCGCTGGCTTCGCTGGTGTCGTCGGTGACGCTGGTGTCGTCGGCGGAGCGGTCACGAGTGCGCCGACGGCGGCATCGTCGGGGATGGCCGCGGCGGCGACCGCGGATGCGTCAGCGGTCCAGTAGGTCGGGTTGCGCGTCGGAACGACCCCGATGACCAGAGCGGTGATGCCGATCGCGATGACGGCATGCATCAGGGTGCGCGCACCCGTCCATCTCGCATGGCGGATCGGGCGCTCGACCAGCCAGTACGACGCGATCGCGATGGCCGACGTGACCACCAAGCGCAACGCCAGGAGCACGGCGCCGTCCTGCCCGACGCGACCCGGCGACATGAACACGAAGACCGGGAAATGGAAGAGGTAGACGCCGTAGCTGACGGCACCGATTGCAACCATCGGCCGCCACGACAGCGCCGTCGTCACCAGACCCGGCTGCTGCAGACCGAGCAGCAGTCCGGCGCTGGCGATCGCGAGCAGCGGGAAGGCCCCGTGGTAGGCCGGGCCACCGGCAGCCGGGAGCACGACGGCGATCAGAACGACTGCGGTGAGCGAGACCGGCGCCATCCAGCGTTGCGGCGCGATCCGCCCCTCGCGTAGGGCAACCGCGAGCA
>JBBQTN010000491.1:0-1885 GCA_038213195.1 Acidimicrobiales bacterium | reverse complement strand
GCCCACCCAACCCATCGCGGCGATCGCGTCGTACCTCTTTGCCAATGACTATGAGGTCGTTGCTCAGCTCGTCGAACTCCGTCCAGGTGTGACCACATTACTCACGACGGACGCCCGGCTTACCTCGTCGCCACCACGCGACCGATAAAGGCATACATCGCCCGCAGAGGCGCCGAGGGGGTGTCGAACGGTTCGCCATCCGCTGCATCAAACGCTTCATCGCCCGCCGCGTCTGGCGACTCCTCGAGCACCCGCCGAGCGCACCAACCCCGACAGCGTCACCAAAACACCTATGTCGCAGTCTGTCGAGCTGTTCGACCTCACGAGCGTTGGAGCGTCACGGCTGTGACTACTCGTGGGGGCGTTGGCGCCAGGAGCCTCGGAGGCGACCGCGTCGGTCGATGTGCACGTCGACGAGTTCGGCATCGTCGGTGTCGAGTTCAGCGGTCCGGGCCCAGTCCTCGATCGCTCGCTTGAAGGAGTGAATCATGAAGAGGGGTCCGGCGACGATGGCGATGGCTTGTGGCCAGGTCAGAAGGTCGAAGTGGTGGACTGTTGGAGCGAGGAGAGCGATCGTCATGACGGTTGCGAGCCACGCCGATCGGGACTTGTACCAAGCCTCCTGCAGCTTGTTTCGCATGCGGTCACCTCGCTTGCTGATGCCCCGCGACGGGGGTGGGCCCAGGCACCAGTCTGCCTACAGGAGCTAAATGAAACGACCCTTGTATTTCTTCGGCGAGGCTCATACGGTTGGCGGGCAGGAGGTGGCTTGTGGGGACTGTGGCGATCATCGGCGATGTCGGTGGGCACGCCAACCAACTCGCACGGTGCCTGACCGCTCTGGGCGCCTCACCGGGCTCGTTGCCCGACGGGCTGACGGTGGTGCAGGTCGGCGACCTCCTCGGCGGTGTCGACGACTGGGACGTGGTGCAGATGGTCAGCCCGTTGCTGGGGTCGGGTCGGTGGATCCAGCTGCTCGGGAACTGGGACAGTCGCGTGGTCGGCGGTTGTCCGTTCACGTCACCGAGACGCGGTGAGCCTGACGCTGACGCGGAGGATCTGATCGCGCTGTGGCACTACGGCGGTCTCGCCCATCACGCGGCCGCGGTGACGACGCAGTCCGGCGCGACGGCGGTTGTCACCCATGCCGGGATCACGGCACCGTTCTGGCGCCAGGCGCTGGGCGGTACACCTGACCCGGTTCGGGCGGCGGCACGGATCAACGCGCTGCCGCTCGACATCGTTCACCAGCCGGGTCGGATGCTCGGCTTCGTCGAGCCGCCGGTCAACGTCGACTTCGGCTGTCCCGACGACCCCGATGAGTTCGTCGGGCAACAGCGGCGGCGTAGGGCGGTCGGACCGATCTGGGCCGATACCGAGGAGCTGTGGTCGGGTTGGCTCGACGCGCCGAGTCCGTGGCCGCAGGTGCACGGCCACACCAGCGCGTGGTTCCGCAACGCCTGGTCCGAATACGTTCCTCGCAACGCAGTGCCGTACGCGACCCGTGACACCAAGCTGCGCCACACCCGCTACGTGTCGGGGCGGGGGAGCGGACCACCGATCATCGGCGTCGACTGCTCGGTGTGGGCAGCCCCTGGTTGCGTGCTGTATCCACTCGTCATCCCCAACGCGCACGTCGTGATCCCGAACGACGGACCATGGCCGCCGCCGAATGGCAGCCCGGTTCCCGGTGCAGCACCCAGCAGCCCTCGCCACTGCAAGCGCTCGCGGACGACATGCAAGGTTGTCGAGGCTCAGGGATCGGGTTGCGCGGTCCTCGCGACGGGTGCCGAAGGTCGACCGACCCGCTTGAACGGCTACCCGAGCAGCTTGGCGATCCGCGCCGGGGTCAGGTCGGCGGCTTCGGCGATCGCTCCGATCGGCC
>JBBQTN010000490.1:0-1953 GCA_038213195.1 Acidimicrobiales bacterium | reverse complement strand
CCGGGCGCATCGGCAGGATCGGCGCGGTGCGGTCCAAGGCTTGGATCTGGGACTTCTCGTCGATGGAGAGCACGACCGCCTTCTCCGGCGGGTTCAAGTACAGGCCGACCACGTCGCGGACCTTCGCTTCCAGTTCGGGGTCGGTGGAGAACTTGAACGTCTCGCGCCGCCAGGGCTGCAAGCCCCACTTGCGCCAGATCTTGGCGACCCACACGTTCGAGATCCCGCCCAGATGGTCGGCCAGCATCCTGCTCGACCAATGCGTCACACCGAGCGTGTCAGGCGGCGCCTCCAGCGTGGCCAGCACCACCGCGACCTCATCCACCACGGGCGGCCGCCCCGGCTTGCGCCGATCGTCCAACCCCGCAATCCCCTCAACCGCGTAACGCCTCTTCCACGCGATCACCGTCGGCTTCGACACCCCGACCCGCTCGACGATCTCGCTCGTCCCGACACCCTCGCCGGCGAGCAACACGATCCGCGCCCGCTGCGCCAACCCAGCACGAAGCGACGGCGCACGCGTCCAACGGATCAACTCAGCGCGGTCCTCGGCAAGCAACTGCACAGCAACAGTCAACGACATGCACCACACTACCACAAACTAAGGCTACTTCATTCACGCGACACTAGCGGCCGGCCGTCGCTAACTCTCGCGGGCGCCAGCGAGAGGCCTGGCTGCTGAAACCTCAAGCCGGGGATCTGGGGCGGTCACGAAGACAGGAGCTGCTGGCGTTTGGGGACTGTGAGTCTCGGTCGACTGGCGTCCTCGGTGACCCGAGATGTCCAGCCCGCAGCTCAGCCCGTGTGTTGATGCAGGTGTCCGCGGTCTGGTCGAGTGAGGTTGGTCAGGCCCATCCGCCGGCGAACGCGACGAACTCGCCGGTGGTGAAGCGGCTGGTGCCGTCGATGA
Organism: Acidimicrobiales bacterium; assembly: GCA_038213195.1. GTDB lineage: Bacteria > Actinomycetota > Acidimicrobiia > Acidimicrobiales > Ilumatobacteraceae > JAODBQ01. Next base: position 1,043 of record JBBQTN010000490.1, on the reverse strand, counting down.
ACGGGAGCGCCATGTGGGCGAGCTCATTCATCGTGCCGAGCCGACCCATCGGTACCGACGCTTCGACAGGTGCTCGGCCCTCGGGCTCTTCGGCCCGGTTCGCCTTCAAGAAACCGGGGAAGTCCATGAAGTTCGTTCCGATGGCGTTGATCTGCACGTTGCGGTCGACGACCTCGGCCGCGACGTAGCGCACCAACATGTTGGCAGCAGCCCGCGCCGACGAATACAGCGGCGCCCCAGGCGTCGGTCGAGCACCGGCGGCGCTGGTGAACAACAGCACCTGCCCGCCACCGCGATCGATCATGGCCGGGACCATCTCTCGCAAGAACAGGTACGGCGCCTCGACGAAGCCGACCACTGCGTCGCGCAGGTCATCGATGGTGGTGCGGAGGAAGCGTCCAACGCCGATCCGGCCGGTTAACGCTACGGCGGCGTCGAGGCGACCAAAGCGGTCCAGGGCCCGGCTCACCAACGCCGTGCTCGCTGAGACCTGGCTCAGATCACGAGTCCGGTGCTGACCTCGACTGCGGCCCCGGCCGCCTCGAGGTCAGCGATCAACCCGTCGGCTGGATCGCCGACCACGAGGTCGTGGTCGGCTGCCAGCAGACCCGCCAGGGCCGGACCAACATAGCCGCCAGCGTCGCTGATCACGGCAACGCGTCGGTCACCCATCGTCACACCCGCAGTCGAACTCGCACACATCCCGCAACGTAGACCGGTACCCGCGCCTCGCCACGATCCGCCTGGGCATCCGCTCGACCGACATTCCGAAGTCATCTCGCCATGAGTGGGTGACGTCTCGACCCTCATTCGACTTCGGTGGCGGCATCACCCCACTCGAGCCCGTCGGGGATTCACCCACCCGACACGTGTGCGTCCGCTCCCCGCGCCGTCGCGACGCGCACGCTCGATTTCGGGCTCAACTGGGGGGATGCGCGTTCCTCGTACTCGGTGGTCGATCAGCCTGATTCTGGGCCGCTGGCATCGACGGGTTCATCGCAGCCAACGATCTCATCGTCGAAGCGTTCGCCATGAGGAGCACC
>JBBQTN010000489.1:0-1985 GCA_038213195.1 Acidimicrobiales bacterium | reverse complement strand
GCATCTTCTCTCCAGGCCGCAGCCCGGTGTAGACGATGTCTACCTGACGGGGAGATCTGGACGCCAGTTGGCGGGCAACGTCTGCGATCCGCACCGGCAGGCCCATGTCGAGCACGAGCGCCTCTCCATCCCGGCCGATTGCCGCGGCCTGGATGACGAGCTGAACAGCCTCCTGCACAGTCATGAAGTAGCGAGTGACGTCGGGGTCGGTGACAGTAACCGGTCCTCCTGCGTCGATCTGGCTGGCGAAGGAGGTGAGTACCGATCCGCGACTGCCGAGCACGTTGCCGAATCTCACGCTGAGGAACGTGCCCTCGCTGTGGGCTGCCACATGAGCGGTTAGGCGCTCGGCGATTCGCTTGGAGGAGCCAAGGACACAGATCGGGTTGGCAGCCTTGTCCGTGGAGATGTTGACGAACCGCTCAACCCCACTGGCCGCGGCTGCTTCGAGGACGGTCAATGTCCCCCAGACGTTGCTCTTGAGCGCCTCGGCGGGGTACTGCTCAAGGAGCGAGAGGTGCTTCAGAGCCGCAGCATGGAAGACGACCTGTGGCTTGCGGGCCTGGAAGACTTCGTGGATTCGCGCCCCGTCCCGAATGTCCGCAAGCACGGTGCCGTTATCGTCGAACAGTGCGCGGCCGTAGATCGACAACTGGACGGCGTGCAACGCGGACTCGTCTCGGTCCAGCATGATCAGCTCTGCGGGAGCGAAACGATGGATCTGCCGGCACAGCTCGGAGCCGATGGAGCCTCCTGCACCAGTGACAAGGACCCGTTGACCCGTGAGGTGGTGCGCGATGCTGTCGAGGTCGGTCTCGATCTGGTGCCGCCCCAGCAGATCGGACTCGCTGACGTCACGCAGGTCGGCGGCGCCGACCACCCCGTCCATTATCTCGCTGACCGTCGGGACGACCTTGACCGCGAGCCGGGCCGCGGCCGAGATCCCGTTGAGGTCCCGGATGAGCGCTGCATTCGCTCGCGCGACGGCGATCACGAGCAGTTCGGCCCCCGTCGACACGGCAGCACCCGGGATCGCACTCCGGTCGCCGAGAACGGGGATGCCGCTGACCCGCAGGTTCTTCAGCCGCGGATCGTCGTCGAGCAGGCCGACCGGCAGGTAGGGGCTGTGGGGGTCCCTCAGCATCGACATGACCAGTTGGGTGCCCGCTTCGCCAGCGCCGAAGACGAGGATCTTGGTCGCGGTGGCCTCGTCCGGTCGCCTGGATCGCTCAGACTTCACTCGCCACAGGTAGCGAGCCGCCAGCATGAGGACGAGAGCGATCATCGAGCCGACGATCGGCGTGCTCGCGGGCACCGTGCGGCTCCTGAAGATGATCAGGTCGATCACGGTCAAGAGTGCACCGACGATCACCACTGCGGTGGCGGCGCCGGACACCTCGTCGAAGCTGCCGTAGCGGTAGCGCCCCCGATACAGGTAGAGACGCGTGCCGACGGTCCACTGCAGGGCGACGGCACCGACCGCGAAGGCTAGGACATCAACGACCGAGACTCGGTGCAGGTTGAAGCCGAAACGAAGAGTGGCGGCGAAGAGCATGCCGACGAACCACGCCACCCCGTCGATGCCCACCCTGACGAAGTCACGGCGCGAAGGAAGTATCCGAACGGCCTTGGTCGTTCGGATTTTGCTCGACACTTCTTCACGAGCCCCGTCGGACGGCAACTTGAACACGCCCGTACCCTAGGCCAATCGTTCGTGACGCGGTAGGGAAGAACTCCCCGAATGGCGTAATGGACGATGGAAAACACGGAGAGTCGCTGCCTGACCACGCGTTGCTTGACAGGGACGGCCGAGTGAGACCATCCAAGGCCATAGGGTCGATCTATGCCGCCGACTGATGAGGGAGCCGAGAGCCTGCCGCCGGATCACGCTGAAAGCGGGCGGCGTCATCGATCCATTCCTCGCACCCGCATTTCGCGAAAGCGTCTTCTCGCGTTCGCCCTCCTCGTGCCGCTTGCCGCCGTGC
>JBBQTN010000488.1:0-1985 GCA_038213195.1 Acidimicrobiales bacterium | reverse complement strand
TCAGGACCGTGGGAGGGCGTGCGCGTCGTCGAGATGGCGGGGCTGTCCAGCGCGTACGCGACGCGGATGTGGGCCGCGCTCGGCGCGGACGTCGTCGTCGTCGAACCGCCCGGAGGCCATCCGCTGCGTCACCTGCCGCCGTTCGCGCCGGGTCACGATGGTCCTGAGGCGTCGTTGTGGTGGGCGTTCTTCGCGCAGGGCAAGCGTTCGGTGGTGGCCGAGCCGGGCAGCGACGAGCACGCCCGTCTCGTCGCCGCGGCCGACGTGGTCATCGCCGACGTCGATCCGCGGCGCGGCGCGCCGGCGCCGGCGCACGACGGGCAGGTGGTCGTCGCGATCAGCCCGTTCGGCCTGTCGGGGCCGCGGCAAGGGTGGAAGGGCTCTGAGCTCGTCGGGTGGGCGTCATCAGGTCTGGCCTACACGTTCGGCTTCCCCGACCGGCCGCCGGTGGGCCCCGCGCCGCCGGTCCAGTTCGCCGCGCACACGACGTCGCTGTTCGTCGTCAGCGCGGCGATGCTCGCACTGCGCGCCAGACGCCGCAGCGGTCGCGGTCAGGTCGTCGACGTGTCGGTGCAGGAGTGCTGCCTGTCACTTGCGCCGGAGACCGGGCTGTCGCTGTTCCTCGACGACGGCGTGCACCGTGCCCGGCCCGGCAACCGCCGCGCCGTGACCCGCCCATGGGGCCTGTACCCGTGCTCTGACGGGTTCGTCTCGTTCCTGATCATCCAGCCGGCGCACTGGCGGGCGATGGCCACGTGGATCGCCGAGGCGACCGGGATGGATGCGGTGCTCGACGACGTCTTCCTCGACATGCACGTGCGCTGGGAGGTCTCGGACTTCATCGACGACGTCACCGAGCAGCTGACGCGGCCGCGGACCAAGCTCGACCTGTTCGTCGAGGGGCAACGCCGCGGCATTCCGATCACGCCCGTCAACACCGTCGCCGACCTGCTCAAGGACCCCCACCTGCACAGCGCCGGGTTCTGGCGCGAGGACGAGAACCCGGTGCTCGGCACCCTGCGCGGCCCCGGCGCGCCGTTCCGCGTCGACCACGACTGGTGGCGGTGGGCCTCGGCGCCGCAACTCGGCGAGCACACCGCGGAGGAGCTCGCCAGGACCTGACGGAACGGCCGTCACGGCAATCGGAACGGCATCGGCGCGGTTGCCGCATCAGAACGGCGCAGGGGTCGGCATGGCATCATCGGCCGTCATGTCGGAGTCGTCGTGGGTCCTCGCTGTGCTCGCCCCGTTGCCGGAGGACGTCCGCGTCGGCCTGACGGCCGGGTTGCCGCTCGATGTGATCGTCCCGGCGAGCGACGACGCCGCCGGCGTGACGGCGGCGCTGCGCGAGGCCGAGCTGGTGATCTACGACTGGCGGGCCAGCGCAGGCGGCCTCGACGCGCGTGCGGTCGCGGACGCGCCGAGGCTGGCGTTCGTGCAGCAGCCGAGCGTCGGCGTGCCGGCCCACGACCTCGGCGCGCTCGACGCCGCCGGCGTGCCGTTGTCGAACGCGGCAGGGTTCAACACCGTGGCCGTGACGGAGTGGGTGCTGGGCGCGCTGTTCGGGGTCGCCCGCCACTTCCGCTGGGTCGAGGGCGAGTTGCGCACCGGCGGCTGGCCGCAGGTGGACGTGATCGCCAGGACACCGATCGAGGTCGGCGGGCGGCGGGTCGGGCTGGTCGGCTTCGGGCCGATCGGTCAGGCGCTCGCGGTGCGCCTCGCCGCACTCGGCTGCCCTGTCTCGTACTGGTCACGGTCGAAGCGCCCGCCCGAGCTCGAGCATGGCGCCGCGTACCAGGACCTCGAGACGCTGATCGCCGGCAGCGACGTGCTGATCAACATCGTCGCGTTCGGCGAGACCACCCGCGGGCTGCTGTCCGCGGAGCGCCTCGCCAACCTGCCGCCCGGTGCGATCGTGATCAGCGCCAGCCGTGGCGGGATCGTCGACGAGGACGCCGTGCTCCGCGCCGTGGAGGAGGGGAGCC
>JBBQTN010000487.1:0-2024 GCA_038213195.1 Acidimicrobiales bacterium | reverse complement strand
GCGAATCATCACCGTTGGCGACGCTCTCCGGCGCGTCACGACGGCGCTCCCCGCCGCAGAGGATCGGCCGGGGCAACGGGCGATGGCCGACGCCGTCGCCGCGGCGATCGCGACAGGCAGGCACCTGATCGTGCAGGCCGGTACCGGCACCGGCAAGACGATCGGCTACCTCGTGCCGGCGGTCATCGCCGGCAAGAAGATCGTCGTCGCCACGGCGACCAAGGCCCTCCAAGACCAGCTGGCGACGAAGGACCTGCCGTTCCTCGCCGCACACCTCGGCAGGCCGTTCGCGTGGGCGATCCTCAAGGGCCGCAGCAACTACATCTGCATGCAGCGCGTCCGCGAGCTGCAGGACGTCGCCCAGGGTCAGCTCGACATCGAGGACGTCGCTGCGACCACCAAGGTCGAGATCAACCGGCTGATCGACTGGGCCGGCTCGACGTCCACCGGCGACGCCGCACAGCTCGCCTGGTCGCCAACGGCGCGGGCGTGGCAGGCGGTCAGCGTGGGCAGCGACGAGTGCCCGGGGGCGACGCGGTGCCCGATGGGTGAGGTGTGCTTCGCCGAGCTGGCGCGCAGGAGGGCCGAGGCCGCCGACGTCACCGTCGTCAACCTCCACCTCTACGGGCTGCACATCGCCAGCGGCGGAGCGATCCTGCCCGCCCACGACGTGCTCGTCGTCGACGAGGCGCACCAGCTCGAGGACATCATGAGCGACACGGTCGGCGTCCAGATCGGCCCCGGCCGGTTCTCCGTGCTCGCCGCGGCGCTGCGCCGGGTGATCGACGACCCGCAGCTCGTCGCCCCGGTGGCCGAGGCCGCACCGGCGATCCGCGACGCGCTCGCACCGCTGCTCGGCCAGCGGCTCCCGGCGCCCTACCCGGACGCGCTGCAGGACACGCTCATCGACGTCCGGGCCCGGGTCGACAGGACGCTGACCCTGCTGCGCGAGATCGCCTCCGGCGTGGAGGGCAAGCAGCTCGAGGAGACCAAGCAGCGGGTGTTGCGCGGCCAGCAACTCGCCGGCCGGTTGATCGAGAGCATCGACATCGCGATCGGCGATCACGACGGGTACGTCGCGTTCGTCTCCGGCGGCCCCGACTTCCCGCGCCTGGAGATCGCCCCGCTCGACGTCGGCCCCGTCCTGGCGCAGGGCGTCTGGTCGCAGCGCACCGCTGTGCTCACCAGCGCGACCATCCCGACGTCGCTCGCGGCGCGTGTCGGCATCGCGCCCGGCTCGTACACGGAGCTCGACGCCGGCAGCCCGTTCGACTACGCGCACCACGCGCTGCTGTACTGCGCGCGGCACATGCCGGATCCACGTTCGCCGCAGTACGCGGCAGCGACCCACGACGAGCTCGTCGCGCTGATCACCGCCGCCGGTGGCCGTACGCTGGCGCTGTTCACCAGCTGGAAGGCGATGGACGCCGCCGCGGCCGCCTTGCGCGGCCGTGTGCCGTACCGGGTACTGACCCAGCGCGACTTCCCGAAGACGAAGCTGGTGCACGAGTTCGCCGGCGCGGAGGAGACGTGCCTGTTCGCCACCGCCGGGTTCTTCCAGGGCGTCGACATCCCGGGCCGCACGCTGAGCCTCGTGGTGATCGACCGCATCCCGTTCCCCCGCCCCGACGACCCGTTGCTCTCGGCGCGGCGCGAGGCGCTCGGTGCGGCGGCGTTCGCACAGATCGACCTGCCCCGCGCGGCGATGCTGCTCGCCCAGGCCACCGGTCGGCTGATCCGCACCTCGACCGACCGCGGCGTCGTCGCGGTGCTCGACCGACGGCTGAGCAAGGCGCGCTACGGGTGGGCCATCGTGCGCGCGCTGCCGCCGATGCAGCGCACTCGCGAGCGCAGCGACGCCGAGGCGTTCCTGCGCGAGATCACCGTTGCGCCCACTCCGGCATGAGCCCGTTGGTGATCTAACGTTGCCGTGATGGGGGCATCGACGAACAGGCGCGGCTCGTGACCGTGCTGCCCGACCGGGTGACGCCGGCGAGCGAGGCGTACGCGGCCAATCATGCGGC
>JBBQTN010000486.1:0-2035 GCA_038213195.1 Acidimicrobiales bacterium | reverse complement strand
TCTTGATCTGGGTCTTGTTGGCATCGGGGTGGACCAGGAACGTGTACTTGTTCTCGTCGAGCAAGCCGTAGCTCTTCTCCGAGATCACCGGCTGGAGCAGGATGTCCCGCGGATCTGCGATCTTCACTGCTCGCTCCCGTCCACTGCGTCGTTCTCGAGTACTGCGTCGTTCTCGAGTACTGCGTCGTTCTCGGCTAGCACGTCGGACTCGGTCGCGACAGCCTTCACGCTCTTGCCCTTGACCGGGCCAGCCAGGAACGTCTCGAGGGCGCCCTGGGTGAAGATGACGTCGTCAGAGACGAGCACGTCGTAGGTGTTGAGCTGGTCCGGAACGATGAGGTGCACCCGGTCGACGTTGTTGAGGCTCTTCCAGCTCACCGTGTCGGTGCGCTCGATGACCACGAGCAGGTGGCGCCGGTCCGAGAACTGCGCCAACGCTGCGACGGCACCCTTGGTCGACGGCCGGTCGGCCTCGACGAAAGCACTCAGGACGTGGATGCGATCCGAACGAGCCCGGTCAGACAGCGCCCCGCGCAGGGCGGCCGCCTTCATCTTTTTGGGCGTGCGCTGGCTGTAGTCACGCGGCTGCGGCCCATGGACCACACCGCCACCGACGAACTGAGGAGCACGGATCGAGCCCTGACGAGCCCGGCCGGTGCCCTTCTGCTTGTACGGCTTGCGGCCACCACCGGCGACCTCGCCGCGGGTCTTGGTCGAGTGGGTGCCCTGGCGGGCGGCGGCCAGCTGGGCCACCACCACCTGGTGCATCAGCGGGATGTTGACCTGGACGTCAAAGACCTCCGGGGGCAGCTCGACCGTGCCGGCCTTCTCGCCGGTGGGCGTCATCACGTCAACGGTGCTCATCGCGATCACTTGCCCTTCACGGCGGAACGGACGAACACGAGCCCGCCCTTGGGCCCGGGAACGGCACCCTTGATGAGGATCAGACCCTGTTCGGCGTTGATCGCGTGGACGGTCAGGCTCTGCGTGGTCTGCCGATCGCTACCCATCCGGCCAGCCATCTTCATTCCCTTGAAGACCCGACCGGGGGTGGCGCAGGCGCCGATGGAGCCGGGCTTGCGGTGGTTGCGGTGGGCGCCGTGCGAGGCGCCGACGCCGTGGAACCCGTGCCGCTTCATGACGCCCGCGAAGCCCTTACCGCGGGTGGTGCCGGTCACGTCGACCAGCTGGCCGGCGTCGAACACCTCGACGGTGACTTCCTGGCCGAGGGTGTACTCCCCGGCGTTGTCCGTGCGCAGCTCGACGAGGTGGCGGCGGGGGGTCACGCCGGCCTTCTCGAAGTGGCCGGCGTCGGGCTTGTTGACCTTGCGCGGGTCGATGGCGCCAAAGGCCAGCTGGACCGCGGTGTACCCGTCACGATCGGCGGTGCGCAGCTGCGTCACGACGCAGGGCCCAGCCTTGATGACGGTGACCGGGACGAGACGATTGTCTTCGTTCCAGACCTGCGTCATGCCGAGCTTTTCGCCGAGCAGACCGGTGACGGTCCCCTTCGACGAGCTCTCGGTTCGGTTGCTGATGCTCATGGTGAAGTCGTCCCTCAGAGCTTGATCTCGATGTCGACCCCAGCCGGCAGGTCGAGTCGCATGAGCGAGTCAACCGTCTTCGGCGTCGGGTCGAGGATGTCGATGAGCCGCTTGTGCGTCCGCATCTCGAAATGCTCGCGGCTGTCTTTGTACTTATGCGGCGAGCGGATCACGCAGAAGATGTTCTTCTCGGTCGGCAACGGCACCGGCCCAGCAACCTGCGCGCCGGTCCGAATCACGGTCTCGACGATCTTGCGGGCCGAGCTGTCAATGACCTCGTGATCGTAGGCCTTGAGCCGAATGCGGATCTTCTGTCCCGCCATGGTGGCTTCGGTGTCCTTCACTCTTGGTGACGCGCTTGATGTCGGACTGGGACGTGCTGGCCGACCCACGCGGTCGGGTGTGTCGCGGCTGGCCCACACGGTTGCGGCCCGACGAGCGACGGGAGGGGGTGGTGCGGTCTGGCGCCCCAGCGCCCAGCGAACCGGGCG
>JBBQTN010000485.1:0-2060 GCA_038213195.1 Acidimicrobiales bacterium | reverse complement strand
GGCGATCTTGGCGGCGTTGGCGGCGTTGCGCTGCCCTCGGATCACGAGTTGGTCGTTGCGGGCGTAGTGCGCGGTGTAAAGACCCACGAGAGCAGCGAGCGCAACTTGCCGGGCACCCTGCAACCTGTGGAGCCGCGCCGTCGAGTCCGAGACGACGGCCGGTGACGTCGCCGGGTTGACGAGTTGGCCGCCGAAGAGGCCGGCTAAGTCAGTCCAAGTGCTGTTGGACCGTTGGTACGCGGCACGCATCTGGAGCTCGTTCGGCAGGAGTAGCGAACGTTGCAAGTACGTGCTGTAGGCGGCCGTGCCGACGGTCCCGGTCGCACTGGCCGTAGAGAACTGCGCGGCACGGCCGCCCACGTCCTGGATCGTGGCGGCGCGCTCAAAGGCCGTCTCCAGGTCATTGTTCGCTTGGCTCGTCCGCGTGAGGTCAGCAGCGATGCTCGCCTCGACACTCGCACGAGTGCCGGTCGAGGCGGCGACGCTCCCGTTTCGTTCGACGGCGGCCAGGATGCACACCAGTATGACCGTCACGAGCAGGATCCGGAGCACGGCGAATAGGACCGAATGCCGATCCTGCGGTGGTCGGGGAGTGACGGGACGCCGATACACGCCGGCTGCCGACCGCGAGTTCCACATACCCTTTGTTCGTCAACTGCCGAGCGCGATCGAAGGAGTCGCCTTGGTGGAGGCAGAGCGGACGACGTCGCCAGCCACCAGCCGCTCCGTATTCCTTAGAGGAGATCCGAGATCGTCTTGAGCCCCGCGTCGTACAGCACGCCGGGAAGCATTCCGCCGTCGATCTCGATTGTCGTTCCGTTGATGTAGTCGGCTTCGCCTCCGCAGAGAAAGACACAGGCCCGGCCGACTTCGTCGGGTTCGCCCGCTCGTCCAAGGGGAACGTTGCGGAAGTACTCCCGGCCCGTTGGGTCGTCGGGTGGCATCACGAATGCCTGGAAGTTGTCGGTCATCGTCGGTCCGAGCGCCAGGCAGTTGACGCGCGCGTCGGGCCCCCACTCCTCGGCCAGCGATCGCGTGAGGTGGTTGAGTCCCGACTTCGCCGCGCCGTACGACACGAGCGTCGGCGAGCCGGCCGGGTGACCCGCACCACTGGAGATGTTGATGATCGAACCGACGCCTTCCTGGGTTTTCATCTGGCGGAACACACGAATCGCGAACCACATCGGGCTGATCAGATTCATCTGGATCGCAAACGAGTGGTACAGCACTGTGCGTTCGAAGTCGTCGCTGCTGCGCGGTGCACCTTGGATCTTCTGCACGAGCTCGGGGATGTCCTCCACGTGAGGAGCGGGCACCGTGCCTCCCGCGTTGTTCACCAGGATGTCGATGCGGCCGTAGGTGTCGACAACCCGGGAGACGAACGCGTCGATGGCGTGGTAGTCGCCCTGATCGCACACCCACTGCGCAGAACGTTCGGCGCCTCCGGGTACATCGGCGGCCGCAGGTAACGCGGGGAGCTGGCTACGGGAGCAGCCGATGACCGTCGCGCCCTCGAGCAGCAGCTGTCGTGAGATGCCGACCCCGACGCCCCGACTCGTTCCCGTCACGATCGCGACCTTGCCGTCGAGCTTGCCCATGGGTCCCCCGGAACTCTCCTCGATGCCGCCCGGTGTGCTCGGCCCGGGAAACATAAATCGGTTTATGATATTCGGCAAGGGCGCGCTCGTCGCCTGCGTGCACACGGGGGTGAGATGCCGTTGCGGGTTATCCAGTTCTCGACCGGCAACGTCGCGACGCTGCCGACCTCTGCGGTCTCGCCGACCCGACCGGAATCGTCGCCACGGTTCGCGGTCGAGGGGATCGTCGACGGCCGCCCCGCGATCGTCATGGAACACGTAAACCGGCTGACTTCCGCGGCCGCGCCCGACTGGCCGGTACCACCCGAAGGTCGGCCGGGAGTTCACCGGGTCGTGATCAACGGCATTTCGCGCATCGAGATCAACACCCACGTCGGAAACGATTTCACCGACCATAACGAAGCCGGAGTCATCGCGACGGCCGCGAAGGCGGTCAACGCGATTGCCGCAGTGTGCGCAGCA
>JBBQTN010000484.1:0-2076 GCA_038213195.1 Acidimicrobiales bacterium | reverse complement strand
GATCGCTGGGCGGCGGATCTGAGACCTGAGCACCGCCTTGAGGCGTTCGTCTCGCAGGGCATCGACCAGATGATCATCGACGTCGGCCAGCTGCCACCCGGTTGCCCAGCGCACGAGCAGATCGGCCAGGCCCGGGTTGCGAGCAAGCACAGGTCCGTGCAGGTATGTGCCGACGGTTCGTCCCTGCACGAAGCCGTCAACCGAGGCGTCGACGCCATCGCCGACCGAACCGTTTCCGACACCAGTCACGACCCGTCCGAGTGGGACGACGTCGGCGCCGAGGTGAGTACGGCCGGAATGGTTCTCGAACCCGGTCAGCGTTGGAATCGACAGCTGTTCGGGCTCGACGATCAGCTCACCGACGGCGCGACCGGTGTTCGCGATGGTCACTGCATCAACGAGCCCCAATCCGGCCACCCGCGTGCCACCCGCAGCGAACTCTGTTCCGAGCAGTTGAAGTCCGGCACACACGGCAAGGACGACGGCACCGTGTGAGGCCGCGGAGCGCAGGCCGCCGTCCTCGCTGAGCAGTCGCGCAGCGGCCACCTGAGCAACATCTTCTGCGCCGCCAAGCAGGTAGATGTCGGCTTGATGCGGCACCGGGTCGCCCGGATCGATGGTCAGCAACTCGACCGGCAAGCCCCGTGCTCGCGCCCGCGCAACAACGACGGTGGCGTTGCCGCGGTCGCCGTACAAGCCGAGCAGCCGCGGGTACAGGTGCACGACGACGAGGCTCGAGACCGGCCGGCTCACCATCGCACCTTGAGACTCTTGAGTACGTCGTGGAACGCGGTGTACGTAGCGACGAGCTCAACCGTGCCGCCCACCGGGGCGACGGAACGAACAGCTGTGAACCCGTCAGCGCGAACCGAACATCGAACCCCGGCGGTCTGCAGGCGAAGTGCCAGGTCCAAGCGTCGCTCCCCCGAAGCCGCCACCGTCCGCCCGGCCAGTCGCTCGAAGGCGACGTCCCACAGCCAGCTGGTATCGAGACCATCGGGTCCGCGTGCGTTGACGCAGATCACGATCGGCGCGTTGTTTTCCTCGAGCAGCTCCAACGTCTCGGTCCACGACGCCGGATTCTTGGCCAACAACAGCCGAACGTGTCGACCGTCGACTTCAACCCAACAGTAACGGCCGGCGATGGTGTCGACCCGCTCCACCGCTGCGACTGCTGCAGGCACCGCGACCCCGCGCGCCGCCGCTACGGCAAGCGCGACGGCGGCGTTGGCGCGGTTCATCTCGCCAGGCAACGACAGATGAATCGGAAACACACCGCCCGGGCCACAGACCGCCTCGTCGGTGAACGTCCAGCTGACCGATGGATGCGCGAGCCCACACGCGCACGTCCAAGACCCGTCGCTGAGCAGCGGGCGCACCTTTCCGCAATTCGGGCACAACATCGCATCTTGGCGCCATCGAGACCCCGCCGCGACCCACACCACATCCGAGTGGGCTCCGACAGCCCACACCAGCATCGGGTCATCCGCATTGGCGACGATCGTCATCGGCCATCGAACTGCCGCAATCGCATCACGCCACATCGCCGCAACCCGCCGGACCTCCACCATTCGGTCGAGTTGATCTCGGCTGAGATTCAGCAACGCCAGCACCCTCGGGTGGGTCAGGTGGAGAGTGCGAGCCACGTATAGCTCGTCAACTTCGAACACCAACTCTCCGGCCCGGCGGGCAGCCACGGTCACAAGACCCGCCGACATGTTCGCTCCGGCGGTCGCACTCACCGACCGCGAGACGCCAAGCGCCTCCGCGACCAGTCTGGTCGTGGTCGTCTTGCCGTTCGTCCCTGTGATCACGGTGACCGGCCGACCAGCGGTCAACGGCCCGAGAACCCCAGGGTCGATCGCCAGCGCCACCCGGCCACCAATCACAGCCCCCCGGCCCAGCGTCAGCCACCGCGACAACGCCGCGGCCAGCCGTCCGGCGTGCACGGCGGTGACTGAACGCAATGGCATCCGTCCACCCCCACCCCGCAGAACGCCGTGCCACGGGCGCGCAACTCCGACCACCTGGCTCACTGCCAAGCCCTTGAGTTTCACTCTCGATCACCGTAAACAC
>JBBQTN010000483.1:0-2087 GCA_038213195.1 Acidimicrobiales bacterium | reverse complement strand
CCAAAGACCGAGGCTGCTCTCAGCCCGGAACTATGCCGACACCAGCCGACACACCACCACGACAAGCACCAGCACCGTCAGACGAACGCCAGCTCGAGACCGTGCCCCCTCGGCATAGTCGCGGTGTCGGCATAGGTCGATGATGATCAGGTCGTTGCGGCACACGGCTTCGATGGCGCGGCCGACGGTGTTGTCGGCGACGGCGCGGTAGAGGTGCTCGACGAGGTCGACGGCGGTGAAGTAGCGGACCTTGAAGCCGGCGGTGACGGCGGCTTGTCCGAGGCCGATCAGGTTGTGGGTTTTGCCGGTCCCGGCGGGTCCGACGAGGCACAGGTTCTCGGCTTGGTGGATCCACTCGAGGGTGACCAGGTAGTCGTTCGAGGCTGTCGGGATCGAGGACTCGGTGAGGCGGAACTCGTCGAGGGTCTTGTCGATCGGGAACCTGGCGGCGGTCATCCGGTTGCGGGTGTTCGACGCGTCGCGTGCTGCGATCTCGGCGTCGATGAGGACGCGCAGGACCTCGTCTGGCGCCCAGCGTTGCGTCCGGGCGGTGGCGAGGATGTCGGGTGCCTGGCGGCGGATCGCGGACAGCTTCAATCGTTTCAGTCCGGCTTCGAGATCGGCCGCCAACACCGGCGCAGTGGGCGGCGGGGTCATGCGAGGTTCTCCATCCGGTATGCGTCGAACGAGCGGACCTCGGCGGCGGGGAGTCCGACGATGACGTTGAGCCCGCCGGCGGCGGGTTCGGGCAGGGCGGCGGTGCCGATCGCCAGGATCGATCGCACGTCGGCGGCCTTGAATCTGCCGAACCGTGCAGCTCGGGCGACTGCTTTGGCGACGAGCTCGGGGCCGTGCGCTGGCAGGAGCTCGTCGACGATCTCGATGATCTCCTTGGGCAGCATCGTTGACCCGGCGGCAGCGCCGTGGCGGATGAACTCCTCGGCTGGTTGACCGAGGGCGAGGAACTCACGCTCGGCGTCGGTGCGTGCCCGCGGGCCGCGTGACGGTGCACGTCGCGGTGTCGGGTAGTGCTCGTCCAGCACCGCTGCTTCACCGGGTGCGAGCTGCACGTGATCAGCGACGAGGCCACCGTCGAGGTCGTAGATCCGCACACGCCCGTCGAACGTGACCGCCTCCACCTGAACACCGACCAGGCGATGTGGGACCGAGTAACGCGCCGACGCGACCCGGATCGTGGACAGCTTGTCGACCTTGCGCAACTCGCAACGACCGATCCTCGGGCGCAGCATCGGCAACTCGCGCAGCAACACTCGTTCCTCGACGAGGCGCACGTCCGGGACCGCGCACGTCTCGCTGTGGACGCGAGCGTTGACCTCCGCGCACCAGTCACGACAGGCGACGTTCAACACCGTCAAGTCATCGGAGTCCGGCACCACCAGGTCGGTCTTCGCGTAACCGACGAGGTTCTCGACGATCCCCTTCGACTCCGGGTCTGCCGGATGACAGAAGTCCGGGGCGAACCGGTAGTGCGTCGCGAACCTGACGTAGTCCGGTGTCGGGATCACCACCCCTGCCACGGTGCCGCCCTTCAAGCAACCCATCCGATCAGCGAGCACCTTCGCCGGCACACCGGCGAGGGTGTCGAAGCAGTCGGCGAGCATCGCCAACGTCGTCGCCGCCGTCTCGTCACGGGCGACCCGCACGAACCTGATCCGCGACCAGGCCAACACCGCGCAGAACACCTTCAACCCGTTCGGGAGCAGCCCCCAGTCGATCACCACCGTCTCGCCCGGCACCCACACCGCCGGGCGCCGTTGATGACGACCGATCTCACCGCGCACTTGGCGCTTCACCCCAGCGACCAACCGCCGGAAGTTCCGGTCCGACCCGCCATACCCGGCAGCACGCGCCGACGGCAACAGCCGCTTCGCGGTGCCACGCCCGTTTGCCTGACGCACCAGATCAAGCACCACGGTCCGGACCGTGTCGGTGTTCTTCGGGACCGGCGCACGCTCAGCGCGCACGTCGTCCAGTTGGCCCGCCTGATGGGCGAGCACCTTGCGTTTCACCGTCTTCGGGTCCACCCCGCACACCTCACCGGCGGCGCGATACGACCCAAGACGCGC
>JBBQTN010000482.1:0-2094 GCA_038213195.1 Acidimicrobiales bacterium | reverse complement strand
GACCCCGTAGCGTGGGGGGCGTGACGTCCCCGCTCATCGACTCGTTCGGCCGCGTGCACCGCGACCTGCGGATCTCGGTGACCGACCGCTGCAACTTCCGCTGCACGTACTGCATGCCCGAGGAGGGGATGAAGTGGCTGCCGCGCGAGGACGTGCTGACCTACGAGGAGACCGTCCGGCTGGCGCGGATCTTCGTGGAGCGGTTCGAGGTCGACGGGCTGCGCCTGACCGGTGGTGAGCCGACGGTCCGCGCCCACCTGCCGGTGCTCGTTGCCGAGCTGGCCGAGCTGCGCGTGCCGGCCACGTCGCGCTCGCCGTTCGCGGGCCGCAAGCCCGATCTGTCGATGACCACCAACGGCGCCACGCTGCGGTTGATCGCCGGAGAGCTGCGCGCCGCCGGGCTGGACCGGGTCAACATCAGCCTCGACACGCTGCGACCGGAGCGGTTCCACGCGATGACTCGCCGCGACGAGCTGACGAACGTGCTCGACGGGATCGAAGCGGCTCGCGAGGCCGGCTTCAGCCCCGTCAAGCTCAACGCCGTCATCGAACGCGGGGTCAACGACGACGAGATCGTCGACCTCGCCCGGTTCGGGCGCGACCGGGGTGTCGAGCTGCGCTACATCGAGTTCATGCCGCTCGACGCCGACGCGCACTGGGCGAACGCCCAGGTCGTCAGCCAGGACGAGATCGTCGCGGCGATCGCCGACGTGTTCCCGCTGGAGCAGCTCCCCGCACGTGGTGCCGCACCGGCCGACCGCTGGCGCTACCTCGACGGGCGGGGCACCGTCGGCGTGGTCCCGACGGTGACCAAGCCGTTCTGCGCCGACTGCGACCGGGTGCGCCTCACCGCCGACGGTCACTTCCGCACCTGCCTGTTCGCGACCACCGACTTCGACCTGTTGGCGATGATCCGCAGCGGTGCCGACGACGCCGCGTTGGCTGCCGAGATCCAGCGCGCTGTCGGCACGAAGTGGGCGGGCCACCGGATCAACCAGGTCAACTTCATCCGTCCGGCCAAGTCGATGAGCCAGATCGGCGGCTGAGCCGGGCGCGTCCGCACCGCGCTGACCTGTGCACTCCGACAGACAGTGTGTGTGCGGTCTGTGTGGACACGAAGCCGGGCGGATTCGTCAGCTCGGCTGCGCTGCCTGTGTGCCGCCGGAGGCGCGCAGCGGCGTCCAGCCGGCGAAGCGGGCACGGCCACCGAGCGCCTCCTCGATGCGCAGCGCCTCGTTCCACTTGGCCGTGCGTTCGCCGCGGGCGATCGAGCCGACCTTCAGCTGACCGGCACCCCAGCCGACGGCAAGGTGCACGATCGTGACGTCCTCGCTCTCGCCCGACCGCGCCGACACGATCGTTCCCCGCCCGGTTCGCCTGCTGGCCGCCACGCAGTCGACGGATCGGCTCAGCGTGCCGGCCTGGTTCGGCTTGATCAGCACCGCGTTGGCCACGCCGTCGAGCGCCTCCACCCGTGCCGGTTCGGTGACGAATACGTCGTCGCCGACGATCTGCACCCGGTCGCCGATCGCTGCGGTGATCGCCCGGAACCCGTCGAGGTCGTGCTCGTCGACGGGGTCCTCGACCGAGACGATCGGCGCGTGCGCACACCACGTGGTGACGAGGTCGACCATTCCTGCGCTGTCGAGATCGCGGCCCTCCAGCCCGAGCACATAGCGTCCGTCGCGGAGCAGCTCGGACGCAGCGACGTCGAGCGAGAGCGCCACGTCACGCCCCGGCGCGAAGCCGGCCAGCTCGATCGCGCTGACGAGCGCGTCGATCGCCTCCTCGTTGGTGTCGAACGATGGCCACCAGCCGCCCTCGTCGGCGACACCTGCCAGCAGGCCACGTTGCGCCATCAGCGCGCCTGCGGCGCCGTACACCTCGGCGGTCCACTCCAAGGCCTCGGCGAAGCTCGTCGCTCCCGGCGCGACGACCATCAGGTCCTGGATGTCGATCCGCCGTCCGGCATGTGCGCCACCGCCGAAGATCTGGATCTCCGGGAGCGGCATCGTCACCGGCCCGTCGCCGCGGCCCGCCAACCACGCCCACAGCGGTAGTCCGGCCACCGCCGCCGCGGCGTGCGCGACGGCC
>JBBQTN010000481.1:0-2185 GCA_038213195.1 Acidimicrobiales bacterium | reverse complement strand
GGAACGACTCGGCGTCGCGATCGGATTGGAGGCCGACGAGATCGCGTCATGTGTTGAACAGGTCGGGATTGCGTTTTGTTTCGCTCCGACTTTTCATCCAGCGATGCGCTTTGCCGGCCCTACTCGTCGCGAACTCGGCGTGTCCACAGTATTCAACGTCTTGGGTCCGTTAGCGAACCCCGCCCAACCATCTGCGCAACTGATCGGTGTCGCCGATCGACGAATGGCGCCGCTCATGGCTGACGTGCTCGCCACTCGAGGAGTGTCGGCGCTGGTCGTACGAGGTGAGGACGGGCTCGACGAGATGACGACGCTTTCGCCGACGCGAGTGTGGGAGACCACAAGCGGGGCGGCGGTTGAATCCGTTGTCGATTCACAGGACTTGGGAATCGCTCGGCCCGCCGCAGATGCGCTGCGCGGCGGCGACGCGGACATCAACGCACGAATCGCGACGGATGTGCTCGGTGCGGTTCGATCCGCGGAGTTGGATCCCGTACGCGATGCCGTCGCGTTGAACGCCGCGGCGGCCCTCGTTGCTCATGACAGCGCCGCTCGCAAAGTTGGCGGACCCGTCATCGTCGCAAATGCGCATGAGGACACAACATTGATTGATCGACTCTCACATGCGCTGGTCGTGGCCTACGACGCCATCGACTCCGGTGCGGCCGCGAAGACCCTGACGTCGTGGGTCGAAGTCAGCACCACCCTCGCCACCCCGAAATAGGTACTGACTCCGACCTAGCACCGCGTTTCTCGACGCGCGCTTTCAGGGGACAGGCCGACATAGAGCACCGCGTCGGCTGCCACGCCGACCCACGTACCACCACCCGCTACGACCGAGCCCGCGGCAACCTCGATCGCCACGCAAACTACATCGTCGTCGCCTTCATCGCCGGCGCCGCGTAGTTCGAACAGTGGACCCACAACAGAGAAAGAACCGGCATTAGGCATCGCCGAGGCGCGGCGCGGGGGAAACTGTCGGGATGGAACCCGGCCCCGACCTGTGGCGTCCAAGTTTCATGAATCGACGGACAGTTGTGCCTGTGATGGCGCTCGTCGTGATGGCGGTGAGTGCCTGTGGAACGCAGTCTGGTGCGAGTGCGAATAGCCCGGCTAACGCAATCGAGGATTCCGTTCGAACTCGTCTACTGACGATTGCCGACCAGCAAGCCGCTGGGTGCTCAGGGGAGGCCGGGCACGTTCAGGTTGCGAAGAGCACGAGGGATGTCGCCACGATGACGACGATGAAAGACGTCGGCAGGGTCGGGGACAAGCGCCCAGTCTGGACGATCCTGGTGACCGGCGGCCAGTACGCGTGCGACCACTCCCGACCATCCGGTGCCCCAGCCTCCGCCCCTACGACCGATCTCCTGACGATCGTTGATGCCTCGACCTACGAGACGACGGATGGGGGGAGTGGCTCAAACGACACGCTCAACGGCCTGGAGCCGGTAATCACGCTCCGCTAAGAACGAGACGCACGGAGGCCGCCGACGTGCCGATCGCGTTCGCTTTCGAGTGGGGTGAACCGGCAATCGCGGCGCGGGAATGGCTAGAGAGGTAGGTGCGGTTCCAGCGTCAGGTGGCTAATTGCGTTTGGTTGACAGCACGCAGAACTCGTTGCCTTCGGGGTCTGCCAACACGACCCAGGATTGCTGCCCTTGACCTACGTCCGCATGCCGAGCGCCGAGGCCCAGGAGTCGCGCGACTTCGGCCTGCTGGTCGTCAGGCCGAAAGTCCAAGTGGAGACGGTTCTTGCCGCCCTTCGCCTCTCCGACTGTTTCGAAGATCATTCCGGGTACCCGATCCGCCGTGGGCCGTATCTCGAACTCGTCAGGCGCGTCATTCAGCACGATCCATCCGAGCGCATTCGCCCACCACCGGCCCAACATCACCGGGTTGGCGGCGTCCACGACCACTTGCTCCCATGCCAGGCCCATCCCGGAAATCTACGGTCGCCGCGCTGCCAGCGTCCTACTGACCATGAACCCTAGGTACCTGGCGTGCCGCTGAGGGTGCACGCGAAGTGGCGTTCGCGTGCACCTCGCGGGGTGCCGAGAAGGCAGTATGCGCGGGTGAACTTCCGGGACAGTCCGACCCAGATCGTGTCCCCGTCCTGGGTGATATCCGTGGGTCGCGGAGCCAAACCAATGTCCGAACAGAGGTCTACGGCGTCTCTCATGTT
>JBBQTN010000480.1:0-2209 GCA_038213195.1 Acidimicrobiales bacterium | reverse complement strand
GGGCAGCTTCAACTTCACCGATGCGATCGAGACGCACAGCCAGTACGTGGTGTGGATGCTGTCGGAGATGCGCGACCGCGGCGAGCAGATCGTCGACATCACCAACGCAGCCGAGGACGAGTACGCCGCCCACTGCCGCACCGCCGACATCAACTCAGCCCCGCTGCGTGACTGCATCAGCTACTACAACGGCCACGGCAACGCCGAGCCCGGCAGCCTGGGCTACTACGGCGGCGCAGCGTGGCTGCAGTATCGCAAGGACGCCCGGGAGACGATGGCTCCCTACGTGTTCGGCCACGCCGCGACAACTTCCTGAGCCTGCATCAGCGCGGCACGGCGCGCTCCTCGACCCACTCGACCTGGGTCTCCCGATCGGCGATGTGCCAGGTCCCCTCCGTGCGACGGTAGCGGTCGAGATAGCGGATGTACATCACCTGATCAGTGCTCCGGCCCTCGACCTCGCTGAGATGGTGGGCGACGCAGTACACGACTCCGTCGGCCACGTCGCCGTGGAGGTGAACAGTGTGGTTGGCCACCACCAGGTGGAATGTGCTGGTGAAGCGTCCGAGGTGGCGGGCCACCGCGGCGATCTGGCGACGACCGCGGCTGACCGCCGGCGGCGTCGAGGCGTCGCGCCACGCCATCCGCAGCGAGGCGTCCGGCTCGAAGAGCTCCGCCAGCAGATCTCCCTCCCGCCGATCGGCGTGCAGGGCGTACGCCAGGGCCAGGCCGCGCACGGCGCGCTCATCGTCGGCTTCGTCAACCGTCACGGGCCCCACCGTGGACGCGTCGCAGGAGCCCGCGACGGTTCGTAGCGATCGGTTGGTGCCTCATCAATCCGGGATCCAGACCGCTCCCGACGCGGCCAGCTCGTTCGCTTCCGCTCGCTCGATGCCTGCCCACTCGGCGAGGACCTCTCGGGTGTGTTCGCCGAGCCGCGGCACCGGGCCCTTCACGCCGCCGGACGGCTGGACCGTCCGCTCGACTGCACCCGGGTATTCGACACAGCCGAGGTCGGGATGATCGATCTCGGTGACGAACCCTCGCGCCCGCAGCTGCGGATCGCGCACCAGATCGGCTGCGTCCTGCACCGGAGCGACCGGAATGCCTGCGCGTTGCAGCACATGCGCGGCCTGGTAGGGCGAGCGCTCGGCGGCCCATGCGATCAATGACTCGCGCGTCTCGTCCAGCGTCGCCGGCGAGGGCAGGGCTGCGACGCCCCCAAGGCCCAGCGCCGTGCGCAAGCACTCCCAGTCGTCGAGATCCTCGGCGTCGACGGCCAGCCATCGATCAGCACCGGCGCAAGCGACCACGGCGCTGAACACTGAGCTGGGCGGAGCATTGTCGCGCCGCTCGTAGATCGCCGACAGCGCTGTTCCGTCCACCAGGATCGGCATCATCACGCTGGCGCCTGCCTCCACTTGGGCAAGGTCGAGGTGAGTACCGATGCCAGTCTGTGCGGCGCGACGCAATGCAGCGAGCACACCGAGCGTGCCGTGGTAGCCGGCGACATAGTCGAAGTGATAGCCGTGAGTGTGCCCCCACGCGGCCGAGAGCCCGACGTGATTGCAGATGTTGGAGGCATAGGCCGCATACCCGGCGCGCGGTCCCGTGCGCCCGTAGCCGGAGATCGACAACATCGTCAGCCGCGGGTTCACGGCCTGCAGGTCCTCGAAACCGCAACCGAAGTGGTCGAGCACGTGCGGGCGGAAGTTCTCCACGACCACGTCGGCGTTCGCTACGAGGCGGTGGATGACGGACGGCCCGACGAGCGAACCCAACTCAACGGCGGCACTGCGCACGCTGCGCGCCAGCCCTCCGTAGAGGGCCGTGGTCGGCACACCGGATGGCTCGAGGACATCCGGGTGGTCGAAGAAGTAGTTGTAGCGCAACGCCTCGGGCCGGGCGTGCGACTCGATCTTCACCACATCCATGCCCAGCTCCGCGAGGAGCAGAGCAGCGGTGTTGCCGGCGACGAACGCACCGAACGTCAGCACCCGGAGCTCGCGCAATGGCCGCTGCTCAGACAAGGCCGACCTCCCGCCATTCGATCAGCTCGGCAAGGTCGTGCCCCAGCACGCCGACGAACACTTCATCGGTGTGTGCCCCGACCGGTACGGCGACGAGGTCCGACTCGTAGAAACCGTCGTCGACGTGGATCGGTGAACCCGGCGCGTCACAGGTTCCCAGTGTCGGGTGGGTCAGCCGG
>JBBQTN010000479.1:0-2229 GCA_038213195.1 Acidimicrobiales bacterium | reverse complement strand
CCCGCTGACTGCGATCGGCTGCCCCTGCAGGTTCTCGCTGCGGTACAGCACCTGCCACGTCGTGGCGTTGGCGATCGCTCGGTCGAGCTTCGTTGCCCAGATCAGGTCGCCGTTGGCCTCGCCCGGGATCGGCGTCGGGGGCTGGTAGAACGCGTCCCCGCTCGGCCCCGGCTGGATCCCGGTGGACGCGGTGCCGCCCGGTGCCGCCGCTGCTGAGCCGGCGGACGACACCGAGGTGGCCGGCTCGGTCGACGCCGGCAATGAGGTGGACGAGGTGGACGAGGTTGTCGCGGGCGTGGTGGTCGTCGTCGGAGCAGTGGTTGCGGGCGTCGTCGTGGACGATGCGGTGGTGGCGGCCGGACGGATCGTCGTTGCCGGCGCCGTCGAGACCGTCGTGGTTGCGGCCGTCGTCGTCGATGTCGTCGTCGATGTCGTCGTTGTGGTCGTCGTTGTGGCCGGTGCGGCCGTCTTGCTGCTGGAGCACGCCGCGATCACCATCGCCGCACTGCAGACGAGCAGTGCGAACCTGGAACGATGTCGGCGATGGAGCGCATCGCCTACGACGAGTTCGGCCTTTTTCACGAGAACGCCTCCGAATACGGAATACCGCTGCGCGGCGCCCCGAGCGTACGGCGCACGGAGGTCGAGGTGACTGCGGGTCGGGCAGTCAGCGCGCTGGTGTGGGGGGTGACGTCGCCGCGTCTCGTGTTCGTCCACGGCGGTGCACAGAACGCGCACACCTGGGACACCGTGCTCCTGGCCCTCGGCCCCGACGTCTCGGCCGTCGCCGTCGACCTCCCCGGCCACGGTCATTCCGGGTGGCGCGAGGACGGGGCGTACACGCCGCAGAACCTCGCCGACGACGTGGCCGTGGTCATCTCCGCCCTCGCCCCTGACGCCGCTGCGGTGATCGGCATGTCACTCGGCGGGATGACGTCGATGCAGCTCGCGGTGCGGCACCCCGAGCTGGTGCGCAGGTTGATCCTCGTCGACATCACGCCCGGCGTGAACCAACAGAAGGCCAAGGCGGTCCTCGACTTCGTCAACGGGCCGCAGAGCTTCCCGAGCTTCGAGGCGTTGCTCGAACGGACGACGGAGCACAATCCGACTCGTACCGAGAGCTCGTTGCGCCGCGGCATCCTGCACAACGCCCACCAGCTCGACGACGGCAGCT
The DNA here is from genome assembly GCA_038213195.1 of Acidimicrobiales bacterium. GTDB lineage: Bacteria > Actinomycetota > Acidimicrobiia > Acidimicrobiales > Ilumatobacteraceae > JAODBQ01. The sequence continues at coordinate 1,055 of JBBQTN010000479.1, read as the reverse complement.
GGCAGTGGAACTACGACCGCAGCACCCACGCTCGTTCCCGCGACGCCGACCCGGCTCCGGCCAGCGCCGACGACCCGCCGCCGGCTGCGACCGCCGGCTCGAACGACCCGACCGCGGGCCCGAGCGACCCGCCGGCGACCGGCGGCTCGGACCACACGACACCGGACGCGGATCCGACGGCCGCGGCGATGTCGCCGTTGTGGGAGGACTTCGCGCGCATCGCCTGCCCGCTGATGCTGGTGCGGGGCGGGATCTCGCCGGTCGTCGACGATGACGATGTCGCCGAGGCCCGCAGGCGGCGGCCCGAGATCACGGTCGAGGTCGTCGACGGTGCAGGTCACAGCATCCAGGGCGACCGTCCGCTGGAGCTGGCCGGGCTGATCCGCGGGTTCGTCACGCCGGACTGAGCACACCGGGCAGCGCTGCGGCGATCACCTCGACGGGCTTGCCGAGCACCTCGGCGAGCAGTGCGCTGCGATCGTTGGCGGTGTAGATCTCGAGCTCGAGGTCGGCGCGCCCAGGGGCGCGGGCCTCGACCACCAGCCGCCCGCCGCGGACGTGCACGCCGAGTCCGACGACACGCCCGTCGTGGCTGCGGTCGAGCCCGATCGCGACGCGCAGCAGACCGGCGAGCACGCGCACGAGGTGCTGGTCCTGCGGACCGAGCCGCGAGAAGTCGGCGTGGGACGGCTTCGGCGCGCTCTTGCGGTGGTACCGGGCGATCAGCGCGATGATCTCGATCTCCTGATCGGTGAGTCCGGTCAGCTCGCAGTTGCGGATCACGTAGTAGGCGTGCAGGTGGTGCTTGGAATGGGCGATCACCAGGCCGACGTTGGCGAGCAGCGCGCCGGCCTCCAGGTACTCGCGGGCCTCCGCCCCGAGTCCGTGGAGCAGTTGTGTCCCGTCGAACAGCTGCAGTGCGAGCTCGGCGACGTGGGCGGAGTGGGCGACGTCGTCGTCGCAACGCTCCGCCAGGGCCCGGATGCTGCGCCGCGAGACATCGCGCAGGTGGTGCGACGCGCCGCCCTGGAAGCGAGCCGCGCTGTCGATCAGCA
>JBBQTN010000478.1:0-2247 GCA_038213195.1 Acidimicrobiales bacterium | reverse complement strand
ATCGGAATATGGCTTGACCTCACGATCTGAGACGTTAGAGCTAATGCCACATTCATCCAAGAATCTGAGGGAACGTTTACGCAGGGAAACGGAGGGCGGCGGGGGCGGTTTCGGGGACGACGGGGTGCCGTGGCGCGACGGGGTCGACGTGCTTGTAGGCAGGCTGCTCGTAGGCATCAGCGGGAGCGGGGCGGGGGTCGAGGTCGCCCTTGTTGGGCCAGAGGGCCATCGCGCGTTCGGCTTGTGCGGTGATCGTGAGCGAAGGGTTCACGCCGAGATTCGCCGTCACCGCTGAGCCGTCGACGATATGCATTGTGGGATAGCCGTACACGCGATGGTAGGGATCGATCACTCCGGTTGCTGCGGACTCACCAATGGCCGCACCACCCACGAGATGCGCGGTGAACGGTGCCTGAACGATGTCGCCTAAGTTTCCGGCAGGTCGTCCACCGAGTCGTGCAGCGAGTCGACGAGCGACTTCGTTCGCGGCCGGGATCCAGGTCGGATTCGGCGTGCCTTCCCCTTGTCGCGATGTGAGTCGCCAACGACCTAGCTTCGAGCGCGTACTGGACACCACAATCGAATTGTCCAATGACTGCATGACAAGCGCGATGACGGTGCGTTCCGACCAGCGCCTCGTGGTGCTTACCAAGTTCAGTGCGACGGGCTCCCTCGCCACCGCTGCCAACCACGTACGCCAACGCGCACGCCCTGGTTCTTCATCGGTCAAGACGGTCCCGAGCAACGCCATCGAGTTGCTCCCCTTGCCGTACCGAACGGGCTCAACGTGCGTGTGCGCGTCGGGGTGAAACGACGACGTGATCGCCACACCGGAGGTGAAGTCGATAGCTCGATCCTTGGCGACCGCCCCGACCAATGATTCGGAGTTGGTACGCGTCAATCGGCCCAGCATCGGAGACAAGGCCGGGAGTCGACCGTCATCCCGCATTCGGTGCAGCAGCCGAGCGGTGCTGTACGTCCCAGCGGCCACCACTACTTGCGGCGCCCGCAGGACGCGACGTTCCTTGCGAATCCACGCACCGGTCCGTTCAACTCCCACCATCCACCCGGCCCCGACGGGATCGATAGATACGACTGTCGTCAGTGGCATCACCACCGCGCCGGCGGATTCGGCCAGGCCGAGGTAGTTCTTTGGCAAGGTGTTCTTGGCATTGTGTCGACATCCCGTCATGCACTCCCCACATTGCATGCAGCCGGTACGCGCCGGTCCCACTCCACCGAAGAAAGGATCGTCAACCGTGACACCGGGAGCCGGAGTGTCATCGCTGCCGAAGAACACCCCAACCGGCGTGAGACGAAAAGTTGACTCGACTCCCATTTCGGTCGCCACGGCCAACATCGCGTCATCTGCTGGCGTCATGGTGGGGTTGACGATGACACCCAACATGCGCGACGCCTGGTCGTAGTACGGCGCAAGTTCCGCGGTCCAATCGGTGATACCACTCCACTGCCGATCGGCGAAGAACTCCGGCGGTGGCACGTACAAGGTGTTCGCGTAGACCAGTGACCCTCCACCAACTCCGGCGCCGGCAAGAATCAGCGCGTTCGGGAGCCGATGAATTCGTTGAAGCCCGAAGCACCCCAGCTTGGGTGCCCACAAAAAATTGCGCAGGTCCCATGAATTCTTGGGGTAGGTCGATTCGTCGAACCGTCTGCCCGCTTCGATCACAGCAACTCGGTAACCCTTCTCCACCAATCGAAGCGCGGATACTGAGCCGCCAAACCCGGAGCCAATGATGATGACGTCGAAGTCTGCGCTCGCGTCAGCAGCGGTGGAGTCGGTCACCGAACTCGCAGCCGCTTGAGCGCGCGCACCGCGGCCGACAACATTGCGGCCCACTGCTCGTCGGTTCGTCCTTGGGGTCCACCGATCCCCAATATGCGCTGAGTGGCAACGGTTTGCGGTTCGGTGTACTTCAACAATCCTTCGAGTCCGTGGCGACGACCCAACCCGGAGTCCCCCATGCCTCCCATCGGCGCGGAGGTCGAGCCCCAAGCGGCGCCGTACCCTTCGTTGACATTGACTGTGCCGGCCTTCAACCTCCGCGCAATCGCTTGACCGGCGCCCACATCACGGGTCAGTACCGCGGCATTCAAGCCGTACGTCGTGAGGTTCGCCAGTCGGACGGCCTCGTCGTCAGACTCCACGACGTAGATCGAGACGACCGGTCCGAACGTCTCCTCGCTGCAGAGTTCCATCGACTCGTCAACGTTGGTCAGGATGGT
>JBBQTN010000477.1:0-2264 GCA_038213195.1 Acidimicrobiales bacterium | reverse complement strand
GTCAAAGTCCTCGGTGGTGGCCAGGAAAAGTCCTCGCGGTGGTGGGTAGGTAGATCCACCTGCGGGCCGCCTCGGGCGGTGATCGTGAACGACGACCAAGTCAGTTCAAGATCACACGCTCGAGGGGTGGGCTCCATTGTTGTCAGCGAGGAAGAACATGGATGTTGTTGATGTGTACGCGCGTCTGGGGTCGTATCGCGCCGCTGCTGAGGTGTGTGGGGTGGACCCGAAGACGGTGAAACGCAAGGTGCTTGCCCATGAGGCGGGCCAACTGGATGATGTGCGTGCCGAGCGGGCGCCGGTGCCGAAGAACACCGACACGGTCCGGTCGGTGGTGCTTGATCTGGTCCGTGAAGCGAATGGGCGGGGCACCGCGAAGCGGTTGTTGCCGGCGGCGCGTGCTGCCGGGTATGCCGGGTCGGACCGCAACTTCCGGCGTCTGGTCGCTGGTGTGAAGAAGCAGGTTCGTGGCGAGATCGGCCGCCATCAGCGGCGACCGGCGGTGTGGGTGCCTGGTGAGACGGTGGTGATCGACTGGGGGTTGCTGCCGAACGGGTTGAAGGTGTTCTGCGCGGTGCTGGCCTGGTCTCGGGTGAGGTTCGTGCGCGTCGCCCGTGACGAGACCGCAGCGACGACGCTGGGGATGCTTGCCGATTGCTTCGACACGTTGGGTGGTGTGCCGGGCAAGGTGTTGGCGGATCGGATGGGCTGCTTGAAGGGCGGCACCGTCGCCAACGTGGTGATCCCGACACCGGACTACGTCAGGTTCGCGACGCATTTTCGGTTCGCGCCGGACTTCTGTCATCCGGCCGACCCGGAGTCGAAGGGCATCGTCGAGAACCTCGTCGGTTACGCGAAGACCGATCTGGTGTTGCCGGACTCCGATGACCTGGTCGTGTTGAACGACGCCTGCCGAGACTGGTGCGCCGAGGTCAACGCCCGTGTGCACTCCGAGACCTGCGCAGTCCCGAACGTGCGGTTGATCGAGGAACGGGTGTTGCTGCGCGAGTTGCCGATGCTGCGCCCACGCATCGGGCACGCCGAGTTGCGCAAGGTCGACAAGCTGTCCACGATCCGCATCGCGTCGGCGCGTTACTCGGTCCCGTATCGCCTCGTCGCGGCCACGGTGGAGGCGGTCACCTTCGACGGGCGGGTGCGGATCTACGACCTCGACGGGAACCTCGTCGCCGATCACGTGCAGCTCGCCCCCGGCGACGCAGCGGTGCTTGACGAGCACTACCCGACACCGCGTAGGGCGCCGTCACGAGGGCCACGGGCCCGCACCGACGCCGAGCGGGAGTTCCTCGCCCTCGGTCAACCAGCCGAGGAGTTCATCCGTCAAGGTGCTGCTGCCGGGTCGACGATGTTGCCGAAGGAGATCATCGAGATCGTCGACGACCTGATCCCGGCGCATGGTCCGCAGCTCGTGGCCAGGGCGGTCGCCCGAGCAGCACGGTTCGGCAGGTTCCGCGCCGCCGACGTGCGCTCGATCCTGGCGATCGGCACTGCCCTGCCCGAACCCGCCGCCGGCGGGATGAACGTCGTCGTCGGGCTCCCGACCGCCGAGGTCCGCTCGTTCGACGCGTACCGGATGGAGAACCTCGGATGACCACGCCACGACCCGCAGCGCCGGTGTTGGCGGCCGATCTCGAGGCCGGGCTGAAACGGTTGAAGCTGGCTGCGATCCGCCGCCAAGCACCCGACATCTTGGCCACCGCCCGGACGCAACGCTGGGCACCTGACGAGGTCCTGCGCGTCCTCGTCGACGCCGAGATCGCCGCCCGCGACGCCTCGAACACCCGCGCCCGGATGACCGCCGCGCGGTTCCCCGTCGACAAGACCCTCGACGAGTTCCGCCTCACCGAATCGTCGATCCCGAAGACCAGCAACGACTACCTGGTCACCCTCGAGTGGATCCACCGAGCGGAGAACCTGTGCCTCGTCGGCCCCGCCGGGACCGGCAAAACCCACTACCTGATCGGCCTCGGACAAGCCGCCGTCGCCGCCGGGTTCAAGGTCCGCTACTTCACCGCCGTCGAGCTCGTCGAGCACCTCTACCGCGCCGTCGCCGACAACACCGTCGGCAAAGCCATCGAAGCTGTGTGCCGCAACGACCTGATCATGATCGATCTATGCCGACACCGCGACTATGCCGAGGGGGTGAGCGCTGACCGGTGGCGAGCCTGGCTGGCGGCTGGTTGCGGCGCGGCATAGTTACAGGTTGTCGAGGAAGGCGAGGACTTTGTCGGTGGGGCGGTAGCGGC
>JBBQTN010000476.1:0-2300 GCA_038213195.1 Acidimicrobiales bacterium | reverse complement strand
ATGTGGGTGCTCGATGTTGGCGGGCCGGACTTCGGTAACGAGCTGGGTGATTTGCCGCCATGTGTCGTGCTCGTCGCTGAGCGAGTGAAGGGGGATGTGGTGGTCGGCGAACTGGGCGAGAGCTGGTGTGTCGGAGAGCTTGTGGATGAGTTGTCGCCAGATGCTGTTGTCCTGACTGCTGTGTTGGTCGAGGTGGTGTTCGAGTCGGCTTGCCTGGTGGCACCACACGGCTCGCCCGGCGGCGCCGGTGGGAACGGGTCCGAGGATTGCGAGGTGTAGGTCGGTCGGGTGGTCAGCAAGTTGGATGACGCGTTGGGTGCGGGTGCGGTCGAGGGCCTGGTCGACGTGCTCGATTCCCTTCGAGAGCCCGTGCCGTTGCTCTGCAGTGGCTGCCAGCGCGGCCGCGCGGGTGTGCTGGTGTTGCAGGACATGGTCGAGCTGACTCCCAGCGCGACTCGCGAGTTGAGCGGCCTCGTCGAGGTGGTTGCGGGCGAGTGCGAGCCGTTGGCTGGATCGTTCGATGGCGTGGCGGTCACGTCGCGGCCAGCGGCGGGCGGTGTGCTGGTCGAGTTCGGCTTTGGCCGCGGCAACATTTCGTCGGGCTTCGACACGGCGGCCTACGACGTGGGCGAGGTCGTCACGGGCGGTGTCGCGGTCGCGGCTTCGGTCGGGTGGGATGGTTTTGTGGATTGCTGCGAGTTGCCCGTTGAGGTGCCGGTGCGCGATGCGCAGTGGTCCGACGCCGTGGGCGAGGGGTTGGTCGGCGTGGACGCAGGCGAGTGCGACGTCGGTCCAGTGTTGATCGAGACGATCCCGCTCGCGTTCGATCGCCTCGCGCCGCCAGCCGTGGGCCTGTTCGTGGGTGTCGTGGGCCGCCTGCTCGCGTCGGAATCGTTCGACCCGTGTCTCGGCTCGGGCGACGTAGCCGGCCGCGGCGATGGCGACGCCCTGGTGGGTGTGGAGCTGGACTTGTAGTCCGCGTCGTTCGGCGCGACCGTCACGGGTCAGCCCGACGAACGTCCCGAGGTTGTCGAGCCGATCACGTGTCGCGGTGACGGCGGCGTCGGTCGATGCCAGTCTGGTTCGGGCGGCTGCGAGTTCCCGTCCGGCGGTGTCGAGTTGGAGTTGGCGGTCGGGGGGTTGTCGATCGAGTTCGGCGTGGTGGGTGGCGATGGTGTGGCGAAGTTGGCGGTCGATGATCCACGGGTCGTCGACTGCGGCCAACCTCGTATCGGGGATCCGGGCGAGGGCGGCGACGACTTGGTCGTCGGGATCGGGTTGGTGGGCGAGCCGGCCGCCGAAGTCGACGGTCGGGATGGTGGCGGTGTTCCAGGTGTGGGTGGGATGCCGGGAGCGCGATTGGGCGGTGTAGCCGCGGTAGGCGTCGAGGGCGGCGGTGCCGAGCAGGTGGGCGTGGTCCCAGGTGCCGCCTTGTGCGCCGTCGACGGTCCGCGCCCAGGCTGTCCGGGTGCGGCTGACCTTTGACGGGGACATGCTCTTCGGCGCTGATTCGTAAGGTGGTTGATGGCGGTCGCACCGTTCGAGCATCTTCAGGGGACAGCTCGAGGGAGGGCACATGGGGAAGTTCGATCATCGAGACGTCGACGTGGGTGTGCTCTTCTGATCTGGCCCCACTTGGGCGGGTAGTGCTCATCTGATTTGGCCCCACCTGTGGGGTCCGCGCTGGGTGTGCTGGCCCGTGGATCGTGGGTGATGCCGAAGAGGTCGAGGGTGGCGTTGTACGAGCAGATCCGTAAGGCGTATGAGCGCGAGGGGTTGTCGGTGCGTGAGCTGGCGCGGCGGTTTCGGGTGCATCGCCGTGATGTGCGTCAGGCGTTGGCGTCGGCGGTGCCGCCTGAACGTCAGCGGCCGCAACGGTCGGCGCCGGTGTTGGACCAGTGGAAGCCGACGATCGACGGTTGGTTGTTGGCGGACCGGTTGGCGCCGCGTAAGCAGCGTCATACGGCGCGGCGGGTGTGGCAGCGCCTGATCGATGAGCATCAGGCGCAGGTGGGTGAGTCGACGGTGCGCCGCTATGTGGCCGAGGTTCGCCGGCGGATGGATGTGCCGTTGGTCGAGGTGATGGTCCCTCAGCAGCACCGGTTGGGTGCTGAGGCCGAGGTCGACTTCGGGACCGCGAGCGTGGTCTTGGCGGGGGTTCTGAATCGGCCTGGGATCCGCGGAGGATCGTTGGGTTGGTTTCTCATGCCGCTTCGGGCTGAGATTGGTGACGATAGTCGTCTTCGATCTCGGTCGGGGTCTTGTCGCCGAGCTCACTGTGGAGTCGTTCGGTGTTGAAC
>JBBQTN010000475.1:0-2312 GCA_038213195.1 Acidimicrobiales bacterium | reverse complement strand
GCGGCTGCTGGTGCAACGGGACCTCGCACACCTCGCCCGAGAGGAACACGTCCCACTCGTCGCATAGGCGCTGCTTGCGCACGGCGCGATCGACGCCAGGCGGCAGGTAGGTGACGTACCCGCGGTAGCTGGTGACGGCGCGCTCGGGGACGCCCACGGTGTCATCCCGAACTCCTGGAAGGCTTCATCGTATCCCGCGGCCACGTCACTGCGCCGCTTGGATGAACCCGTCCAACCGGGGGAGCTGGCTGAGGGGATCGCCGCAAGCGGCTCGCTCATCGCCAGTTGCGCCCCAGGCGGGTGCGCATGTTTGGTCAGGAACGAAGCCTTCCCCTCGTCGCGGTAGATCCGCTCTTTCGGCGATCCACTGGTCTCCGGTGACCAGCGTCCCCCTTTGCCGCCTGCGATCACCTTGGTCAGGTCTAAGGAGAACGCTCCGGCGAGACCAAAGGTACCGGCACCCCGGCAGTCGAGCCGCACGCCGTGGACGTATGCGGCGTCCTCGACGAGGGCGAAGCCTGATGCCTCGCACAGCCCCTGCAGGTCGAGAACGCTGGGCGCGATTTAACCGCCGATGCACCACGACGACCGCGGCGGTGCGCGCGCCGATGAGCGCGGCCACCGAATCCGGATCGAGAGCCAATGTTGCCGGGTCACAGTCGGCGCAACGTGGCGTCGCCCCTGCACCGATGACGGCTGCAGCGGTGCGCTGAAACGTATTCGCCGGAACGATCACGGCGCAACCGTCGACGCCGAGGGCGCGCAGCACGACTCCAGGGCCCTCGTCAGATGGCACAGCCACGGCATCATCCACGCCGTAACGGTGGGCGAACGCGTACTCGAACCGGACGCCGATCGGCCCGAGGGTCGGTTTGCCGGACGCCAACGACTCGCCGATCATTTCCAGGATCTGGCGCGATCCTCCTCCGGGAACGGGCCGTCGCTGCAGAGACATCGTGTTCGTGCAGGGGTCGCCTCCGTCGTGCTCGTTGGGATCCGTCTCATCGTGGGGGACGGATCGGATCCGAAACGTAGCCGTCCGGAGCACTATAAGCGCAGATCGTCGAAGGCAATAGCCCGTCAGAGCTCTCGGCAGTTTTCTTGCTTCCCTGACATGTCCGTGGTGGCTGAGGAGTAGGTCTATCCGCGGTTGCCCCCCGTGCGCTTCCTGCGTTTCGGTGCTGTCTGACGGCTTCGAAGCGGAGCCGCAAACGGGTGCAGCGCCGCGACGTCGGTGGATGGTTGACCACGGACCACAGCAACTGGACGAGCACCGCGACGTCGAACGCGATCAGCTCAGCCAACTGCCAGGGACGAGCAATCCAGCGACCACCACCCACGACACCGAACAGGAGCGACACACGACGCGGCGGCCCAGCGACCACAACACAGCTTCCCGCCGGCACCGCAGCACCCGCAAACACCTTCAAATCTCAAGTCGTCGCGCCGCATCCCCGACGATGCCACCGGGTGCTCACGCGTTTGAACGTGCGCGGCCCCGCAGCATCGCGGCGCCTACGATCCGGGACATGTTCGCCCAGCCGCATCGCTGTGCGGTCGGCCGAAGGATGGCCGCGGTCGTGGTCGTCGCATTCGCCCAACTGGTGTCGAGTTGCGCCACCGGTAGAACCTCGTCGTCCGCCTCACCGGTCCCGTCGGCCGAGCCCGGCTCCTCGTTCGATCAGGGCCCGCAGCCAGCTGGCCCCGGGTCGGACACATCCGAGCCGGCACCGGTGAGATCTGGGACGGTGTCACCGGCACCAGTCAGCTCTGGGGTGCAAGGCTCACCGCCGACCACCCCATCGGCTGCTCCGTCGTCGGTCAGCCCGTCGCTCGAACCGGCCCAACTACAGCCCGAGCCGATGCCGACGGCGCTGACCGGAAGCGGCTCCGGCGATGGGCAGTGGACGGTCCTAGCTTCGAGTGGTGACCGTCCGGTGGTGTGGGGAACGACGATTCGTCCGTTCGCCGATCAACCCAATGTTGTTGCCGCCTTTGCCGTGTTCGATCGGACGCGGCTGCACGCCGCTCTGTTCAACGGCACGAGCCTCCCGGGCGGTGGACCGTGGAACAACGGCGCGAGCGTCATGGCGGCGGCTGTTCCCGCACTCGTGGCCACGTTCAACGGCGGCTTCAAGTTCGTCCACATCCGCGGCGGCTACATGAGCGAAGGTCGTGTCGTCAAACCGCTGGTCGACGGCGAGGCAACACTGGCCATTGGCTCCGACGGCGAGATGCGCATCGGCGTCTATGGCACCGATCTCACCAACGACGGGTCATGGATCTCGTTGCGTCAGAACTTGCCGCTGATC
>JBBQTN010000474.1:0-2328 GCA_038213195.1 Acidimicrobiales bacterium | reverse complement strand
GGCGGTGATCCGCTGGGCCGACGATCTGGTGGTGCGCACCAGTGGGCGCACGACGAGCAGGGTGCGCGGCGGGTTCGCCACCGTTCTGGACCGCCTGCAACGTGAGTCCGCCGCGGTGGCCGACAGCGCCTGAGTCGGGTTGTGTTCGCTGGTCTGCGTCCTCCCACACGGCACGTCCCGTCTGTCGGAGGACGCAGCCGTCGCCGTCGCCATGGCGGTCGCTGTCACGCCGCGGCAACGGGGATCGCCGTGACCTCGGCGAGGAGCAGCGCGACATCGCCGCGCTCGTCGGTCCACGTCTCGCGCACGGTGAAACCCGCGTCGGCGAGCTCGGCGCCGATGCGCTCGGGGCGGAACTTGGTCGAGATCTCGACTCGGATCTCCTCGCCGTCGTTCAGCTCGAGGTGCATCCCGGCGCCGGGGATCGTGACCCGCTGGTCGTCGTTGGCGCGCAGCCGCAGGTCCATCCGCTCGTGCACCGGATCCCAGAGGGCGACGTGGTCGAACGCGTCGGTGTCGAAGTCCGCCCCGAGCTCGCGGTTGAGCACATCGAGGAGGTTGAGGGTGAAGCGCGCCGTGACGCCCTGCGCGTCGTTGTACGCCGGCACGAGGCGATCCAGCGACTTGACGAGGTCGACGCCAAGCAGCAGCGACGCGCCGGCGGGGAGGTTGGCGGCAAGGTTGTGCAGGAAGGCGCGCCGCTCCTCGACGTAGAGGTTGCCGATCGTCGAACCGAGGAACGCGACCATCGGGAGCCCGCCGGACGGGAGGTGGGCGAGGTGCAGCGTGAAGTCGCCGACCACACCATGCACGGCGAGCCCGGGGTACAGGGCGCGCAGTTCGTCCGCCGCGTCGCGCAGGGTCTGCTCGCTGACGTCGAAGGGCACGAACCGCCGGAGCTGGCCCGTCGCGGTGAACGCATCGAGCAGCGTGCGCGTCTTGTCGGACGTGCCGGAGCCAAGCTCGATCAGCGTGTCAGCCCCGGAGCGCGCCGCGATCGCAGGGGCGTGTGCCCGGAGGATCGAACGCTCCGCCTCTGTCGGGTAGTACTCCGGGAGCCGGGTGATCTGATCGAACAGCTCACTGCCGCGATCGTCGTACAGCCAGCGCGGAGACAGCCGGCGCGGGTGGCGGCCGAGGCCGCGGCGGACATCGTCGATGAGCGCAGCGTTGCGCCAGTCACCCTGCAGGTGGTGTTCGAACGTGGGTCGGGGACTGGCAGGTTGGGTCATCCAAGGCTCCATGGGGAAGGGGGCGGACGGCAGTGTCGGCAGGAGCGTCGGGCTGGTGCACGGCCCAGGGCGGCCGTCGACCGTAACGGCGTTCGCGACGATCTGGACATCATCCACGGGTGACGCGCGTCGCCCTCGCTGTCGAAGGCAACTGCCGAGCTGCGGGGCCGCTGATGGGCGGCCCCGCAGCATCGCTGTGACCCTGACCGCGACTGCTGCGGGCACCACGCATCGCACGACCGATCCGCGCCGCCGGGTGTCAGCCGAAGGTCAGGTCGAGTGAGATCCTTCCCGCCGGATCGGCGACGAACTCGCCGGCACCGTGGGCGCCCGCGACCTCGCCGGCGCACGAGCCGCCGACCACGGACAGCTCGGCCTTGGCCGCCCCGTCGGCGTAGGTGCCGACGTGCCGGAGCACGAGCGTGCCGGTGCGTCCACCCACTGACCCGTTGATCCGCTCCAGCCCGACGAACGATGCGGTTCCGTCCGATGCGTACGCCATCAGCCACTCGGTCACCGAGTCGCCCTGGATGTCGCCTTTGTACGCCTTCGTCACGCGGGCCTTGGTCAGCTTGGCCGCGCCGGCGCGCACGTCGAACCTGTGCTCGTCCCACTTCGTGACGTCGAAGGAAGCAGTGATGGTCGTCATGTGGTGATCCTCCTCTGGTTGTGTGACTCACTCATATACCCGGTCTTGTCGATCATCAACCGGGGTACGAGTGAACTGTGGGTGAGACCGGCGACCACACGACCAACGTCTTCGGCGCGCTCACGCTGCTCGCGACGGACGGGATGCGCACCGCGGCGGAACTGGCGGCCGGACGATCCGATGCCGCGCCAGCTGCTCTCGTCGCGCTGCACAACGCGCCGCGAGACCGCTCGCTCGACGAGCTGCGCCGGGTGGTCGGGCTGACCCCGTCGGGAGGCGTTCGGCTCGTCGACCGGCTCGTCGAGGACGGTCTCGTCGAACGCCACCCCGGCGCCGACGCGAGGGTCGTGGTCGTCAAGCTCACTCCGCGAGGGCGTCGCGTCGCCAGGGCGGTGCTGGCAGCCAGGGCGGATTCGCTCGAACGGCTGCTCCGACCGTTGACCGGGG
>JBBQTN010000473.1:0-2337 GCA_038213195.1 Acidimicrobiales bacterium | reverse complement strand
GGACCGCACCGCGCCGATCCTGCCGATGCGTCCAGGACTACCGGAGAAGGCAACCCACGACTCGGTGCGCCATGGCACCACCACACTGTTCGCGGCGTTGGAGGTCGCGACCGGCAAGATCACCGACGCCTGCTACCCGCGGCACCGTCACGAAGAGTTCCTTCGCTTCCTCAAGCACGTCGCCAAGACCTACCCGCGGGTCAAGTTGCACATCGTGGTGGACAACTACGCCACCCACAAGCACCCCGACGTCCGAGCCTGGCTCGCGAAGAACCCGCGGGTCGCCATGCACTTCACCCCGACCTCGGGCTCGTGGCTGAACATGGTCGAGATCTTCTTCGGGATCATCACCCGACAGGCGATCCGCCGTGGGACCTTCACCAGCGTCAAAGACCTCATCGCCGCCATCGAAGCCTTCATCGACGGCTGGAACAAACGGTGCCAATCGTTCACCTGGACCAAGACCGCCGACGAAATTCTCCCTAAAGCAACCAGGAGTCAAAGACCATCGTTCACGCAACACTAGCATGCGGTGATGTCCGATGACCGTGTGTCCGCCGCCCGCCGGATTGCTGCCTCCGCTAGCGACATCTTCGGCATCGTCACCAACCCAGCGAAACACGTCGAGATCGACGGGTCGCACATGCTCGTCACCGCGGCGGATGCCAAGCCGCTCCATGCTGTCGGCGATTCCTTCATCGTCGACATGGACCGCGACGCCCTCGGCGATCTGCCGCTCGGCAAGTACACCGTGCGCAACGTCGTCACCCGGATGAGCCCCGACCGCCTGCTCGAGTGGACCGTCGGCGGCGTCGACAGCACGCCGCTCGGTCACGTCTACGGCTACGAACTGACACCCGCCGGCTCCGGCGCAACGGACGTGACCCTCTACTGCGACTGGAGTGGCTTCGATTGGGAGTCCGTACCGGAGGCGATGCGCTCGCAGCTGCGCTTCCCCGTCGTGCCCAAGATGGCGCTGATCACGACGTTGGAGAAGCTCGATCGAATCGCCACACAGCCGGCGAGCTGACGACATCACGGCATCGGTGGGGAATTCGTCGGACGTAAACAGCGCGATCATCCCCGGCGAATCCGGGGGAGCGCGCCGCTGGAGTTCCCCTGAGTGAGGCAGAGGTGGCGGCGCCAGGTGAGGCCCGGGTGGCGCGTAGGGCGCTTGGCGGCGCGACGGAGCCGATGCCCGCTGCACACTCCCTCCTGGCGCGCTGGGAGCGTCGAGCGGTGCAAGGATCTCCGCATGTCGCGTACGGAGCTGGTGGACGCGGCGCGGGCGCCGCTGACGGTGCGTCAGTATTTCGCGGATGGCGACCCGGGACCGATTGTGGCTGCGCTGGCGATGGTGCCGGAGCTGGTCGGGCCGACGTTGGGGTTTGTCGGGGTTGCGCTCGGTCCGGGCGCGGCACCGACGCGTGCCAAGGAGCTGGCGATTCTGCGCACCTCGGTGCGCCAGGGCTGCAGCTACTGTGTCGACGCCCACTCCGTCGTCGCGATCGACGTTGGTTTGTCGCTCGACGAGATCCGCGCCCTGCGCGGCGACGGATCGCTCGACGAGGTGTTTCCCGTCGCGGCCGAGCGGGCCCTGCTGGGTTGGATCGACGCGCTGTCTGGGTCCAGGGGGCCGATTGACGAGCGGGTCTGGTCCGCGGCGCGCGCCCACTGGCCCGAGCACGTGCTCGTCGAGCTGACGGTCACGGTCGGGGCGACGATGTTCCTGAACAGGTTCGCGACCGGTCTCGAGCTGCCGACGTCGCACGACGTCGCCCGGCGCCTCGACGAGGTCGGGTTGGGATGACGTCGACCGCGATCGCCGACGCCGTGGCTGCTGGCGAGCTCCCGGGACGGGTGTGGCTGTACTCGAACTACCACTGTAACCTCGCCTGCTCGTACTGTCTGACCGAGTCGTCGCCGCGCAGCGAACGCCGCCAGCTCACCTCCGCGCAGATGCTGGCGGTGGCGGTGCAGGCCCGCGAGCTGGGGTTCACCGGCCTCGGGGTCACCGGTGGCGAGCCGTTCCTGGTCCCCTGGTTGCCCGAGACGGTGGCGGCGATGGCCGACGAACTTCCGCTTGTGTTGCTCACCAACGGCACGTTGCTGGGTGGCGGGCGGATCGGTCGTGCTGCCCCGCTCGTCCACCCACGCGTGGCCGTGCAGATCTCGCTCGACTCGCACCTGCCCGACGTCAACGACATGGCTCGCGGGCCGGACAACTTCGACAAGGTCGTCGACGTCGTCCCGCGACTGGTCGCCCTTGGCATCCGTGTCCGCATCGCGACGACCACCGCCGGACCGCTGGACAGCCCGTCGCTTGACCCGTTGCAT
>JBBQTN010000472.1:0-2339 GCA_038213195.1 Acidimicrobiales bacterium | reverse complement strand
CGCCAGGGGACCCGACAGCGCGATGTCGGCGGCGAAGGCGTGCGCCGCCGCGGTCAGTTGGTCACCGTCGACCAGTCGGTCGAGCAGCCCGATCTCGTGGGCCGCGCGACCGTCGAGGCGTGCGCCGACCAGCAACATCTCCATCGCCCGCTGCTGACCGACGATCGCCGGGAGCGTGACGGTCAGCCCGAAGCCGTGGTGGAAGCCGAGCCGCGCGAAGTTCGCGCTGAGCCGGCTCTCGGGCACCCCGACGCGGAAGTCGGCCGACATCGCCAGCCCCAGTCCGCCGCCGATCGCCGCGCCCTGGATCGCGGCGACGACCGGCGTCGCGGCGGCGAACAACCGCAGCGCCTCGTCGTACAGGTGGCGCTGGCCTTCGATGGCGGCGATGCCCTGTGAACCCGACGGGCCATGGAACTGCGCCCCTGCGCAGAAGTGCTTGCCCTCCGCGCACAGCACGATCGCGCGGCAGCCGGGGTCGGCGTCGATCGCCTCGTAGGCGTCGCCCAGCGAGGCGATGAGGGCCTGGTCGAAGTAGTTGTCGGGGGGCCGGTGGATGGTCACCGTGGCGACGAGGTCTTCGTCGGCACGCACCGTGACGTCACCGAAGCGCTGTTCCTGGTCGAAGGACATGGTCACCGCCTGCACGTTGGTCTGGGTCGAGTCACACCGATCCTGGCGCAGCAGCGGCCGGTGTGACGACTTGCACACGCCACGACGGCCAGTTTCGGTGGCGGGCGGCCATCACGATGCTTTACGATACGAGACCGTTCAGTATCGAAAGGACTCGTCGACGAGATGAGCAACAGTCCCACCTTCACCGCCGAACACCCGCTCGATGCGCCGCTCGATCCACACATCCACGCGCGCAGGTGGTTCACCCTCGTGACGTTGTGCATCAGCCTGCTGATCATCGTGATGGACAACACGATCCTCAACGTCGCGATCCCCAAGCTGATCGACGAGCTGCACGCCACCAACAGCCAGGTGCAGTGGATCGTGGACGGGTACACCCTCGTCTTCGCCGGTCTGTTGCTGACCACCGGCAGCCTGGGCGACCGCTTCGGCCGCAAACGGGCCCTGCGCCTGGGGATCAGCATCTTTGCGATTGGCTCGGTGCTGTCGGCCCTGTCCGGCTCGCCGAACCAGCTGATCGCGGCACGTTGCCTGATGGGCGTCGGCGGCGCGCTGATCATGCCGTCCACGCTGTCGATCCTCACCAACGTCTTCCGTGACCCGCGCGAACGAGGCAGGGCGATCGCCGTCTGGGCCGGGTTCTCCGGTCTCGGCGTGGCGATCGGGCCGGTGATCGGTGGGGTGCTGCTCGACCACTACTCGTGGAGCTCCGTGTTCTGGGTCAACGCCCCGATCGCAGCGATCGCGCTGACACTTGGCTTCTTCTTCGTGCCCGAGTCGAAGGATCCCTCTGCGCCGCGGCTCGATCCGCTCGGCGCGGCCCTGTCGATCATCGGCCTCGGCGCGCTGCTGTTCGGGATCATCGAGGGTCCGACGGAGGGTTGGCGCAGCACTCAGGTCGACGTCGCCTTCGTGATCGGCGCGATCGGTGTCGTCGCGTTCATCCTCTGGGAGCGCTACACCGACCATCCGATGCTCGACATGAGCTTCTTCAAGAACCCGCGCTTCACGGCTGCGAACACGGCGATCACGTTGACGTTCTTCGCGATGTTCGGGGCGATGTTCCTGATGACCCAGTACTGGCAGTTCGTGCACGGCTACTCGCCGCTGGCCGCCGGCGTCCGGCTGATCCCGTTCGCCGTGGTGATGATGGTCGTCGCGCCGATGTCGGCGAGGTTCGTCGAGGTGCTCGGCACGAAGCGGATCGTCACCCTCGGACTGGTCGTCGTCGCCACGGCGTTGATGCTCCTCTCGCTGGTCAAGCGCGACAGCAGCTACTACGAGGTGATCGGGTTCATGTGCGTGCTCGCCGCCGGGATGGGGCTCGTGATGGCCCCCGCCACCGAGAGCGTGATGGGCTCGCTGCCCCGGGCGAAGGCGGGGGTCGGCTCGGCGGTCAACGACACGACGCGGCAGATGGGCGGCGCGCTCGGCGTGGCGATCATCGGGTCGTTCGTGGCCAGCGTGTACTCCTCCGGGATCGGCACGATCGCCGCCGAGTTCGGGCTGACCGGAGCGCAGACCACGTCCGCCAAGGGTTCGCTGGGCACTGCACTGACGCTGGCTCATGACAAGACGTCGGGCATCCTCGACCCCACCCGGTTCGTCAACCGCGCCAGCGACTACTTCGTCGACGGGCTCACCCAGGGGATGCGCGTCGGGGCGTTCTTCGTCGTGATCGCTGCGGTCGTCGCGTTCCGCTA
>JBBQTN010000471.1:0-2349 GCA_038213195.1 Acidimicrobiales bacterium | reverse complement strand
CCACCGAAGCCACTACCGGACGCGGCCTCTACGTCGGCATGACACGCGGCCGAGACACCAACCACGTCCTCGTCATCACCGCCACCAATGACCATGCCGAGGCACGCGACACGCTCGACCGCATCCTCACCATCGACCGCGCCGACATTCCCGCCACGCGCCAACGACAACACCTCGACCACCAATCCCGACACACACCACCGCTCCGACCCCGTTGCGCGATCCCAGACTGGTTCGGTCAGCTCCACCGCGAAGCGATCGCCAGCCGAGACGGGCTCGCTGCAGCGCTGAGCCGTCAGCACCACCAGCGCGACCGAATGGCCACCGATCTCGCAGCACTGCGCGCGAAGTACCAGACAGCCCAAGGCGCCGCTCGACCATGGGACGAGCCGCTCCAAGCAGCGCGTCAGGCTCGCCGCGATGCCGATGAGCAACTTCGAACTGCTCGCCGCGCCCTCGAGCGCGCCGGTCCGTTGCGTCGAGGAAGGCCCCGCGCCGAGCTCGCAGCTGCCATCGAACGACAAGCGGTCGCTACGGAACGCCTCTCGCAGTTGGAGGCGGCAGCCGAACCGCGGCTCGTCGAGCGGCAGCAAGCCGCCACGGCCGTCGAGCAGGCGGAGCGGGCGCTGCGCAGCTTCGACGTCCTGAACTCGATGGAGCGGTACGACGAGCGATACCAAACGGTGGAATCCCTCGTGCACGGGCTCGAGACGTGGCAGACCTGGGCGACCGGCCGACCCCTCGATACGGCAAGCCTTCGAGACGGGATCACCAGGCTCGGAAGCTCAGCCAGGCGCGACGCATCCGCACTCGCGGCGACGATCCGTGACTGGGCGCACATCAATCACGTGGAGCTTGAGCCCCGCACGCCGACCGTGGCCGTGCACCACGACCATTCGATTGGCATCGACCTCTGACGAGCACAACCTCGTCGTCTTTAGATGCCCTTAGATCAATCAGGTGGCCACGACGAGGCGATCTCCGACAGGCGTCCCCTGAACCTCGCCTGCCCTCACCTCGCTGCCGGCACAGCCGGCGCCGCTTCGGCGTCGGGACGGAGATGGGCAAGTCCTACCTTGATGCCGTAGCCGATCAGGACCACGCCCGCCGCCACATCAGCCCACCACCGGAACGTCGTTGGTCTCGCGCTTCGGGCTCAGATGCGCTGGCTGCGTCGCTCGAGGAAGTAGGTG
Organism: Acidimicrobiales bacterium; assembly: GCA_038213195.1. Taxonomy (GTDB): domain Bacteria; phylum Actinomycetota; class Acidimicrobiia; order Acidimicrobiales; family Ilumatobacteraceae; genus JAODBQ01. Next base: position 1,156 of record JBBQTN010000471.1, on the reverse strand, counting down.
TCGCGCCAGGCTCCGTTGAGCTGACCGACGCGTTCGCGGCGGCCGACGATGCGGAATCCGACGGCTTGGTGGGCGGCGATGCTGGCGGTGTTCTCGGGGAAGATGCCGGTTTGGATGGTCCAGTAGCCGGCTCGCTCGGCGCCGGCGACGAGCGCATCGAGCAGCGTCGTACCGACGCCGCGACCATGTCGGTCGGGGTGGATGTAGAGGCTGTTCTCGGCGACGCCGGCGTAGACGCAGCGGTCCGAGACCGGGCTGAGCGCCGCCCAGCCGATCACCGTGCCGTCGGCGTCCGTGGCGACGACGCGATGGTCGGCGAGGTGGCCCTCATCCCAGTGCTCCCATGACGGGGGCGTCGTCTCGAAGGTGGCGTTGCCGGTTGCCATGCCGGCGGCGTAGATGTCACGGACGGCGGGCCAGTCGGAGGCTGCCATCGGTCGGATGGTAATGGCGGGTTTGCGGGCGCGGATGATGGCGTTTGATAGGCCAGCGCCGATCGGGTCGGTGAGCTCGACCGTGACCCGCCCGAGTCCGGCGTCGCGGAGGGCGTCCTCGTAGTCGTCGGGAGTGATCGCGCTGGCGGCGCAGCTGACCGTGGTCGGTGTGCCGTCGTCGGGTTGGGCGCGGACGATGTCGCTGATCCCGACCCGGCCACCGGCGCGCAGCACGCGAGCCATCTCGGCGAAGGTGGCGGACTTGTCGCCCGACAGGACGATGACGCAGTTGGAGATGACGACATCGACGGATGCGTCGGGCAGCGGGATCGACTCGATGCTGCCCTGAAGGAACTCGACGTTCGTCGCACCGGCCTCAGAGGCGTTGCGGCGGGCGAGATCGAGCATCTCGACGGTGGCGACGAGGCCGTTCGCGAAGCCGGTCGGGCCGACTCGGCGCGCTGAAAGCAGGACGTCGATGCCGCCCCCCGAGCCGAGGTCCAACACGACATCACCCGCCCGCAAGTCGACGACCGCCATCGGGTTGCCGCACCCGAGGCTGACCTGCACGGCAGCCTCGGGGAGGCCGGACAGGTCGTCGTAGTTGGCGGCGCCGAACGGGCCGCCGGGTGTGGCGCAGCTGTCCCCGGCATCGACGCGACGTGCCACCTCGGCGTAGCGCGACAGGTCAGGCTGTTGTGCCGCCATCAGCAGGTCCCAGG
>JBBQTN010000470.1:0-2353 GCA_038213195.1 Acidimicrobiales bacterium | reverse complement strand
ATCGCCGCGGTGCAGGTGGCGTGGGGTACCGCTACTCGGGGTGCCGTCACCGGTTTGTGGTGCGCCTGGAAGTACCCGGATGGGACGCTCCTGAGGTGGCCCGTGTACAGGGCGCGAGGCCTCTTCGAAGGGGGGCGGGGTTACGTTGGGTGGTGCGAGGCCCGCGTGGCGTGTTGAGGAGAACCGGATGTCTGTTGTGGAGTGTGGGGCGCGGTCGGCGACGTTCAGCATCGGTGGTGAGCTGACGGTCAATCGTCTTGGCTTGGGTGCGATCCATCTCACCGGTCCGGGCAGCTGGGGAGACCCTCGCGATCCTGACGGGGCGGTGCGTGTGTTGCGACGCGCGGTGGAGTTGGGCGTGAACTTCATCGACACCGCCAACGCCTACGGGCCTGGGGTGAGCGAGCGGCTGATCAGGTCGGCGCTGCATCCGTATCCGTCGGATCTGGTGATCGCGACGAAGGTCGGCCAGATCCGGGCGGGTCCTGACGTGTGGTTGGCGAGCGGGCGACCCGAGCAGCTCCGCGCCCAGACCGAAGACAGTCTGCGCAACCTCGGTGTCGAGCGGTTGGATCTGTTGCAGCTGCACCGGGTCGACCCGGCGGTGCCGCTCGCCGAGTCGTTGGGTGAACTCGGCCGTCTGCAGGCCGAAGGCAAGGTCGGCCACATCGGGGTGTCGGAGGTGTCGGTCGCACAACTCGCCGTGGCGCGTGGCGTGGTCACGGTCGCGTCGGTGCAGAACCGCTTCAACCTGACCGATCGCAGCTCGCAGGATGTCCTCGACGCGGCCGACGCGGCCGGGATCGCGTTCATCCCGTGGTTCCCGCTGGCGAGCAGCGCACTAACCCGGCGCGGCGGTCGGCTGGCGAGGGTCGCGAAGCCCCATCGGGCGACCACCGCGCAAGTTGCGTTGGCCTGGCTGCTCGCCTATTCGCCGGTGGTGGTGCCGATCCCGGGAACGTCACAGCTGGTCCACCTCGAAGAGAACATGGCGGCGTTCGACGTCGAACTGACCGCCGCCGAACTGGCCTCGCTGACGGCGCGCCCGATCAGCGCGTCGCCACGGCTACGCCCCGTCCTCGGCAAGCTCAAACGTCGGCTCCAGCGATAACGCCGCTGGGAACACGGTCTACATGGCTCGCCCCACCCTGTGTCGCGAGCACGGTGCCGGCGTCCGCCACAGCAGCGCACGCGTCACGTGGGACGACCAACGCAGGCAACAATTCTCAAGCACAGGTCGGGCGTGATCCCGCCGGCATCCGGACTGTGTGAATCGCTTGACCATGTCGCCCCGCAGTGATGGATCTTGTGTCGTCGCTCGTGGAGCGAGCCAGGACAGGCCTGGTGCTGTTGTGCAACGCTCGGATCGACAAGCCGAGGCGTGGGAGCCGAGCGGCTCGGGTTGTCGCAATTCAACGTGAATCGATCGTCGTGGTCGGGTGAGTTGACGGTGTGCGGTGGGACTCGCGCCGATCATGTGCGACGCTGAGCTGACGGCGAGTCGCTCACCCGAGTCGTTGACCCGCCAGATCAGCTTCGTGGCTCGTCGATCGCGACCGGGGTCGAACGTTGCCGGTTCGGGTGACAAGCTGTCTTTGGGTGCACTCTGATCGGGTGGCGATGCCGATGCCGGGCCTCGATGATGACTACTACGACGACGGATACGGCGAGTAAGGTGCGCTGCGGCTGTGGTGGACGCGGGTCGCAGCGGAGTTGCCGAAGGTTGCTGCAGTGCTGGTTCTGGTCGTCGGTGGGGGTTAATCGTCATTCAGATGTCGTCGTCTGCGCGACGGTCGACACTCGCGGACCAGGCGGGCGTCGCTGGGCCCGGCTCCACGACGACGTCGCCGACGACGACAATTTCCGTACCGCGGTTCGACCCCACGGCGGGTGCCGTCTCGACGACGACGACCGCAACAACACCGTTGACCACTTCGACAACAACAACGCCGACGGCGGCCGCGCAGGCGACGATCGTGGCCGCCCCAGCCGCGCAGACGACATCGTCAGACCCATCCGTCACCGCTGGACGCGACGACTCGACCAACGCCGGCGGGGACCGCACCAACGCTGCCGCCTCGACGTGTACCAACCCCCGTTGCGGTTCGTCCGGTCAAAGTCGGGGTCGTGGTCCCGCCAACGACCACCCCCCAGCCGTCACCGGCGGCCGACCCGACCGTTGCCGCGGTGGTCACTGCGGTGGCGGTGACCTCACCGCCACTCCCGGCGACCGTCCCAGCTCCCGCACCGTCCGCCATCTCTGTCACGTCGACGGCTGGTCCCGCTGCGACCAGCGCACCTGCGACCATCCCGGTTTCATCTGCCCCGACGTCGGTGTCGTCGCTGCCGACGA
>JBBQTN010000469.1:0-2366 GCA_038213195.1 Acidimicrobiales bacterium | reverse complement strand
ACACCCACCCACAGACCACCGGCATCCTGTTCGACCTGCCGCACGTCACCGCCCAGGTCGCAGTCCGGGCTGACGGCCGGCTCGAACTGCGTCCGGGAGACTTCTTCACCGATCCAGTCCCGAGCTACGACACTGCCGTGCTGATGCAGGTCATCCACGACTGGAACGACGCGGCCGCCACCCTCATCCTCCAAGCGGTGCGCGCCGCAACCGACCCAGGCGGCAAGCTCGTCCTGTTCGAGAACATCATCAACGACGGAGCCCCCGACCCTGCCCGGGTGGTCGACATCATCATGCTCTCCGTGACCGGCGGCAAAGAGCGCACGAGCCCTCAAATCCGACGGCTACTCGCCGCCGGCGGGTTCCACCTCGACGACATCACCCCACTACCCACAGGTCTCAACGCCATCACCGCAACAGCGACATGACAACGCCCGACCGGTCCCGTCATCGTGCTCGAACACCAGACCCCCCAGCGCTGCGTTCGGTAGCGAACGATCCGTCCCGAACCAGTTCGAACGAACGACCCCGCTGAGCTACCGCCGGGTTTCAGAACCGCCCATCGCGATCACAACACCCATGTCCGCCTCCCGCTGTTCAGGGACACACCGACCAGGCATCGCAACCGCGCGTTTATGGACGTCGCGACGGCCATCGTTGAGGGTGGAACCCCGGTAGTGATGTGCGGTGAATCGAGGCTTCGTTGGAGCCGAAGAATGGTGCGTCAGAGTTCGACCTTGTGGTGGCTGAATGCAGTGACTGGCATCGTGACGAGGACGGTATTGTCAAGCGTCCACGTGACTTTGGGGAGGTGCGGATGGGGGCGTTGGGTCCGACGGAGTTCGAGGCGATTGCGGTGGTGAAGGAGATGACCGTGGGGAGCATCCTGCCGCGCTGCTTGTACACAGTTGCCGAGTTCGCTGTGGCCGACGCGATCGGCGACGACGAGGTCGGTGCGGACGAGATCGCACGGCGGTCAGGTCTCGATGTCGGCGCGACCAGCCGTGTCCTGCGCCTGCTCGCTGCCCACGGCGTGTTCGAGCGCACTGGTGATCGCTTCTCACACACGGCTGCGTCTCGCCTTCTCCGCTCGGACCACCCGTTCTCGCTGCGCGCACATGTGCGCAACAACGGCACGGCACTCAGCATGCGATTGAACGCCGAACTCCCGAACGCGGTGCGCGCCGGCGGTCCGACCGTGGGTTTCGCAGAGCTCGAAGCGCACTTCTCCGAACATCCCGATGCGGCAGCAACGTTCGACGCAGCGATGGTGTCAAACGCGGCGACGATCATTCCTGCCGTGCTCGACGCCGTCGACCTCGGACAGTGCCACGTCGTTGCAGACATCGGCGGCGGTCGGGGGCACGTGCTCAGCGCGATCCTGGACCGGCATCCCGGCCCGCATGGCGTTCTGTTCGACCTTCCCCACGTCATCGCGCAGTGCCAGGGCCTCTCCTCGCCGCGGCTGGAGCTGGTCGGCGGCGACTTCTTCGCAAGTGACCTGCCGTCGGCAGACGTGTACGTGCTGATGAGCGTCCTCCACGATTGGACCGACGCCGATGCGGCACGCTTGCTCGCCAACCTGCGCCGTGCTGCCGCCCCCGGCGCGCGGCTCCTCGTCATCGAGACCGTCCTGTCCGACGAGCCCGGACCGGACTACGCCAAGACGTTGGATGTGCTGATGTTGGCGGTGACAGGAGGTCGCGAGCGCACGGCGGCCGAGTACGTACGGCTCCTCGCCGCATCAGCGTTCGACGTGAGCAAGGTTGTCCGCACGCCAGCGGCCTACTCAGTCGTCGAGGCAATCGCGGTCTGAGCTGAGCTGAGCCGACGACATCGACGCAGCGACACACGTGATCCCGCCGCACTGAGGACGGGACCCCAAGGCCCAGGAACTCCGCCGCCCGTCGCGTAACGGAGCCGGCGGTAGGACGCGCTTTCCTCGCGTCCGGTGCTGAGCGATGGGGACACGGACGACTCCGAGTGGCCGACGCAACGACCCGGCGTTCGATGACGCGGAGCGCCGCGCGGTTGACTGGGTTATCCGGACGGCGCCGCCACGATCGTCGTCGTGGATGGCACCTGAGCGACCGAGCGGCGGTCCGGCGACTCGCGCGCCTCGCTCGAGCCCCGCGACCCGAGTTGGGTGATGGGAGACTGCGATCGGTGGAGGGGCCGTCGCGCACAGCATTTGCGAGGAGTGGCGATCTGCACATCGCCTATCAGGTGATTGGCGATGGTTCGGTCGATGTGATCCTTGTGCCTGCGGGGTTCGGGCACTTGGAGACGTATTGGGAGGAGCCGCGTTGCGCTCGCTTCTTGCAGGGCTTGGCCTCATTCTCGCGGTTGGCGATGTTTGACAAGCG
>JBBQTN010000468.1:0-2368 GCA_038213195.1 Acidimicrobiales bacterium | reverse complement strand
AGGTACAGCGCGCCGTCGGCGATGTAGATCGGCGAGTCGTAGCCGGTGATCTTGCCCTTGTACGGAGACTTGGCTTCGAACACCGCCCCCCACGAGTCGGGCGCCGGCTTCACGACGTTCTTGTTGTACATCAACAGATTGGCGCCCCAGCCGTGCGGCACGCCGTACACGGTTCCATTGACCGAGTTCCAGGGCTTCGTCCTCAGGAGCGGGTCGAGATCGTTCCAGTTGGTGAGTAGCGAAGTATTGATCACCGCCGCGTCCTGATCCGCAACCATACGCAGCGTCGCGTCGCCGGAGCTCGATACGACGTCGTATTGGCCGGTCTTGAACAGATTGAACGCCTCGTCGGAGGTACCGAAGTACTTCACCGTCGCTTTGCATCCGCTGGCGGCCTCGAACGGTTTGACCCAGTTGACCTTCGGGTCATTGGATCCGTTCTCGGCGTAGCCGGGCCACGCGAGGATCGACACTGCGCCTTCGCCGGTGCCGATCGACTGCTGACCGGCAGCCACTGTGGTCGTGGCGCCGCCGGAGATCGTCTTGCTACTGCTGCCGCACGCGGCCGCAAGGAGCGCGATTGCAGCCGTCATTACCGTGAGCCGCTTCTTGTGTCTCATGTTGTCTCCTCTGAGTTCGTCGAACTCGTATCTCCAACAGCACGCACGCTTTCGGCCAGCCACGCGAGCGTGCATCCGCGACCCGGCACGAATTCATCCAAGTCTTCCGTCGCGGTCGGCACGTCGACCACAAGCCGTGCGCCGGACCGCGTCTCGGCGCGGATACGAATGAAGGCACCGAAATACTGCACATCGCGTAGCGTCGCCGTGGTGTGCATCTCGTTGACAGCGGGTTCGGCGCCGGCGGCGACTACACGGATGTGCTCGGGGCGGATGGTGCTGGTCCCGTCGCGTCCGACGAGCTCACGCGCCAACACCGCGGGAAGAATGTTCGAAGTACCGACGAAGCCTGCGACGAATTGCGTCGTGGGCCGCTCGTAGATATCGGCGGGTGTCCCGACCTGTTCGATGCGTCCGTCGGCGAACACTGCGATTCGGTCGCTCATCGTGAGGGCTTCCTGCTGATCGTGGGTCACGAAGACGAACGTGATGCCGACGTCCTTTTGAATACCCTTCAACTCGACTTGCATCTCTTCTCGCAACTTCAGGTCGAGAGCACCGAGCGGTTCGTCGAGCAGCAACACCGCCGGCCGGTTCACCAGCGCCCGGGCGAGGGCGACGCGTTGTCGCTGCCCGCCCGAGAGCTGATGCGGCCGTCGAGATCCAAAATCCTCGAGCCGCACCGAGGCGAGTGCCTCGTCGACTCGCCGCGTGCGCTCGGGCTTCGGGACGCGCCGCACGCGCAACCCATATGCGATGTTCTGCGCCACATTCATGTGCGGGAAGAGGGCGTAGTCCTGGAACACCGTATTGACGTCGCGGTCGAAGGGGGCCAAGCGCGTGACGTCGCGCCCCTTCAACAACACGGTTCCCTCGCTCGGCAACTCGAAGCCGGCGATCATGCGCAGCATCGTTGTCTTGCCGGAGCCCGAGGGACCGAGCATCGAGAAGAACTCGCCCTCCGCAATGTCGAGGTCGATGTCGTCGACCGCGGTTACCGCGCCGAATCGCTTGGTGACGCCTCGCAACGACACCGCCGGTCCGCTCGGCGTCGGCTCCGGTGTGCCGGGCGAGACATCGTCGACGAGCGCTGGCTCGGGCAACCCGCCTCCCGTTGTCGTGTGGGCTGCCAAACCCTAGCGACAGCTCGCGGTGGATCCCGCGATGCTCACGAGGCCTCCCCTACGAATTTCGTACACAGATGTCGACGGCTTCCGCGTCGGCGCCGGGTTTCGGCGCCGTCAGATCGTCGAACACAGCCGGCGGATCGAGCCACGGCGACGACACGCGACCAGCCCCGGCATCACGGACCGCGGCCTATACCGCTCTGCGGTGCACCGGATGTCGAGGTGACGCACGCCGAGATGACTCAGGGCATCGACAACTGCGCTATGAACCGCCGTTTCGACCGGATCGTCCCGGACTCGGTGCTGGACGCTTCGAACGACGGCCGCTCAGTCAACTTCCCCCGCTGCTCCAGAATTCCTGGAGCGGTTAAATCGACCCGCATGGAAAAGGCGAGCAGTGCCCGCTAGATGCAGTGCTCTGGCAGGTTGCTGACACGGCTGATGGGTGTGCCGCCGATGACAGTGTGACGTAGGTGATGGTTGTAGATGTGAAGCCAGCGGGCAAGTCTGCGGGTTCGTTGGCCTTCTGAGGTCCAGGTCCGGGCGTCGGCCCATTCGTCGAGCATGGTCCGGTTGAACCGTTCGACTTTCCCATTCGCCTGGGGCCGATATGCCCGAATG
>JBBQTN010000467.1:0-2371 GCA_038213195.1 Acidimicrobiales bacterium | reverse complement strand
CACCAAACCAGCCTGCAACGACGGCGTCCGCGTCCACCGCGTCAACTCGACCCGATCCTCCGCTGACATCTCCACAGCAACAGCCAACGACATACCACACACTACCATAAAGTAAACCTACATCATTCACGCGACACTAGGTGACTCCTGAAGTAGTCGCTGGGGTATCCACGATTGGTGTGTCTCGCGAAAACAGACTGGTGTGATGGCTTTGGGTGTTGCGGTGGTGGAGCAGCGGTTCGAGAATCCGAGGGAGCTGCTTGGTGAGCGGTTGAGGGGTGTGTATCGGTTGTTGGCCGATCACGGCGACCGGTTGTTCCCGGGCAACTATTTTGCCGACTTGTACAAGAGCTCGCGGTTGGGCCGGCCGACGGTGCCGGCGCGGGTGTTGGCGACGGTGATGGTGTTGCAATCGTTGGAGGGTCTGTCGGATCAGGAGGCGGTGGATCGTCTGGAGTGTGATCTGCGCTGGCAGGCAGCGGCAGGGGTAGGCGCCGGATATGTGGCGTTCCATCCGACGGTGCTGGTCGGTCAGCGCAACCGTTTGCGCGCGTCGCTGCGTCCGAGGCGGTTCTTGGAAGACACCAAGGTCGTTGCCCGTGATGCGGGGGTGATGGGCAACCGGGTGCGGGTGTTGGACTCGACGCCGCTCTATGACGCGGTCTCAACGCAGGACACGGTGACGCAGTTGCGCTCGGCGATCCGCAAGCTGCTGCGCGTGCTGGACGGTTCCGAGCTCGGGCAGCGGGTGCGGGCGGTGCTGGTCCGTGACGACGACTACGCGGGGCCGGGTAAGCCGCCTTGTGATTGGGATGATCCCTGCGCTCGTGAGGTGCTGGTCGACGCTCTGGTCCGCGACGCGTTCGCCGCGCTGGCCGTGGTCAACGGTGAGGTGTTGGTCGGCGCAGCCCAGGAAGCAGCGGAGTTGTTGGCGCTCGTCGCCGGTCAAGACGTCGAAAAAGGTGACGACGGAGTGTTCCGTATCGCCCACAAGGTTGCCCGTGACCGGGTGATCTCCACCGTTGATCCCGAAGCACGTCACGGTCACAAGTCGCGCAACCGCCGCTCGATGGGTTCAAGGCGCACCTGTCGGTCGACCCCGATTCGGAATTGATCGACGACGTGGTCGTCACTCCCGCCAACACCCACGACGCCGACGCGGTCGATGATCTGCTCGCCGATCATGTCGATGACGTCGACAAGCCGATCGTGATGGGCGACTGCGCCTACGCGAGCGCCGACACTCTCGACGATCTCGAGCAGGCCGGTTTCGATGTCATGGCCAAGGTTTCCCCTGCCGGCGGTCGCGGTGGGATGTTCGGCAAGGACGACTTCGCTGTCGACTTGGATGCGGACACCGTCTGTTGTCCTGCCGGTCACGTCGTGACGATCCGGCGCAGCGCCGACAGTTCCGGTCGGGCCGACTTCGCCGAGCACTGCGCCGAATGTCCGCTGCGCTCCCGGTGCACCACGTCGGCGTCAGGACGTTCGGTCACGATCCACCCGAAAGAAGCGATACTTCAGCGGGCCAAGGCCGCCCAGGCCGATCCGGCATGGCGCCACGCGTACCGGTCAACCAGACCGAAAGTGGAACGCAAGATCGCTCACTTCGTGCGCGTCGCATGGGGCGGACGCAAAGCACGCACCCGCGGCCGCACACGCGTGACGACCGATGTCGAAACACGAGCCGCCGCTGTCAACTGGGCACGCCTCGTCGCCCTCGGCATCACCTTCACCAACGGCGGATGGGCAACGGCAACCAGTTGAACCTCTCAGCGCGCCGACCCCGGCCCCCTCGCAGCGGACAACACCACCACGACCGCGCCCTCGCCGGCACCGATCCCGCCGAACCTCACACCACCACCAGCGCCACACAATCACCAGCCCGCCACCGTGACAGCCTGACCGCCATAGCAACCACTACTACAGGGCACACCTAGAACGTCGGCGACTGTGTGGACGACTGCGAGCGGGTGTGTGAGGGACAAGTCGATGTCGACGGGTCGGCCGGCGCCCATGTCAGCTCGCCCCTCGTGGTGCACGACGCTCGTCGCCGCCGGCTGGTCGCACGGCGTCGGTGGTGGGCGACGCGCCAGGCTGATCGAGGCGTGCCGGACGACGAAGACAGGGCGGCGGGCTTGGTGGCGATGTCACCGGCGAGCTGCACTGGGGCGCGACCGGTACTCGGCAGCGACCGGCGCCGCGCCACGCAACTCGACGAGCGCCCGGGCTGTGGGTGGGTCGGCGAGTTGGGTCAGCAACGGGCAGGTCGGTCCGGTCGACGACGTCGCGGATCAGGCCCTGGTGGCCCCGTCGTGAACGGACGCGTCGGCGGTTGCGTCGTGGGCGGGTGGGTTGCGGGGGGTACGCG
>JBBQTN010000466.1:0-2408 GCA_038213195.1 Acidimicrobiales bacterium | reverse complement strand
AGGAGGCCTCGTGACCCGGCAGCAACCAGCGAAGCGTCGTCCGGTTGATGCGCTGACCACGGCGCGTCGCGTGGAGGTGGAGGACGGGACCTCGCCGATGATGGACATCGACGAGGTCGCGCGCCGCCTGGCCACCACCGTGCGCCACATCCGCCGGCTCGTCCTCGAGCGTCGCATCCCGCACTACAAGTTCAGCGGCAAGCTGCGCTTCGATCGAGTCGAGATCGAAGCGTGGGTTGCGGCATCCCGCGTACCTGCTCAACCCGAGGTCGGGCTGTCGCTTGCTGGCGCCCGGTCGACACGCCGATCGAGCGGAGCCGATCACGCAGCGTTGCGGCCGGTGCAGGCTCGCCCTCGTCGTCAGCAGGCGTCATGAACGACGTGTCCGTCCCGTTGATCCGACACGTCGGTCCGACGGCCTGGGCGGTGCTCGAGCTGATGCGCCACAAGAGCAGGGCGGACGAAGGCGAGGCGATCGCGCCGGTCACGATCCGCACCCTCGCAGCCGATCTCGGGCTGGCGAAGAACACCGTCCACCGTGCTGTGCGACGGCTGCGCGACGCCGGACTGATCGAACCGCATCAGTTGCGGTCGAGAGCCGGCACGTTCGCCGCCGGTCAATACTCGCTCACCGGAACGAGCGTCGACATGCCGACGGCCGACACGACCGTCGCAGCTGACGAGGTCCGTGAACCATCTCCTGCCGCTTCGACCACCGCGACGTCCGCACTCAGCGGACAGCGGACCCTCGGCATCTGAGCCGAACCCGACGATGACCACCTTCCCGAACGACGCACAGATGAATGACAGACAGGTGCCCGCGAGCGGTGGGGGTGTTCGATGCTGCGGGTGACCACGCTCTATGCGTCGTCGGCGGCGGCGACGGCGGCCTACTACACCAGGTACCTGGCCGCCGCGCCGGGCGAGATCCCTGGCCGGTGGACCGGCGCGCAGGCAGCCGGGTTGGGTCTGTCGGGCGAGGTCACCACCGCCCAGCTCGAGATGCTGCTCTCCGGTCGCGACCCGATCGCTGGGACCGGTCTCGGGCATGTGTTGGCGGATCGGCTTACCTCGCACGGGACGGTGATCCGTGCGGTGGCCGGCTTCGATGCGACGTTCTCTGCGCCGAAGTCGTTGTCGGTGTGGTGGGCGCTGACAGGCGACGACGGACTGGCCGAGTGTCACGACGCGGCCGTGTCGGCAGCGGTCGGCTATGTGGAGCGTTTTGGTTCGACGACCCGTGTCCGGGCGAACGGGACACGGCTGCACCCCGATAGCCAAGGTCTGATCGCGGCAGCGTTCCGTCAGACGACGTCGCGTCTGGATGACCCGCAGTTGCACACACATGTGGTCGTCTCCGCCAAGGTGCAGACCGCCGACGGTCGCTGGTTGGCGTTGGATGCCCGGGTCCTCAAGCAGCACCAGCGAGCGATTGGCGGCTTGTATCAGTCGGTGCTGCGCGCCGCGCTGACCAAGCGGTATGGCGTGCGGTTCGGTGAGATCGTCTCGGGCCAGGCGGAGATGGCCGGTGTCTCAACGGAGCTGCTGACGGTTTTCTCCAAGCGCGCCGCGCAGGTCGACGCCGCGGTCACCGCCGAGCTAGAGGTCTTCCGTCATCGCGAGGGGCGTTCACCGACCCGGTTCGAGCGCGCCGCCATCGAACGACAAGTCGCCGCCGATACCCGCCCGCAGAAGAGCGGTGACGGTGTCCCGGATCTGCAGACACGGTGGCGTGGGGAGGCTGAAGCAGTGGGGGTCAGCGCCGACTCGTTGACCGCGTCGATCGGTGCGGCGGCCAGGAGTGTGGTGGCTGGTCGGGAGGCGACGATCAGCGAGGTGATCGCGGAGCTGTCCGCAACCCGATCGTCGTGGCATCGGATGGACATCGTCCGGGCTGTCACCGACCGGCTCACCGGCCAACCCGACTTCGACGCAGGCAAATGGGTCGCGTTGATCGACCGTTGCATCGCACGAGTCGTCGAACACTGCGTCGACCTCGACCCCGCAACCTCGAGGACGTCGGTGCGCGCCTCGGACGGTCGCTCGGTGTGGATCGAACCCGTCGCGGTGCACGTCACGAGCGAGCTGGTCCTTGCTCAAGAAGAACGCATCGTCTCCTGGGCGCTCGACACCCAGCTCGACCCGCCCCGACCATCAACCAGTGTCGAACCAGGCCGCCTCGACGTCCTGCAACGCGACGCCGCCGCGACTGTCGCCGGTTCAGACCAGCTGGCAGTGGTGGTCGGGCCGGCCGGCGCGGGCAAGACGAGCATGCTCGCCGCTGCGGTCGCTGACCTGCACCGCCACCGACGGCCGGTGATCGGTCTTGCCCCCACCGCGAAAGCAGCTCGGGTGATGGATCGCGAAACCGGGGTAGTCGCCGACACCGTCGCCAAACTGCTCCACGA
>JBBQTN010000465.1:0-2480 GCA_038213195.1 Acidimicrobiales bacterium | reverse complement strand
CTTCCCCGAAGGCACGAGGTCGCGTGACGGCAACCTCCACCGCGGCTACACCGGCGCGGCACGCCTGGCGCTCGAGCACCGCTGCCCGATCCTGCCGGTCGGGATCACCGGCACACGTGAGATCCTGCCACCCGGCGCGCGCCTGCCCCGCCCGCGCCGGAGGTGTTCGATCTCGATTGGTGCGCCGATCCCGATCGATCCCGACGACGACAGCCGGACCGGGGCGCGCACCCTGACCGAGCGCACGATGCACAGCATCTCGGAACTCTCCGGACAGACCTACATCCCCAAGTACACGCAACGGACACCACCGACCCGACCGACGAACCACCGACCGGCACCGCTTCGAGATCGAATCGGCTCGTGGGCGCCGCGCCGCAGACGAGCAGTGCGACTCGCCCTCGAACACTGAACCCACCAACGCCGGCGGCGGCGACGGCCATGACGAGGAGCCGACCTCTGGTGTCGCCTGCGCGAGGTCCAGCCAACGAGGCGGGAAGGCAGGACCCCGACACCCAGACAGGTCGTCGATCGACCCCACCCCGTCCGACAAAGGCATCGCTCGACTGACCGTCACGGCCCGCGGCCGACGGCGCGGCGCGTGATGATGATGTTCGAGCAGGCGGGCAGACGCGGTTCGGTGCTCGTGTCCGCACGATCGTTAGGTCCCCGGGGCTGGTCGCAGCGGATCCTCATGTCTGGGTCGCGAGATGCCGATCAGACCTCAGCAGCCGGCCAACCGCGTCGGCGTTGCGAAGGAGGATCTTGCATGCCTCACGACACGGTCAGCTCACCCGAACCAGACACGGGGCAGTCCGTTGACGGGCGGGAGACGGTGCTGGTCGTCGAGGAGGACCCCGACTTGTTGGCGTGGATCGCCGACGGCTGGGTCGGAGCATGCGGTCCAGGCGGGTAATTTTGTGTGGACGCGGTGGGTTGGCCGTGCGGGACCGCCCGATTCCGGGCGCGATGCTCAAGTCCCCGGCAGCGCGTGGGCACCGATGTCGACCGTGAGGATCGCGATGCCTGATCACCGCCGTTCGGCTCGTGCGCACGACGCGATCTGCGAGCCGACGCTGCGCGTCCGGAATTGTTGCGGATCACTCCCCGGTGCGTTGGTGAGGTCCGGCGGCTGTCTGGTTGGTGTGTCGTTTGGTTCGCCTGTCGCCGTCGGTGGTCGTGTTGGGGTGGGTGGGTGATGTCGGGTGAGCGGCGTCGACGGTTGCTTGGTGCGCTTGCCGCGGCGGAGAGCACGGGGATGATGACGGCCTTGTTGGCTCGGCTGTGTGCCGAGTCGACGCAGCTCAGTGGCGCCGAGATCATGGTTGGCTTTGACGGTGTGCTGCATGGGTCGTTGTGTAGTAGCGATGAGGTCAGCGGACGCCTTGGGGATCTGCAGTACGACCTTGGTGAGGGGCCGGCGGTGGACGCCATCCGTGATGGTCGTGCGGTCCTCGAGCCTGACTTGGCGAACCCGGTGACTCGTTGGATGGTGTTCACCGAAGGAGCCGTCGAGGCGGGGGCGGCGGCGGTGTTCAGCTTTCCGTTGCAGCTCGGTGTGGCCCGTCTCGGGGCGCTCGACTTGTACCGGGACCTGCCGGGACCGTTGACGGTCGCCCAGTACACCGAGGCGTTGTTCATCGCCGACGTCGCCACGGAGGCGGTGCTCGCGGTCCAAGCAGGGGCGCCACCCGACACGCTCGCCTCGGAACTGGAGGTCGGCGCCCACTTCCACTACGACGTGCAGCAGGCCGCCGGGATGGTCGCCGTCCAGCTCGGGGTCAGTGTCACCGACGCCCTGATCCGTCTCCGCGCCGACGCCTACGGCAACGGACGACCCCTCGCCGACGTCGCCCGCGACACGATCGAACATCGCATCCGTTTCGACCTTCCCAACGACGGTGACGGTGCGTGAGAATGTGACTACATTGGTGTTGACGGGTTGGTTGATGGGCAGTCGGTGAGAGGTTCGGGAAGGGGCTCCGATGGAGCGAGAGGCGCTGCTGTTGACCACGCTGGTCGGGCTCGCCGACAACCTCGTCGCTGGTTTCGATGTCGTCGAGCTGTTGACGTTGCTCAGCGACCGTTGCGTCGAAGCGCTCGACGTCGACGCGGCGGGGATCATGCTCACCGCACCCTCGGGTGATCTGCGAGTGATCGCCTCGTCGAGCGAGACGATGCGGACCCTCGAACTGTTCGAGCAGCAAGCCGACGAAGGCCCCTGCCCAGACTGCTACCACACCGGCACCCCGATCGTCAGCGTCAACCTGGCCAACACCGCCAGCCGCTGGCCCCGGTTCGCCCCCCATGCACTCGCAGCCGGGTACCGGTCGGTGTACGCGCTGCCGATGCACCTGCGTGACAGCACCCTGGGCGCATTGAACCTGTTCCGCACCAGCGAAGACGTGATGCCCGAACCTGATGTGCGCGCCGCGCAAGCCCTCGCCGATGTCGCCACGATCACGATCGTGCAGCACCGC
>JBBQTN010000464.1:0-2491 GCA_038213195.1 Acidimicrobiales bacterium | reverse complement strand
AGACCTCCTTCGAAGTCGCCTCGGCCGACAGCGAGGCGTCCCTCCAGCCAGTCGATCAGTGGCGGGATGACGGCGTGGACCTCATCCGGGGAGGTTGCGGTCGCTTGGGCCAGGGCGGCGCGGGCCTTGTCGATTTGGGCGTCGGAGTCGGTTTCGGCGAAGGGTGTGGGGATGGTCAGCGCGATCTCCCCGAGGGCGCGCATGCCGGCGTGGGGTGAGCGGGTGAGCTCGCGGGCCCCTCGGACGTAGCTCTCCCAGTCGGTGACCCACGCTGCGGTCATGACCAGTGCGACGTGCAGCTCGTCGGCCACCGTGGTGCCGTGCACCTCGGGGTTGGCGAGGGCTCTCTCGATGAGTTCGCGGCCCTCGAGGCCGGCGCCGTCGAAGATGTAGGCCGGGTAGCAGCCGGCGATGAGCTGGCCGGCGAGCGATGCTTGACCGGTGGTCATCGCCGTCTCGTAGGCGGCAGTCAGGTTGCTGCGTTCGGGTCGCAGGGCGAGTCCGTGGCGGAGATCGGCGATTCCGGAGTGGGCCGGCGCGGTCGCGACGGCGTGGAAGTAGCGGAGGTGTCGTTCGCTGACCTCGGCGGTCGCACTGGTCGACTCGAGTCGGGTGGCGGCGTAGGCCTTGATGGTCTCCAGGAGGCTGAACCGACCGTGGCGTCCGTCATCAGCGCGCACGGCGAGGCATTTCGTGGTCAGCGCCTCGATCGCCGCGAATGCCGACGCTCGGTCGATGTCGGCGACGGCTGCGACTGCATCGACGTCGAACCCGTCGACGAACACGCTGAGCGATGTCAGGGTGCGCTGCTCGCGTGCGTCGAGCAGGTCGAAGCTCCAGTCGAGGGTTTCGGCGAGGGTGCGGTGCTGCCCATGGCGTTGGTGTCCTGCGGTGAGGTGGGTGAAGCGATCGTCGAGCGCCGCTTCGAGCTCGGAGGCGGTCATCATCTTCATCCGGGCTGCGGCCAACTCGATCGCCAGTGGGATGCCGTCGAGGCGCCGGCAGATCGTGGTGATGGTCGCGGTGGTCGCGTCGTCGGGCGGGATGCGAGCACCGGCCGTTGCGGCGCGCTCGGTGAACAACCGGACGGCCGGCGAGTCCGCATGCTCCGTACGCAACGTGCTCAGCGGCATCACACACTCGCCCTCCACGGACAGTGGCTCGCGGCTCGTGGCCAGCAGCACCGCCTGGCCGGGCACGGTCAGGAACTGGTAGGCGAACTCGGCGCAGCCGTCGATGACGTGCTCGCAGTTGTCGACGATGATCAGCGACGACTTGTCCGCCAGGTAGTCGACGACCTGCGCCGTGGGGTCGCCGTCGCGGAGGTTCAGCCCGACCGCCTTGGCGATCGCCGCCGGAACAGCGTTGTCGCTCGTCACTGCGGTCAGGTCGGCGAACCACACACCACTGCTGCGGCGGGCGAGCTCCGCCTCGCCGACGGCGATCGCGGCACGGGTCTTGCCCGCCCCGCCGACCGCCGTCAGCGTGACGCAGCGGTGCTTGGTCAGCAGCGACTGCACGACCACGATGTCGTCGTCGCGTCCGATCAGCGACGTCGGTCGTACGGGGAGGTTGCTCGTCGGTGGATCCAACACCCGCAACGGGGCGAATCGGCCCTCACCCAGTTGGTAGAGGCGCAGCGATTCGTCGAGGCCGCGCAGCCTGTGCACGCCGAGGTCCAGTGCAGGAACCCCTGCGGCGACGCGGACGATGTCGGTCAACAGCACTTGGCCGCCGTGACCTGCCGCCGCTACTCGCGCGGCGACGTTCACGGGCGTGCCAAAGTAGTCGCCGTCGCGCTCTTCTGCCTCTCCGAGGTGCATCCCGATGCGGACGCGCAGCGGCGGGCCGGGCCAGTCGGAACCCGTGAGATCGGCCCGCAGTTGTCCGGCTGCCGCCACTGCGTCCGATGCACGGCTGAACGCGACGGCGAACGAGTCACCACCTGTCGAGAAGACGTAGCCGCCGGCGGATTCCACGCGGGAGCGCACGACGCGGTCGTGGAGCGCGAGTGAGGCGGTCATCGCCGCGGGGTTCGTCGTCCAGTGGCGTGATGATCCCTCGATATCGGTGAACACGAACGTCACAGTGCCCGACGGTCGATCGGTGCTGGCACGTCCGGGCGCCGCAGGCTCTTTCGCGCTCGCGCTCGCGCTCGCGCTCGCGCTCGCGCTCGCGCTTGCGCTTGCATCGGCGATGAGCTGTGCCTCGAGTTGGCGCAGCGCAGTGCTCGGCGTGACGCCGACCTCGTCGCGCAGCTCGATCCGGAACCGGTGGTAGACGCGCAGCGCCTCGGTCACCCGTCCCGACGACGCCAACGCGCGCATCAGCAGCGCCACCGGGCGCTCCCGGTACTGCGCCGCCTCGTGGCGAGCCTCCACCAGCAGGATCACCTCCTCGGGTCGTCCGAGCTCGAGGAGCGCCTCGGCCAGATCCTCAGTGGCCGTCGCCCGCAACTCCTCCAACCGCGTCGCCACCGGTTGTACGGCGG
>JBBQTN010000463.1:0-2507 GCA_038213195.1 Acidimicrobiales bacterium | reverse complement strand
GGCTGGATCGTGGCGACGCCATCGAGCGTCGAGCCGACATCGTGCTGCGCGACCGCCGCCGTACGGTAGCTGATCGCGGTCTTGCCGGTCGTCTGCGCCACGGCGATGCCGCCGCCGGCGAGGGCGACCAGAACCACGCCTGCGGTGACGGCGCGGCGGATCCGCCGCCGGCGACCGTAGCTGCGGCTGAGCACCGACGTCGGGAACAGCGATGCGGCGTGGTGAACGGGGTCGTGCCGGGGGGCCATCGCTCACTCGCTCCTGAGGGCGTCGATCGGAGAGAGCCGGGCGGCTCGCGACGCCGGATAGACCCCGAACACGATGCCGATGACCATCGCCATCAGGACGGCGCCGATCGATGCGGGCGTCGACAGCTGCACCCGTGCATCGCTGACGTGGGGGAGGATCGCCGCGCCGGCGATGCCGACGCCGACGCCGAGCACGCCCCCGGCGAGACCGAGGATCGACGCCTCGACGAGGAACTGCCGGCGGATCAGGCGTGGCCTCCCGCCCAGCGACTTGCGCAGGCCGATCTCCCGAATCCGCTCCGTGACCGAGACGAGCATGATGTTCATCACGCCGATCCCGCCGACGAGCAGCGAGATGACGGCGATCCCGGCGAGCATCACGGTCAGCGTGTCGTTGACGGAGTTCGCCGCGGTCAGCAGCGACTGCTGGGTTGCGATCGAGAAGTCGGCGCTCGTCGGTGTCGTGATCTTGTGGGTGTTGAGCAGCAGTGCTTGCGCTTCCTGGTATGCGGCGGAGAGCGTGCCGGAGCCCGTGGCCTTGATGTAGATCGAGCTGACCGAGTTGCGCGAGCTGCCCCCGACCAGCAGCTGGGAGTAAGTGGAGTGAGCGACGAGCGCGAGATCGTTGCTGCGCGTCGCATCCGACGAGCTGAGCGAGTCGAGCACGCCGACCACCTTCAACGACACGCCGTTGACGTTCACCGTCTGGCCGATCGGATCGAGCGTGCCGAACAGCTGCGTGGCGGTGTCGGGCCCGATCACCGTCACGGGCGAGAGCGTGGCGTCGTCAGCGGCGGTCAGGAACCGCCCCACTGTGACCTTGCGCGAGCGCACCTCCTGCCAGCTCGCCGTCGTGCCGACGAGGCTGGTGGTCCAGTTCGTCGTGCCGAAGTCGACCTGGACGTTCGACGTCGTCTCGGCGGCAACCGCCTGGATGTCGGGCGCCGCGTCGCGGTTCGACAGCGCTGCGGTGTCGGCGACCGTCAACGTCGAGGCGCTGCCGAACCCGCCGCGCACGCCGGTACTGCTGGTCGTGCTTCCGGGAGAGACGACGAGCAGGTTGGTGCCGAGCGCGTTGATGCTGTCGCGGACCTTCGCCCGTGCCCCCTGGCCGAGGCCGACCGTGAGCACCACCGCGCTGATCCCGATCATGATCCCGAGCATCGTCAGCGCGGATCGCAGGCGGTGGGTGCGGACCGCGTCTCCCGCGGTGCGGAACGTGTCGCGCCAGTTCACCGGCCCAACCCCGCCGGCTCGGGCACCTGGATCCCACCGTCACGGATCATCACCGTTCGTTGCGCACGGGCGGCGACGTCGTTCTCGTGCGTGATCAGCACGATCGTCCGCCCGGCGCGGTGCAGTTCGTCGAGCAGCGCGAGGATGTCGGCTGTCGCCGCCGAGTCGAGGTTGCCGGTCGGCTCGTCGGCGAGGAGCATCCCCGGCTCGGTGACCAGGGCCCGGGCGATGGCGACGCGCTGCTGCTGACCGCCTGACAGCTCGCCCGGCTTGTGCTGCGCCCGGTCGGCCAGGCCGACGACATCGAGTGCGGCGAGGGCACGTGCTTTGCGTTCGGCCGGACGGACCTTGGCGTAGACGAGCGGCAGCTCGACGTTGCGCCACGCCGACAGGTAGGCGAGCAGGTTGAACTGCTGGAACACGAAGCCGATGAACCGGTTGCGCACGTCGGCGAGCTGGTTCTCGTCGAACCGCTGCACGTCGTGGCCGGCGAGCCGGAAGACGCCGGAGGTCGGCACATCGAGGCAGCCGAGGATGTGCATCAGGGTCGACTTGCCGGAGCCGGACGGTCCGGTGATCGCGACGAACTCGTTCTGCTCGATCCGCATCGTCACGTCGCGCAGCGCAGCCACCTCGATGTCGCCGGTGCGGTAGATCTTGGACACGTCGACGAGCTCGATCACGGGGACATCGACGTCAGCGGCGAGCACGTCGTCCGCGCCGTTGTCGTTCATCCACTGGTGGTCGGCGGAGTGGTCGAGCGCAACGGGCGCGAGCGGTCGGCTCGGGACGAGGAACTGTCCCGGATCGACGGTGTCGATGCGGTTCGCGGCATGGCCGGCCGCGGACTCACCGTCACCCGGTGCGAGCTCGGGCTCGTTCGCCCGCTTGCGCATCAGCCCGCCGCCACGGTCGTCGCGGCCTGGCCCGCAGGCGCGGCCGCTGGATCTGCGCCGGGTGCAGCTGCCGGAGCGCCTTGGCCGGCGCCCTGCCCGCCGCCGCCGCCGAAGCCGCCTCCGCCCT
>JBBQTN010000462.1:0-2520 GCA_038213195.1 Acidimicrobiales bacterium | reverse complement strand
GGGACCGTCAAGCAGCCCGCGATGCGTACCAGACGGCCGGCGGCCGCGCGACCAACCTGCAACACGAGTGCTACCTCAACGCCCGTGTAGCCGACTCGTCGACGGTTGTCCGTGAGGTCTGTCCGACGGGCGAGGGTGGGGATCGGACCGCGAGCAGGTCCGCACGGTTCCTTATCAGCTGGTCTGACCTGGCGGCCGAGATGCTCTACCGGTTCAGCCTCGACGGCTGGGCCAATGACAGCTCGGGCGATGTGCAAAGTCGGATCGACTGGTTCGCAAGGATCAGCATCAGCCACACGGAGCTGCAGGAGGTGACTGACGCGTTCAGCGAGGTCATCGACGGGGCTCAGTTCAGAGAGCCGGGCGTCGCTCATTGGCCACTTCCTGCTCAGCGAGGACAGCCAGGGCTCCGTTGACGTGTGCGAATACGACACTGAGGCAACGCTGCGGCAGGACCTCGATCGGTTGGACGCCCTATAATCGGCTCGGTCTGAGGGGACAAGTCATGAGGGAGATCAAGTTCCGCGTCTGGGACCGCACCCACAGGTCAGGCGGGCCGCACACCCACCGCCGACAACCACATCAGCACGACACCCCCCTGACAACCGTGGACCGGGGTTTCGACCGCCACGATCAACGACACCGGGCGCACCCTCGACGCCGTTCGATCCTGCATGGACGACGAGGCTGACCGGTAGCGGCCGTACTCGGTTGGCTCGCCGGACCCGTCGAAAGGCGCGTGACTTCGGTTTCCAATGGCTCGCAGCGGTTCAGTGGATGAGGCCGGCCATGACGTTGATCGTCAAGGCGATGATGACGGTGCCGAACACGAACGACACCAACGCGTGATGGGTTATCTGGCGGCGGATCGACCGGTCGGTGATGTCGGTGTCACTGACTTGGAACGTCATCCCGACCGTCAACGCAAGATACAAGAAGTCCCGGTAATCCGGCATGCTCTCCCCACCGAAGTCGACCCCACCGTCAACACCGCGGTAATACAGATGGGTGTAACGCAACGTGTACGCAGTGTGCACAGTCCACCACGCGACCACCACGGTGACGATCGCGATGATCGTCATCGCGACCTCCATCGGCTGATCGACCTTCTTCGCCTTGATCAACGCCAACACGACCCCGACCAAGCTGACCAACGCCGCCGACACGACGAGCACCGAAGCGACCACCCGCGAGTTGTCTTCGGGAGTCGCGATACGGCTGGTCTGCTCACCGTCCAGCCCGGCGATCGTTGACCACACCCACAGCAACAGGACCAACGCCGCGACGTCGAACGCGATCAGCTCCGCCAACTGCCACGGCACGAGCAATCCAGCGATCACACCAGCGACGACACCGCACAGGAACGACACCACGACACGACGCCCCGCCGACGACGACACAGGTTCCCGTCGGGACCGCACCATCCGCACAGCTTCCCATCCCAAGCCGTGTCGCGCCGGGCATCCCTCGGCGAGGGGCAGCGCTGCTCACAGGCCGGCGGCAGTCAGCGTCGCGTCTTCCCGGTTCGAGCATCGATCGCACCAGGGCAGGCTTGCGGAGCGACCCACGCGATGTCGGTGACGGACCCGGTGCGCGATCGATCGGCAATGGACAACTCGCGTGAGCTGTAAAGGGGAGGTGGTTGGAACGACGGGATGGACTGTTGAACTCGTCAGCGGTGGCGGCTCGAGGTGCCTGTCGTCAACAGGCGGCGACGTCGTACTCTTGCCATCCTGGCGTGGACTGTCCCTCGGCGATGCGGATCCCGGCCGTGCATTGCGGCGTCGCCGCGAGAGCCCTGAGCAGCCCGGGTTCGTTCGAGGTGAAGTGCGCCTCGTATCCGGGCGTCAGCACAATCGAGGTGACGTGGCGCTCGAGCAGGAAACGTGCGTACAGTTCGCTGCTGGCGAAGCCGTCGCGGTGAAGGCTCTCGGGGAAGAGCTCGCTGTCGAGTACGCCGCCGTTGCGCACCACCTGGTAGAGGTCGTACTTCTCATCGCCGCCGCTGAGCAATCGATAGGTCCGCCCGGCTTGCAAGGGCGGTTTGGTGACGAAGCTCGTCAGCTCGGCGGGCGGGCGGGTGCGGGTAATCCCGCGCCAACCAGCGCCGAGCAGGAACGGTCTCCACATTGCTGCAACGAGGACGACCGAGAGCGCCGCCACCGCGACCGGGAGCCCTGGCGTGACCCAAGGGCGGCGAACCGCGGCGGCGAGAGCGACGGGGACGGCGAGGACGACGGCGCGCACGAGCACGGTCGTCACGAGGCTGACGATCGTATCCCGCCGGGAGGTCTGGGTGAGCACCGGTGAGTCGAGGGTCATGGCGATCGCTGGAACGGCGACGACCACTGCGATTGTCCAGCAGGCGACGAGCCGAGAGCGCCGTTGCTCGGCTGGGAGCGCGCAGCCGAGTCCGAGCAGCGCGATCGGCAGCATCACCGCGGGGTGGGTGGCGATGGAGATCGTCCCCAGGACTGTCGCCCAGCCCGCCCGATCTCGGCGCCACATCCCAATCGACCC
>JBBQTN010000461.1:0-2549 GCA_038213195.1 Acidimicrobiales bacterium | reverse complement strand
TGGAGCTCGATCGAGCGGCCAGACCTCGATCGCCAGAAGCTGCTCGGCGCGGCACGCGACGCGGCCTACGTCGTCGTCGGCTTCGGCGTGCTGGCGTTCCAGCGGGCCCAGGTGCGCCGCCGTGAGCTCGCAGACTCGATCAGTGACCGTTTCGGCGCCAACCGCCAGCAGGTGGAGGATCTGATCGCCGCCTTCGAGACCCGCCTGACCAAGATCGACGATGCCGTCGAGGCCCGCCTCGATCACGCGGTCGGGATGATCGGCGATCGCCTCCCCGACCCCGCCGAGACGCTCCTCAACCAGGTCCACGGCGTGGCCAAGACGGCACGCCGCCGGGCCCGCGGCATGTTGCTCAGCAGCGCCGCCTGACCCGGATCCTCGCCGCTTGTCGCCGCGCTAACCCTTCAGCCGTGTGGCCGGAGCGAGCGCCGTCGCCCCCGTGCGGATGGTGTTCGCTCTGGTCTGCGGCGCGCCTGCGAGTGCGAACCAGTTCGACTTGAGGCCCAGCGCCGAACGGAACTGATCCCCCGTCACCGTCACCGACCCGTCGGTGCCGGCGACCGTCATCGAGAGCACCCGTCCACCGAGGTCCCCGTCGCCGTTGCGCGCGGTGACGGTGATCCCGGTGAACGTGCCGATCGTCGGATAGGCGGTGTGGATGGCGACGGTCGACAGCGTCGCCGTCCAGTTGTGGTACGGGTTGCCGGGCGTCGCGTCGCCGTCGTCGGGCACGGCCGGGAAGCCGAGCACAGCGCTCGGCGCGGTGTACCCGCCCGACGATGCCGAGTACATCGCATGGGCGAAGCCGCCGGCAGTCGTCCGCAACACCATCCCTGCCGTCGACGACACAGCCGGATCGCTGAGCGGGTGCTCGACGGCGGTGTACGCGCCGCCGACGGCAGCGCGCGACGCCGCACCCTGGTAGGTCTGGCAGACGCTGTCACACGTCATCGCGTACGGGAAGAGGTGCTCGGACAATGCGTAGCTGCGCCCCGCGATCACCTGCGCCTGCAGCGCGGCCATGCCGCGACCGCCACCGGCGCCCGCCCACGACGGCGACATCTCCTTGGCCACGACCGAGCGCATGTACTGCTCGACCGGAACGGCATTGACCGTACGGATCTCGCCAGCCGGACCGGTGACCGCGCTGATCGTGCCGCGGTAGGTGTTCAAGGCGGTGCCCGCTGGTTGGCACACCGAGACGAGCTGCCCGTACGCCGCAGTGTCCACCGGTGCCGCGGTGGCGAACGTGACGCTGGGCAGGCCGGTGGCGAGCGGAGGCCCCCATGCGGCGAGCGGGTCCGATGCCGCAGGGCACGCCGGTGCAGCGCTGGCCCAGACGCTGTAGCCGGCACCGGCGACCTTGCGCGCGACCATCGCGTGCATCCCGCTGACGCCGGGCACGCCGGTCAACTCGGCGTCGGACACGACCGCCGTCTGCGCACCGTCGAGTGCCTGCAGGTCGACCGTCACCACCGCGTTGCGGTCCGACGTGCCGTGCACCGTCCCTCCGAAGTAGTGGTCGACGATCTGCCACGCCGACCATCCCTTGTCGACCGCGTCTCCGTACGCGCCCCACTGACTGAGGCCGATGCCGTGACCATTGCCGTGACCGACGAGCGTGATCGACGCGACCGCCTCCACCTCCGCGTGGACGTCGGTCACCGCCGACGTCGACCACTCCGGCATCCACGTCATCGGCGTCAACTGGGCGAGCGCCACGAGTGCCACCGCGGCCAGGTGCTTGCGTCGCATCGCACCAGTATCGGCGGCCAAGGTGCCGCGATTGCCGTCGGGCGGGGTCCGGCGGTTCGACAGGGTGCCCCGCTAGCCTCGCGGGCTTGGTGGAGACCTCCCACGAACAGACGTCGCGTGTGCCGTTGCCGGAGGGGACCATCCCGGTCGGGATCGGCCTGCTGATCGCAGGGATCGCCAGTTTCGCGTTCTTCAAGGTCGGCACCGAGGCGCTTGGTGGGGAGCGCCAGTTCAAGCCGTTGCAGAACCTGTGGTTCGCGACGTTCGCGCTCGCCCCCGGGTTCTTCCTGCCGCTGGAGCAGGAGCTCGGCCGTGCGCTGTCGCACCGGCGCGCCTCGGGGCAGGGCGGGCGGCCGGTCGCACGCAAGGTGATGCGCCTCGGGGCGATCCTCACCGGTCTCGTCGTGATCACCATCCTCCTCGCCAGCCCGGTCATCACGAGCAGCTACTTCGACCATGACTGGGTGATGCTCGGGGCGTTGATGGTCGCGTTCATCGCCTACGCGCCTGCGCACATCTCGCGGGGCATCACCAGCGGCAACGGGCGGTTCCGGGCGTACGCGATCGTGCTCGGCGCCGACGGGGTGATCCGGATCGTGCTGTGCGTGCTGCTCGCCGTCGTCGGGGTGAGGACGGCCGGACCGTTCGGTTTCGCCGTCGCGGTCTCGCCGCTGTTCGGCGTCGCCTACGTGCTGTACCGGCGCGAGCTGCGCACCGACCCCGGGCCGGAGGCGTCGTGGCAGGAGGTCACCCCGAACCTGGGCTGGCTGCTGCTCGGATCCGTGTTCGCAGCC
>JBBQTN010000460.1:0-2568 GCA_038213195.1 Acidimicrobiales bacterium | reverse complement strand
CACGCGATCCGGGAAGCCCGGTGAGAACTGGCAGTTGTCGAGCTTGAGGTCGTTGTGCACGATCGACACCCGCGTCGGTGCCGGCAGGCGCGCCAACAGCCGCTCGGGCAGCTCGTCCATCTGCGGCGGTCCGTCGTCGGGGCGGACGAGCTCCCAGCGGGTGCGCCAGCCGGTGACCTGCCGCTCGGCGAACCCCTCCGGTCGACCGAGGGTGGCCACGTCGGCCTCGACCGGATCGAGGAGGTGCATCTCAGCCATCGCGTCGACCAGCGCGAACCCGAGCCGCCGCCCGACGTCCGGGAGGTCGGCCATCGAGGACGGCACGTCGTCGCGCACGACCTCGCCGCGACGTCGTTCCATCACCACGAAGTCAGCGCCGATCACGTCGTGGTCGTCGCAGAACACGTACGCCCGCGGCGCCCGGTCGAACACCTTCCACAGCTTGGAGAGGACCTTGAACTCGCGCTTCATGTCGTGCGCGCCCGGCGCGATCTTGCCGAACGGCGGGCGGCGCAGCACGAGCTCGGTGTCGCCGAAGCGCAGCAGGTACGTGAGGTTGGCCGAGCCATTCGGAAACTGCTTCGTCGACATCTCGCCGGTCAGCTCCGGGATGCTGGTGCGCAGGTACGACTCCAACTTCGCCCAGTCGAGCTCCTCACCCGGACGGACCGCGGCGACCTCCGGTGCCTCCACGTCAGGCCCTCACAGCTCGGCGACGTGTCGTTCGATCACGTCGGCGTAGCGGGCGATCGCCGCCTCGCGCAGCGCCGGCGTGTGCATCGTCGGGAACATCCCGTTGGTCGGCGAGTACTCGCTGAGCACCTGGCGGGCGACGGTCACCTTGTGCACCTCGGTCGGTCCATCGGCGAGGCCCATGTGGAACGACTCGATGACCATGTGCGCGAACGGCATCTCGTTGGAGACGCCGAGCGAACCGTGGAGCTGCAGGGCGCGAGCGGCGACGTCGTGGAAGACGCGGGGCATCGTCGCCTTCACCGCCGAGATGTCCTTGCGGACGCGCTTGTAGTCCTTGTACTTGTCGATCCGCCACGCGGTGCGCATCACCAGCAGCCGGAACGACTCGAGCTCGATCCACGAGTCGGCGATCATCCCCTGCACGAGCTGCTTGCGCCCGAGCAGCTCGCCCTGCGTGGTCCGCGACAGGACCCGTTCGCACATCATGTCGAAGGCGCGCTGGACCATCCCGACGGTGCGCATCGCATGGTGGATGCGTCCGCCGCCGAGGCGGGTCTGGGCGACGACGAACGCGCCACCGCGGTCGCCGAGCATGTTCTCCCGCGGCACGCGGACGTCGGTGTAGCGGACGTAGGCGTGGGTGCCGTCCCCCGGCTGCTCATACCCCATCCCGACGTTGCGGATGATCTCCACGCCCGGCGTGTCGGTCGGCACGATGAACATCGACATCTGCTGGTACGGCGGGTTGTCCGGCTCCGACACGGCCATCACGATCAGGAACGAGGCGTAGCGGGCGTGCGACGAGAACCACTTCTCGCCGTTGATCACCCACATGTCGCCGTCGAGCTCGGCGCGGGTGGTGAACACCTTCGGGTCGGCGCCGCCCTGCGGCTCGGTCATCGAGAAGCAGGAGACGATGTCGTTGTCGAGCAGCGGTTTGAGGAACTGCTCCTTCTGCGCCGCCGTGCCGTAGTGGGCGAGGATCTCGGCGTTGCCGGAGTCCGGCGCCTGGCAGCCGAACACGATCGACGCGGCCCGCGCCGTGCCGAGGATCTCGTTGAGCAGCGCCAGCTTGACCTGCCCATAGCCGGGACCGCCGAGGTCAGCGCCGAGGTGGCAGGCCCACAGGCCGCGGGCCTTGACCTTGTCCTGCAACGGCGGGATCAGCTCCATCCGCACCGGGTCGGTCATGTCGTAGGGGTGGTCGATCACGAAGTCCAGCGGCTCGACCTCGTTGCGCACGAAGTCCCGCGCCCAGTCGAGCTCCTCCTGGTAGTCGTCGTCGGTCTCGAATTCCCAACCCATGGCCTGCTCCTCCTGATCCCGCGGAGACTGGCACAACGCGACGCGCGCGGTCCATGCCGGCGCGCCGGATCAGCGGCGCGGCCGGAGCAGCTCGAGCACCCCCACGACGTCCGTCGGCGATGCCAGCCGGTAGCGCGCTGCAGTCGGTCCCGGTCCGACCTTGACCCCGATCTCGTCGGGACCGAGCGCTTCGAACGCGGTCTCGTCGGAGAGGTCGTCGCCGAAGAACGTGACACCTGCGGGATGGAGCCTGGCGCGCAGCTTGGCCATGGCCGTCGCCTTCGTGTGGTGGCGCACCGCCACCTCGTACACCTGGTGGCCCTCGTGCACGTGGACCCGGACATCGTCGGCGAACGACGCTCGGGCAGCCTGCAGGGCGCGCGACGCGTCGTCGGGCGTTGCGCCACGGACGTGCAGGGCGGCGGCGAACGGCTTGTGCTCGAGGCGCGAGCTCGGCACCGTCGCGCAGATCGCTGCGAGCGCGTCCGCCACCTCCGCCAGCAGCTGGGCTTCGCCGTCGTCGCGCGGCTCGCTGTCATCCATCTCGGCACCGTGGGAGCCGACGAG
>JBBQTN010000459.1:0-2570 GCA_038213195.1 Acidimicrobiales bacterium | reverse complement strand
AGACCCTAGCCCTGGACTACCGGCGAGGGGGGCACAGTGCCCAAACCCGTCGCTCTCGACGTCAGCCCCGACGATCTCTTGATCCGAGGGACCGAACCGGATGAGGACAGCAGAGGGGGTACGACGAGACGCATCTCTGCGCTCGCCGTACCCCCTCTGTTTGAGCAGGTTCGATCTAATCGATCTAGTCGATCTAGTCGATGATTACGTCCAGGCCACGTCCGCCGTGCGTGTGGTCGTTTCCACGCCCACCGCGAATGTGGTCACGACCGGGTCCACCATTGATCGTGTCGTTTCCACGCCCGCCAAAGAGGTGGTCGTTGCCGAAGCCGCCCCAAATCAGGTCATTGCCGTCGTTGCCGTAAACCCAGTCGTTGCCGTGATCACCGTAGAGCTTGTCGTTACCGGCACCACCGACGACGAGGTCATTGCCGTGGTTTCCATGGATGGTGTCATCGCCGGCTCCGCCGACAAGAACGTCATTGCCCATGCCACCAGTGATCGTGTCATTTCCGTCGCCGCCACGAATGACGTCGCGGCCCCAACCACCGTGCAAGGTGTCGTCGCCGAGTCCGCCGCCGATCACGTCGTCACCGCCGAGTCCCCACACTGTGTCGTTGCCCGCTCCGGCGTCAATGACATCGCGGCCGCGTGAGCCGCAGATCAAGTCGTCTCCACCCAGACCGCGCACGAGTGCGGGGCGGGTCAGCACGATTACGTCGCGTCCTGCGGTTCCGGTCACCACGGGACCCTTGCCGACGATGGTGGCGTCGACACCCGCGCACTTGAGCGTCGGGGCCGGGGCCGGAGTGTCGGCGTACGCCGCACCAGCACCCAAAATTGTGGCGAAGCCGGTCCCCAAGACCAGGCTGGCCACCGAACCGCCGACCAACATGGTCGTCCTTCGAGTTCTTGCCATTGGTTCCTCCTCGATCTTCTGCCGTCCCCCAGAGCCGCAAAGCCTCTGGTGGCCGCCCCCACGTGAGGGACAAATCCGGCCGTCGAAAGGGAGTGTGGACACGCAATTGGGCCCATTGCTACCCACACAACCTCCCCCTGGGATCGACCTATCACTGCCTTAGGGAAACCGCCCCCAAATAGGTGAATTGGCTCGCAGTCAGCTGGTGAATCTGCTCCTCAGTGGGTCAGGTAGATCTAGCGCCGCGGTCGACGGGACAGTTCTGCGCGGACGATCTCACATGGTGGGATGGGTTGGACAGCATGTGAGACGGCCAGACACACTCGCCGCGTGACCAGGACCCGTGCTTTCCTCGTGGCTCGTCGCCACGTGGACCTCGCGCGTGTGTCCAGCGCCATGTGTCGAATCTCCGACTGACTCGACTGCCCGATCGCGGGCGCACGGAGTCGTCGGTGTCCGTGGCCGCACTTCAGTGATCGGTTCGCGTCCCCACCTCACACTCTCGCGTGCCCCCTACTCTCGAAGGGGACGTGCCACGTGGCACCTGAAACACGACCAGCCAAACGCCCCCGCGGCGAAGGCCAGTGGGCCCTCGGCCACCTTGAACCGCTCAATGCCAACGAGCGATTCAAGAAAGACGACGACGGCCTCAATGTTCGTGCTCGGATCGAAAACGTTTACGCAGTTCAAGGTTTCCATTCGATCGACCCGAGCGACTTGCGCGGACGCATGCGCTGGTGGGGCCTCTACACCCAACGCCGACCGGGGATCGATGGTGGGCGTACGGGCGTACTCGAGCCCCACGAGCTTGACGACGAATACTTCATGCTCCGCATCCGCAGCGATGGCGGCGCGCTAACCCTCGAACAACTGCGAGCCATCGCGGATATCTCCACAACCTTCGGGCGCGACACCGCGGACATCACCGACCGACAAAATATTCAACTGCACTGGATCCGGGTTGAAGACGAACCCGAGATTTGGCGCCGACTCGAAGCCGTGGGTCTCTCCAGTACCGAAGCGTGTGGCGACACTCCACGTGTGGTCTTGGGTTCGCCGGTCGCCGGCATCGCCGCGGACGAAATCATCGACGGTACGCCGGCCATGCGACAAATCGTGGATCGCTATGTCGGGGACAAAGAGTTCTCGAACTTGCCACGCAAATTCAAGTCCGCCATTTCGGGGTCGCCGCATCAGGATGTTGCCCACGAAATCAACGACATTTCATTCGTAGGAGTTGTTCACCCCGAGCACGGACCTGGCTTTGATCTGTGGGTCGGCGGCGGCCTGTCGACGAATCCGATGCTGGCCAAGCGACTCGGTGCGTGGGTGCCGCTCGATGAGGTTGCGGACGTGTGGGTGGGCGTTGTCTCCATCTTCCGTGACTATGGGTACCGCCGCCTGCGGGCCCGGGCCCGGTTGAAGTTCCTCGTCGCGGACTGGGGTGTTGACAAGTTTCGTCAGGTTCTCGAAGACGACTACCTCAAGCGCTCGCTCATTGACGGTCCGCCTCCAGCCGTGCCACCGACCGGCCGACGCGATCACATCGGCGTCCATCCGCAAAAGGACGGTCTCTTCTACGTGGGGGCGGCGCCGGTCGTTGGTCGCATCAATGGCACGGTCTTGTCCGGGGTCGCAGATCTGGCCGAAC
>JBBQTN010000458.1:0-2578 GCA_038213195.1 Acidimicrobiales bacterium | reverse complement strand
CACCCTTGCTGGCATTGAGGTGTTTGACGAAGTCGGAGATGCCACCGTCGTAGTGGTAGGTCACCGACCGGGGACCCACGGCTTCATCCGAATCGACACTGATGTCGTGGGCTCGCTCGTCGGTCATGACGATCGTTAAGCCGCGATTGAGAAAGCCCATCTCCTGGAATCGACGGGCCAGCGTCTCGAAGTCGTAGTGCGTGGTTTCGAAAATTTCTGGGTCAGCCCAGAAGGTGACCGTGGTTCCAGTCTCATCGGTCGTACCGCCTTGCGCCAGCGGAGCAACCGGTACGCCTCGACGATACGACTGGTTCCATTCGTGGCCTTCTCTGCGGACCAGAACGTCGAGGTCCACCGAGAGCGCGTTCACGACCGAGACGCCCACTCCATGCAAGCCCCCTGACACGGAATAGCCCGCACCGCCGAACTTTCCGCCCGCATGCAGCACGGTCATGACGATTTCGAGCGCCGGGCGCTTTTCCTCCGGATGCTCGTCGACGGGAATCCCTCGACCGTTGTCGACTACGCGTAGGCCCCCGTCTGCCAACAAGGTGATCGCGATTTGGTCGCAGTAGCCCGCGAGCGCCTCGTCGACCGCATTGTCGACGACCTCGTAGACGAGATGGTGCAAACCTCGCTCACCGGTCGAACCGATGTACATGCCCGGCCGTTTGCGAACAGCCTCGAGGCCTTCGAGCACGGTAATCGCACTGGCGTCATATGACACGGGCGTTAGACCCCTCTGGTGAGACGATGTGGCCACAGCGTGGGCGGGAAAGACGTGGGTCCCGAAGTTTCACGCGACTTCGTCGATCCTATCGGTTGTCACTGACCTCATTGGCCCACGACGGGCCTGTAATGGCCGCTCCCGCAATGAGGGTTTGGGGATTACTCCCCCCACGTACCTGGGGGTGCGCCCAAGAATCGCCGCTCTCAGCCGTAAGTGTCTCGCGGGCCACGTCCCGGCACAGTTCGCAATCCCGATCGCCAACTGGGGGCGGTCGGGCCTTTGACACTGATCTTGGTCACGATTCCCCGTCCCAGTTCGTCGTCGAGTCGCCGACGTAGCGTGGGTACGAGCATCCGCATTTGGGTGGCCCATGCGGTCGAATCGGCGCGAAGAACCAACCGACCGCCCTCGTCGCTCCCCACGGAATCCGTCGGGGACAACTCCCCTCCTGGTTCGAAACTTTCTGGCCGCACATGATCGGCGACTTCCGGGCCGACGATCTCGGTCCATCGACCCATGACATGAGCCACAGCTGTGGGCGTTTCCCAGCCTCGATCCCGAATGAGCTTCTCGACGGCGTTTCCCAGCCGCGCCGGATCTCGGTCATCGGGTCCGGCTCCGCTGCGTATTTCGGTCCCACCTTGCCAACCCAGTCCCGCATTCCCTGTCGTGGAGGGCCTCGCCGGGTAGCCGCGTGACCCGCGGGGTGTTTGCCCACCATCACGGCGTGCCGTTGACCGCGCCGAAGCCCGGGCTCTCGCCAGTGCAGCGCGAGCTGGGTCGACCGACGTCCAGTCCTCAGCCACGACTCACTGTCCCATCCCCCACTGACCACCGAACACCAATCAGTGACGCCGGTATGTCGTTCGCGACCGCCGCGGTGATGAGGACTTGATCGGCGGCTTCCACCATGTCCGCAACCCGCTGGCGGCGCAGCGAGTCGAGTTCGGCGAAGACATCATCAAGGATCAGCACCGGTTCGCCGCCGCCGCCAATGTCCGAGCGCAGCAACTCATATGACCCCAAACGAAGTGCCAGCGCCGCTGACCAACACTCACCGTGCGACGCATACCCCTTGACTGGCAGGCCACGTATAGACATCGCGAGTTCGTCGCGGTGTGGGCCGACAAGTGACACACCCCGTTCGATCTCAACTTGCCGGCGTTCCTCGAGGGTCTCGACGAGGGCGCGTTCGATCTGCCCCCGGTCGCTTTCTTCACCGCGAGACTCATCGATGTTCGATACGTAGACGAGTTCCAGTGGTCCGGTTTTGCCGCTCACCGAGTCGTATGCCAATGCCGCAGTGGACTGGAGCTCTGTCGTGAGTTGAAGGCGCGCCTCAATGATTTGCGCGCCGAGGTTCACCAGGTGTGCATTCCACACCTCGAGTGAACTCTCCGTGTTTTCATCGTTCCCATTTCGCCTTGATCGTCCCCGACCACTCAGCGTCTTCAACAACGTATTTCGTTGACGTACAACTCGCTCGTAGTCGGCTCGAACCGACGTCATCCGTGGCGATCGCATCACGATCAGGTCATCGAGAAAACGGCGTCTCTCCGCCGGATCCCCTTTGACTAGAGCGAGGTCTTCCGGCGCGAAGATGACCGTCCGCAACAGACCGACGAGTTCTCGTGGGCGCGTGATCGGCGAGCGATTGAGTTGGGCCCGATTCGCCCGTCCGGGATTGATTTCTAACTCGATCAGGTTGGTGCGGTCATCGCGACGAACTCTGGCTCTGATCACCGCCTTTTCGGCCTCGCTGGCGACGAGCGGAGCGTCGGTTGCAACCCGATGTGACGAGAGCGAGGAGAGATAGGCGACCGCTTCAACCAAGTTGGTCTTGCCCTG
>JBBQTN010000457.1:0-2584 GCA_038213195.1 Acidimicrobiales bacterium | reverse complement strand
CTTCTCCGCAACGACCACAAGACCGTGGAGCAGCTGTTCAAGCGCTTCGAGAAGGCCGGTGACGATGCGCACGTCGAGAAGCGTCAGATCGTCGACCGGATCATCGAGGAGCTGTCCATCCACGCCTCGATCGAGGAGCAGGTCTTCTACCCCGTGGCGAGGGCGACCGTGCCGGGCACCGAAGACATCGCCTTGGAGAGCCTCGAGGAGCATCACATCGTCAAGTGGGTGCTGTCCGAGCTGGAGGGTCTCGATCCCGCCAACGAGCGTTTCGACGCGAAGGTCACCGTGCTGATCGAGAGCGTGCGGCACCACGTCGAGGAAGAAGAGGGTGAGTTCTTCCCGAAGGTGCGCAGCGAGCTCGGACGCAAGGCGCTCAACGATCTCGGCGACGCGTTGGAGAACGCGAAGAGCTCGGCTCCCACGCATCCCCACCCGCGTTCGCCGGACTCCCCGCCAGGCAACGCCGTCGTCGGGGCGATCGCCGGCGTCGTCGATCGCGTCCAGGACAACATCAGCGGCATCGCCCAGGGGAGTGTGAACGCCGCGCAGGACCTGATCGCGCTCGTGCTCGGCAACAAGCGGCCGAAGGTGTCGCCGACCGGGACGACGTTGGCGCGCACCCGTGCGACGGGCGTGCGCGGGGCAGCGGCCGCAGCGACCGACGGGGTGCAGGACACGGCGCGCAGCGTCCGTTCGGGCGCCGCCAAGACGGCTCGGGCCGCGAAGGCCGGCGCCAAGGGGACGCTCACCTCTGCCAAGAAGTCGGCCCGCGCCACCGCGACGACCGCGAAGCGGGCGAGCACGACGGCGGGCCACACCGCGAAGGCGGCTGCCCAGGACACGGCGACGACGGCCAAGCGTGCGGCGAAGAAGACGGCGTCCGCAGCGAAGGGCTCGCGCTGACGATCAGTGCTGACGGTGTGTGAGTGGGTGGTCTCCACCGGCCAGGCGGGCAGCCGCCCACTCCCGCAGTCGAGCGACGCGTCGGCAGCGCTGAGCAACACGGCGCCGCGCGCCGAAGTGACGTGCCTGAAGGTTCGCGCTGCGCTCGTTCAGCGGGCCCGAGCCGCAGCCGCCATTGCGACGGCGACGCGAGGCAGGCGAAGTGCCGCGACCACGGTGAGGTCGCGCGGGTAAGTGAGCACATCGGCCACGTCGTCGAGGCGCGTCCAGCGGACCTCGTCGACCTCGGCGTTGGGCGCGAACTCGCCGTCCAACTCTTGCATCGACCAGTAGCGGACTCGCTTGCGCCGGCCGCGCCGATCGGTGTACCGGGTCCCCGGCAGTTCGTCGCCGGCTGTGCAGCGTAGCCCGGTCTCCTCGTGCACCTCGCGCACCGCACAGTCGAGGATGGACTCGCCGCGCATCCGCTTGCCCTTCGGCAGCGACCAGTCGTCGCGGTTCGGCCGGTGGACGAGGAGCACCTCGACCTCGCCGGCACGCGTCGTGCGCCACACGACTCCTCCTGCCGCCTCGATCACGCGATCAAAATAGGCAGCCGAGCCCATGCGATGCGCGGACCCCTGGCTGAACGGACGACGACGCCGAGGTGAACTCTCGGCGCCGTCGCTCACTGCGGTCGGCCGTGGCGGGCGAGCGCGGCATTCGTCCAACCGGGTTCGTCGGTGACGTCGCGACCGAACCACTCCGGGGCGACGAACGAGACTGCGTCCGCGACACTCCGGAACTCGACCTCCACGGTGCACAGACCGGCGAGGTCGCCGGCGTACAGGTCGACCTCGGCGACGAGATCAACGCCGGACGCGAGCGGCACCCGATGGCGGGTCTTGTCGATCTGGCGGCCTGCGGTGTGCGGCCACAGCGCTTCGGCCTGCTCGCCGGAGATCGGCACCTCGACCTCGGTCCGCGACAGACCGTGGCCGGCCTTGACGGTGAGCACGGCGGCGTGTCCCCAGATGCGGACCCGTACGGCAGTGTCGCCCTCCTCGGCGAGATACCCCTGGCGGAGGTGCTCACCGCCGCCGATCAGCTCGGCCGGTGGCATCGACGCCGGCAGGAACTTGCGCTCGATCTCGATCGTCACCGTCTCAGTATGGAAGTCTGACGGGGTTCGCAGCGAGACGTCCCACCCCATCACCACGTTCGGGGTCGCCGGCGGCGACCCGTCGATCGCTGTCACCGCCTTGACCGCGCTCGGGTTCCGGTTCGGCCCCACGCATGGGGTGACGACGTCGTTGTTGGACACCTTCGACGGTCGGCTGCACCGCGCCGGATTGCGCCTCGAGCTCCACGAGGCGGGCAGCCGCGAGCTCGTCCTTGGGGGCGGCGACAGCGTCCCCGCGCACCTCGCGGTGACGTCCACCCCACGGTCCCCGGCCGACCTTCCGCATGGGCCGTTCAGGGCCAGGCTCGCCGCGCTCGTCGAGATCCGCGCGCTGCTGCCCGTGCTGCGCGTCACGGCGACGCGCTCGACCGGAACGTGGCTCGACCGCGCCGGCAAGACGATCGCGGCGGCGACGATCGACGCGCCGATGATCGCGGCGCCGATGATCGCGGCGCCGATGATCGGGGCGAGTTTCGCCCTTCCAGCCGGGACCGCTTTCGGGGACGGATCTCGGAC
>JBBQTN010000456.1:0-2618 GCA_038213195.1 Acidimicrobiales bacterium | reverse complement strand
GACACCCATCCCTCAGCGGCGCGAACACATCCTCGTACCAACCCTCCGAATACAACAGCCGATGGGGTCGTTCTTGGCGGTAATGTGGTTCCGCACGATCGGCCCGCCGGTGGCGGGTGTCGGGGTCGCCCGGGTTGGGCGATGGCCGGCGGGGTCGAGGGTGACGAGCATAAATGCAACTTCCGTCGAAATAATGACTCACGACATTAGTCGTTCAAGGCGAATAGGTGCCGGGGATCGGCAAGTGCTGGATTAGTGCGCCGTGAGCCCAAGGAAGAGGGCCGATCGGCGTCAAGCCGTGTCAGGCATCAGGTGAGCGGCTCGGACGCTGCGGTGGGCCGGGCCGGGGCGCAGCCGGAAGGAGCACCCTCCCGTCGCGAGGGATGCACGCTGCCCGGGCCGCGCGGGCTTGCCGCCGGAGGCGTTGATGAAGGCGACGATGTTGATAGCGCGCCAAACGCCGCTATATCGCCGACCCGTCCCTCGCCGATCTCACCGGCCACCCCACCGAGCTAGCTAGCCTGACCCGCAGCACCCCGAAACTGACCAACAGGCCAACGAGAATCGCACTGTCCTCCACCCCCGGGCTGGGAACAGTCGATGATGTGACGGCCAAACGGTGGGAGTTCAAGTTGAGGCATCTTGGGTTCGGCTACGTGTTCTGCGGCGTCCTCACCTGCTGATCCACGCCACCACGCGTCGCGTAGCCGGCCAAGCTCCGGCAGCGACGGGGGCTGTCATCGGCCCGCCGACAAGCGAACGTGGTCGACGTCGCGGTGTACCGGCGGGGCCCTGCGCAATGTCCGGCTGACGGCCCCAAGCGCTTGGATGTGGTGATGACCACCGAGCCGTTGCGCCCAACCGACCTCGAAACCGTCCTCTTCGAGCCTGACCAGCGCGCCGTGATCGCCGTGTTGCCGGGACTTCTCTGGCTCACTGCGGGCGACATCGTGGAGCTGGATGACCCGCCCCGGGACGCCCGGGTCCTCTCCACCAGGCTGCAGCTCGGCCGCAACGGGGCACGGGTGTTGATCGTCCTGGACGTACCCGACGACCCCGAGGATGCCCTACGCGGCGACACGCCGACCCAGGTCGTGCTGGGCGCCGACATCGACCAGCCGCTGCCGGTCAGCGACGAGCTCGACGATGAACTCGAGAAGCTCACCAATGAGGACCGTACGGAGTTCGCCCCGGACGAGGCCTGATCGCAGCACGTCGTGCGGTTCGCACGGTGCTCGCTGACGGAGTGTTCCGCACGCCGCCGCAGTTCGCCGGGGCACGCCGAGCTGCGCATAGCCCACGTGGTTCTCCATGCCGACGGACAGCTCCGCGGGGCCCGACGGGCACTCGACGACGCCGGAGTGCTGCGCCGGTGTCCACCACGCACCCAACTCGCCATCGCGACCGAACAACACGCGCACGCCGCCGCAGGCCTCGCCGACATTGAAACGCGAGCGCGACCGTTCACCACCGATCGCGGCTCAACCACTCCACCCGGGCGCTGCGCAGCTACCAGCAGCTCGCCACCTGGGCCTACCTCGCCCAACGACACACCGAAGCCGCAGCCCTCGTCGACGGACTCGACACCTGGCATCAATGGGCCACCGGCCGAACCCTCGACAGCGAATCCGTCGGCGGGTGATCAACAACCTCGAAACCGACCATCCCAACCAACCAGCTGCCACCCTCGCCGCTGTCCTGCGCCAATGGGCGGTGCAGCACAACATCGACCTCGAACCCACCCGAACAGCCAACCCGACAGATCGCTCGGGATCGAACGCTGAACCCACCGAGCCAGCGGCGGTCTTCCGACGCCGCCGACATCGGCCTCGAAGGGACAACACCATCGGCAGCCTGTCTACTCTCACCAGTGTGTGTGCTCCAACGACACGACGCGCGGGACCACGCTCCCCCGCCATGGCTGCGGCTTCGCGAAGCGTGGGCGAACGCACTCAGACGGGTGGCCGGCTCGCCAACGGGCGCCTGCCGTCCAACGCCCCGCAACCGGCCGTCGACGCAGCGGACGCTGTTGGCGATCAGCGCGTGGTGTGCAGGTGCGGGTCACCGGTCCGGCTGGTCCGGTGCCGGAACGCCGCGGCCAGCCCGCCCGGGTCGGCCAGCGCCCACTGCACCGAGACCGATTTCGGCGCCTTGAAGTACCTCGCCGATCCACGAGTCGTGGGCGAGCTCTCCGGCGTCCAGACCGACGAGGCCGAGCATCCCGACACGCTCGAACGGCGCGTCATCCTCTACCTGCGCCAGACACCAGACACCGAGCAGGTCGGCTTCGCGATGCCACAGAGATCGCTGACCAGCTCGCCGATGAGCTGAAGCGCTGGGCCCACCGTGCCGTGACAAGCACTTCGAGTGAGCCACCCACACGCTCAGCCGGCACGGCGTCCAGCGCGTCGGCAGGCGTCTGGTTGTCTCGATTCGTCCACGCCTCAGCAGCGAGCGCGCCTGCGACCGCTGCAGGGGCCGTCCCCAGCGGGTGCGGGGACACAACGCCCTTTCTGTTTGCTGTTGGGGGAGGGGTCCGACGACCCTCCAGCGGGCGCTGAGGCATCGGACTCGCCCGAGTCGGAATCGACCGGGTCGGCAACCAGCCCTACAGCTGG
>JBBQTN010000455.1:0-2637 GCA_038213195.1 Acidimicrobiales bacterium | reverse complement strand
GTTGCCGGTAGCAGAAGATCCCAGCCGGGCCGGCCGTCACGATAGGTCGGCCCCCACACCCACCCGGCACGCTCGTCGATTGCGTCGGCGACACTTCTCGGCGTCGCCCAGTCGTTAAGGCTCGCAGAGCCAATGGCGCGCGGTCCAGGTCCAAGGGCGGCGGCAAGACGGGCGCTGTGCATATCATGTGACTTCCAGACGAAGCCCGACACCCCGCCACGCGCACAGGCCGCCTGTACCGACGGTCCGTCGCCCCAGCGTGGCACCGACGACGGTGCCGGATGGATGTGGAGGTCCCAGCTCAACTGCATCGTCAATCCATATAGATTCCGCCGTTTACGTCCACGATCTCACCGGTGAGATAGCTGGAGTCCGTCGACATCAGGAAACTCACAACTGCGGCTACCTCGTCCGGCCGCCCGATGCGTCTGAGCGGGATCGATGGACCACGGTCCCGCATGCTTGGCACTCCGTCCAGAAAATCGGTGTCGATGATCCCCGGCGCCACCGCATTCACGCGGATGCCGTCACCGCCAAATTCGCCGGCTAGAGTCTTGGTCAGGCAGAGCACGGCTGCCTTCGCGGCGGAGTATGGTCCGCCGATCACGAGGCCGCC
The DNA here is from genome assembly GCA_038213195.1 of Acidimicrobiales bacterium. GTDB lineage: Bacteria > Actinomycetota > Acidimicrobiia > Acidimicrobiales > Ilumatobacteraceae > JAODBQ01. Next base: position 2,021 of record JBBQTN010000455.1, on the reverse strand, counting down.
GGTCTTGGCTGCTTGCGACGTAAAATTGACGATGGCGCGCAGCGGATGCTGACCCTTTCGGATCTCCGGAATCGCTGCGCGACACATTCGGACCGTACCCATTAGGTTCACGTCCATCGTACGTAGCCACACGTCGTCTCCTGTTTCGAGGAACGGCGCCGGGCGCCCCGAGCCTGCCGCGTTTACGACGCCGTCGATCCGACCATGTCGGCGAAGTGTCTCACCGACGGCGCCCTCCACCTGTCGCGGATTGGTGACGTCGCAGGCGATGACGTCGCCGGACGCCACCAGATCGGCAGCGGCGACAATCCATCCGTCCTTCGCTAGGCGTTCAGCAGTGGCGCGACCGATCCCCTTCGCAGCCCCAGTTACGATCACTACGGGTTTGTCGATCACGGTTTGCTCTCCTGGTTGGCGCGGAGACGCTCTACCTCCGCAATGGTGTTTTGAACGGCCCGTCGCCGTAGCTCGCCGGCCGAGCGTTCACTGTACCAGCCGATGTGTGGTGTAACGATGAGGCGTGGATCGCCCAGCAACCTCCGCAGTGGGCTTGTCGACGACAGTTTTGCGTCGAGACCCACCCCTGCGATGTTGCCGGCGAGCAGCGCATGGGCGAGGGCCGTCTCGTCGACGAGTCCCAGGCGCGCCGTGTTGATCAGTATAGCGTTCTTGTCCAGCCGCGCGATCTCGCCTGCCCCGATCATCATTGCCGTCTCCGCGTTGAGCGAGGCGTGGATGAAGACGTAGTCCGCGCCATCGATTGCCTCTGCCAGCGACCGGATTGCTAGGCCGCCGGCGCGATCAATATTGTGCTGTGTCACAACGCGCACGGCGATACCGACTGCGGCAAGTGCGTGTGCCACGGCCTGTCCCATAGCACCGAAACCAATCACTGCGGCTGTATTACGCCCTGGCAACCTGACCTGGTGAGCGGCCTCTTGCCACGACCAATCCGGAGAATAGTCGCCTAGCCTGCGGTCTAGCGCGAATGCCAGGCCGAGGGTGTGCGATGCCAGTTCGGGAATACAATAGTGTTGAACTCCAACCACCGCGATGCCGCGCGACGCAGCAGCGGATCGATCGACGCTGTCGAGACCGGTGCCGAAACGTCCGATTACCCGGCAGGAGCCCAACAGGCCTTGCATCTGGGCGTCGATACGCGTCGTAACGTGAAGGACCGCCTCGGCAACTCGCAACATCGCTTCGGAACCGTCCCAACGATTGAGGTTCCAGCCAAGCTGCGCTGCGGCCACGGCCTCGACATCGAGACGATCGAACAGGCTATCAAGGACAATAAGAGTGCCGCTCATAAATACGCGGACCCCCAGCGCCCCTCACTGAGCTGTGTTGCCGTTGTCCAGACGACCTGTTCGAGGGCGTCGCCGTCGAGTCGCGGCGTTGCGATCGCGCGGCCGGCGGATCCATAGGTGAATCGGTGTGCGCCATATCGGTCACAAAGGTCACGCAGTTCCGGCTCGTCATAGGTCTCGAAGACGACGTTTGGGGTTGCGTCGAGCGCCTTCCCTGCGATCGGTGAATTAAGCGGCATGTCGAGGGCCAGCAACGGGAGATGGGGATAGTGCCGCGCCAACTGCACAAGAACGGACCATCGATCGGCCTCCCCGCGGTCACCGAAATCGAGCATTAGGCAGCAGTCTTCCCGCTCCGCGAATTCGGGGATTGGGCTCAGGGTCCACGGCTCGAGCGGATAGCCGTTGCAACTCAAACGAATAACCGCCGGGGCGCCGGCGGTCTTGGCCGCGGCGAAGTTCGATGCGAGCACTCCGAGGTCGGCTGGCACTGCAGTGAAGATTGGCACCGACCGGCCAAGCGGGGGCCCATTCCCGTCAGAAATCGTTTGCACAGTAATCCAGGACATGTCGATGCCCCGCGACGCGATGCGCGCGTTTACATCAACCCTTGGCATGTGTCGCCTCTGCACCGGGCAAGCGGTGCGTTAGGAAGAGGGCGAGCACTTCGCGCGCCGATCCTGGGGGCGGGGCATCGGCGGCTCGCCACGC
>JBBQTN010000454.1:0-2642 GCA_038213195.1 Acidimicrobiales bacterium | reverse complement strand
CAGCAGGACACTGACCGACGACGTCACGCCGACTTCCCGGCACCCGTCGTGGCAGAAGGGCCGGCGTGTGCTGTGGCTGCGCCCCGACATCGAGGCCGTGATCCCTCAAGGCCCGGCCGTGATCGTCGCGGAAATGGCTCAGGTGTGCACGCCCGGGAGCCGGTCATGGGTGTGCGGCACTCGACGGCCGCGCACAGGCTGGGAGCCTGATGTCGGGGGCCACGAATGGGTAAAGTGTGCCAGGCCGCCATTGTTGCGCCGGCGAATGATGCCAGGATTGGTGTGGGTGTGGTGATGGTTCCCGCCAAGGCCGTCCTGCGCCAAGTGCCCTAGGCCCCGGTCCGTCCCCGGGGTCAGGGCATCGCGCCCCGTGAAGCAGCGAGGGCGTGTGCGAGCTCACCGCAGAACGCCACACTCCGCTCGTAGCCAGCGCCACGCCCGCTGGGCTCGGTGACACACACCGTGGTGCACGAGGTGGTCATCGAACCAGGCACCCGCGCTGCGATCGGGGTTTCGCCGACGTGCGCGGGTAGTGCCCGTGCGTGGCGGCGGTGTTTGGAGCCTGAGGTCCCGATCTCCGTATCGGTTCGGTCGCGACCTGCGCTCAGCTCGATGGAGGCGTGACGCGGTGAACCGGTTGTTCGTCAGCGCGGGCGACGCTCTCGGCGCGGGTGTGCTGATTGTCGCCGGTGAGCTGATCACCAGCGTGGTGATCCATCCCGGTGTCGCTGGCGTGCTCGCCGAGTTCGGGGGCGGAACCTGCGCGATGGTTGCACCTGGAAGTCGAAGACTTCCAGCAAGGCGCCTTGGTCTTTGGATCAGTCGTGGACGGCGAGGTCCATGAGGCCTGTCGATCGTCGCCGCCCTCGTGGACGAGTGGGATCGAGCACCTATCGACGGCAAGATCGGGTGGGCCGAGTCCGAGCGCCTCCGCGTCCGCTGCCAGTCGAGCGGTTGTCTGGTTGTCGAGGTTGGCAGTTGGGAACGTTGTCGGTCGTCGAGGCCGGGAGCGGAGGCTGGGGTGCACGTGAGGGCTGACCGGGTTGTGGGATCGCCGTGGTCGCCTGTGGTGCTGGTTGGAGTTGACGATGGTTGATCCCGGCAGGCTGGCGGATGTGTTGAGCGAGTTGGCGGGTTCGATGACCAGCGACGCGTCGATGTTGGGCGTCGTCGATGCTCTGGTCGGGTGCATCGTCAGGGTGCTGCCCGTGACCGGTGCAGCTGCGATGTTGATCGTGCCCGGGACCGACTCCCGGTACGTCGTCGGGTCCGATGAGGCGACGCGGCTGTTCGAAGAGCTGCAGTTGCAGAGTGGTGCCGGTCCTGCCTGGTTGGCGCAGGAGACGGGTGAGGCGGTGAGCATCACCGATCTACACGCCGATGGGCGCTTCGCGGGGCTGGTGGCCGCTGCGGGTGGCGGTCCGGCCGCCGTGTTCTCGTTGCCGCTGCGCCACGACTACGACCGATTCGGTTCGATCGACCTGTTCTAGTGCGTTGCTGGTGGACTCGACGCGCAGGACATGGTCGTCGCCCAGACGTTGGTGGACGTCACGGCTGCCTACCTCGTCATCGCAGCCGCCCGTGACGAGGCACGGGCGGCTGCCGAGAACCTCAAGAAGATCACGTTGCGCGACCCGCTGACCGGGTTGCCGAACCGGCGGTCGCTGGAAGACCGCATCGAGCACGCCGCTGACCACGTCCGCCGTAGCCATACCGGCGCAGCGATCCTGTTCGCCGACCTTGACGAGTTCAAGCTCGTCAACGACGTCTACGGACACGCCATTGGTGACGAGCTGCTGGTCGCGGTGGCGCGCAGGATGGCGACGTTGCTGCGTTCGAGCGACACGTTGGCGCGGATCTCCGGTGACGAGTTCGTGTTCTTGTGCGAAGACATCGTCAGCCCCGACGATGTCGACGTGATCACGAGCCGCATCGCCGACGCCTTCTATGTCCCGTTCGAGTGGCTCGACTACCATTTCATGGTCACGGCCAGCGTTGGTGTTTCTTACGCCGCAGCGGGCGAGCGGATCTCCACGCACCTCGTCGCCGAAGCCGACAAGGCGATGTACGCTGCCAAGCGCTCGCGTTGCGTTCGGTGACCCAGCCGCCGGCGGGAATCGGTCGGCGAAGATGGTGCCCTCGACGACGACCGTCGAACACGCCCTCGCCAACGTTCGCGCTCATCACCCGTGCGTCGTGGATCGCTTTGGGCATCTCGACGTCAGGGAAGTCATGGACCCCCGACCGGGGTCGGTTCGCCTTTGGGTTCCCAATCGGCGCCCCGGTTGGCGTAGTCGCCGATGAGTTCGTTCTCACCTTCCTGGGACAGCTGCAACTCGCCGGTGTCAGAATTGACCGCCACGGCCGCTGCAGAGACGCGATACCGTTTCAACACGCCAGTGGTTCCTTCGCGTCGTGGTCTTCGGGGGCTGCGTCTGGCCGGGCTGCCGCTCGGCTCGTCGCTGACGTCCGCAACGTCGTGTTCGTGGTGCACCCGGCGGTTAGCTTTCGTGGGTGGCCGGTCCACATGTTCGATGCCCGAAGTCGATGAGCTTCGGGCCGTGTGGCGGGGTGTCACTGTCTGGCGGCTGCGAGGTCGGTGGGATCTTGTGCCCGTTCATCGGGTCTCCACAATGGGTTGT
>JBBQTN010000453.1:0-2658 GCA_038213195.1 Acidimicrobiales bacterium | reverse complement strand
GATCGGCGTCATCGGTGCCGCCCTCGCGATCGTCATCGCGATCGCGGCGTCGCCGCTCCTTCCGATTGGGCTCGGTCGCGACGCCGAGCCTCACCCAGGTGTGTCGATCGACGGCGCCGCGCTGGCGCTCGGCGCAGCTGCCACCATCGTGGTCGTGATGCTGCTGGCGGCATGGCCGGCCGTACGCGCCGCCCGCCGCGCCGCGAAAGCACCAGCGGAGGCGGGCCGCGACCGCACCTCGGTCGTGTCTTTGATACTGGCGGCGTTGGGCGGGTCGCCCGCGCTCACGACCGGTTCGCGCATGGCTCTCGATTCCGGCCGGGGACCCAGCGCCGTCCCGGTGCGCACGACAATCGCTGTTGCCGCGGTGGCCCTCGCCGCGATGTCGGGCGCCGTCGTGTTCACGGGAAGCCTCGACCAGCTGCTCACCAACCCAGCTGACTTCGGCGTGCGGTCAGATGCCAACGTGGTCAGCATCGGCACCTCCACCGACGGGATAGGGGGCGGGCGCGACAGCGCGCTCGCTGACCCCGACGTCGACGCAGTGAACGAGGGCTACGCCGGCACACCCATCGATATCAACGGCATCCGCGTCGACGGCCTCGCCGTCGACGCGCTGCGCGGCCCGTCCATGATCGGCAGCGTCCTCGAGGGACGACTCCCCACCGGCCCAGGCGAGATCGAACTCGGCACCGACACCATGTTGGCGCTGCGAGCCCACGTCGGCGACACCGTGCCGATCGTCGTCGCCGGCACCGCTGCCGATCGCCAGTTCACGATCGTCGGACGAGCGGTGTTCCCGAGCATGTCCGACCGGCTCGGCCTCGGAAATGGCGCAGGATTCACGTTCACCGGTCTGCAGGGCGCCCTGCCAGCGCAGTTTGCGCCGCCGGCCGACACGGTGCTCGTGCGCTTCCGGCGCGGCATCGATCACGCCGCCGCGTTCGACAGGCTCGCCCAGGCGGTGGAGTCAGCATGCACCTGTGAGCTGCGCCACCCCGACAAACCGGTTGACCTCGTAAACTTCGGTCGCGTCGAGCAGCTGCCACTCATCCTCGGAGGCATCGTGGGCGCCATGGGTGCACTCACACTGATCCACCTCCTCGTCTCGGCCACGCGTCGGCGCCGCCGCGACCTGGCACTGCTCCAAGTGCTGGGCTTCGTGCCGGGCCAGATCCGGCGAGCCGTGGCCTGGCAAGCCACGACCGTCGTGCTCGCCGCCACGGTTGTGGGCCTCCCCGCTGGCGTTGTTGCTGGCCGCTACCTGTGGACTCGCTTCGCCGAACAGCTCGGGGTCGTGACCGCACCCTCGGTGCCGTTGCTTCTGACGCTGCTCGCCATTCCCGCCGGCGCCCTGCTGATCGCCAACCTGGTCGCTCTCCTTCCCGCGCGCAGAGCGGTAAGCTCGTGGCCGGCGCGCGCGCTCCGCGACCAGTGACGACCGAACGCAGACGGCGCGCCACCGACATCCCGTGGTCTGTGCCCTCGCCCACCCAGCCGCCTCGAACGCCGAAGTCTCGCTCGCCAGCGGCGCCGGCGCCGACCCGGCGGGATTCGCTCCGGTCCAACTCCCTCGAGAGGCCGCGGCCGCCGACAGCAACCGCGCGTGTTCCCGAACCTGAATCAGGTCGAGAGGCAGCCGAAGCGCCAACAGGTCGGCCACGAAAACGAGAGGAAGCGCCATCCCATAATCCCAGACGACGACCCGAATCGCCGCGTCCCGGATGTGCCGATCAGTCGCGCCGTGTGTCGCAGCAGCCGCGACCACCCTCGGTGACGCAGCTCCGGGCGAGGTCCTCGTTCCCGTGTGTGGCCACCAGCGACGTTTCGTGACGCTGGACGCTCGCCGGCCGGGTGCACTTGTGGCGCGCGTGTCGGCGTTTCGTCCGGGCAGCGATGCCGGGCTGGAGGTGCGCCGTGGGCGGATCGAGTCACCAGTGGATCGTGGTCTTGTGGTCAGTCCCATTCTGGAGGTGGCACAGGTTCTCGAGTTCTCCCGTTGGGCGGGGAACTCGCCAGGCGCCGGCCCAGCGGCCGGAGATGGTGTTCGGGAGAGCGTCGACGGGTTGCCCGCAGACGGGACACGGAACCGTCGACGCCGTCGGGGTGAAGAGCCGCCGCAACCAGTGTCGTGACGTCATGGAGGTGATTCAACACCAACGGAGATCTCAGCGGGTCGAGGGCGACAGGCGAGATGGGTGTGAGTGGTCCACGTCCCGCCGCCAACATCGGCCCTGCGCGGCCGGGTTGGCCCGTCTGGACGGGTCGAGATCCACGCAGTCTGTTGTTGCCGAGCGGAAGGACCTGGTCAACGTCTAGTGAGCACCGTCGGGCAGGCGTCAATGCGAGCATCGCACCTTCGCTCGATCGGTGGTCAACGTGTCATCGTCGGTTGCTGTCAGCCCAAGGACGCTGCTGTGCCCAGCGCAAGAGCGGATGCGTCGGCGACGAGGTGGTGACGGTGGAGTTCGACACGCACCCGGACAGGTGTGTAACCAAAGTGTCCGGCAACCGCCCGGATCGACATTCCGTTGGCCGCTACGGCCGCGAGCTCATCGCCTGGCAGCTGCTTGGCGCCTGGGCGGAAGATCCCGACCTCGGCCAACCACAGTTCGGCCCGATGAACCGCCCTGGGATCCTCGGAGGCTCCTGACCTTG
>JBBQTN010000452.1:0-2669 GCA_038213195.1 Acidimicrobiales bacterium | reverse complement strand
GCCAGACCGAACCACGACGTTCCGGCGGCCTCAGCGGGCCGTACCAACAGCGGGCCGAGGATCGCGCCGAACGCCGAAGCGAAGATCACGCGACTCATCGCCCGGCCTTGATGCGCAGTCGGCGCCAGGTCCGTCGCCGCGTAGCGTGCGAGCAGGTTGGACGCCTGCCCACCACCGAACAAGCCGACACCGCAGAGGAACACCACCAAGCTCTGGTGCTCCACACCGATCGCCGCGACGATTCCACCGACGGCGGCGATCAGATAGCCCAACAGCAACCCGGGTCGGCGCCCACGGCGGGCCATCAACCGAGCCAAAGCCTGTGAGAACACGGCCCCGCAAGCCGTCGAAGACGCAGTGGCGATGCCGGCCCACACCGTCTGCTCGCCGAGGAGGTCCTGCACTACGAACGCGCCGATCGTCACCGCGGTCGTCACAGCACCCGACCCGACGATTTGCGAGGCGGTCAGGACGCGCAGGACACGCCGCTGCAATGCCACCCGCTCGTCACTCGTCACAGGGACGGACACCGTCACGGCGCACACCATAAGACGTCCGCCGACCGAACCCGTCGGCCCACGCACCACACCATGTCGTGCCCGACGGCGCCGACCCGACTCACCACCGATCCAGCGTCGTCACAACGGCTCCAGCGATCTGCCGCGATCGCGCGACGTCGTTTATCTTCACGTTTCGGGACATGCACGAGAGCCTCAACCAGGGGTCGACCACTCGGTCATGACCAGAGTGATTCCGTCCCTGGGCGTCCGTGCGTTGGGAGCGGACCGCTCGAAGTCGGTTCGCGTGTGATCGTCAGCGTGCGCTCTCAGCGGCCCGGGCGGCGCGCTCGATCGTGTCGCGTCGTTCGGGCCAGTGAGCATCATTTGCGACAGCCTGGCGCGCGCTGCCACGGTCGATGCCGACGAGACCGTCGAGTCCCTCCCGCAGCACGTCAGCGTGACCGGCACGACGCGTCGCGTCCAATAGGCAATGCAACATCACGTTGAACAACGGAACTTCCTCGTTCCACCACAGCACCCGGCCCATCGCGTCGAGCGAGAGCACCTCGATGGTCGCATCGGCGTGCCAGCAGACTCGCTCGTACAGGCCCACGATGTCGGCGCGGCTCTCGTGCTCGGTCGCCCGCAGATCGGTTCCCCGAGCACTGGGTTCGGTCCATCGCGGCAGCTCCTCCGAGAAGGGGCGATCGAAGACCTCACCGAAGTAGCGCGAGTCCCAGGTGGCGCAGTGCTTGACGAGACCGAGCAGGTTCGTACCGGTCAGCGTCAACGGCCGGCGAGCGTCGTGGTCGGACAGTCCCTCGAGCTTCGACACGAGCGCCTCGCGCACCCACCGCAGCTGATCGTCGAGGTGAGCGTTCGCAGCGTCGTTGATCACACGACCAGCCTCCCATCTGCGTCGTCCACCTCGTGATCACACTGCCACGATCAGCGGCGAGTGGCCGCTGGCCAAACGTGAGATCCGAAATGCCGTGCGCTCGACTACCCGACGTGCTGCCGCGCTCCGTCCCACGACACCGCCGGTGTTGGGCAACGCCTCGATGGGTCACAGCAAAGGCAGGCGACGCGAAGCGTCTGACCCCATAGATTCCTGGTCGCCGACGGCCGACTTGCCGGTAAGACGACACACCGGTCGTCCGTGCCGTGACACCGTCCTGCACGCGCCGCCGAGCAGAGCGCCGAATCGGGCGCTTGCCCACCAGGCCTGACGCGTACGGCATCGACATGAGCGATGGGGACGGGTTGGTGTTGATGGTTTCCTGTCCGTGATCGTCGTGGCGGGGGTGGGTGGTGGTCGCGCCGTTACTCGGCGCGGCGTCGATCGAGTCGACGGCGTTCACAGCGAGGGCGTTCAGAGCGAAATCGCTTCACCACGGCCGTGCCTTGGCCGTTGGGCCTGAGCGCGCCGCGACCGCGGCGGGCGGAGGAAGCTGACCAAGGCGAGGGAGAGGAGGTTGAGTCCGGCGCAGAGCACGTACGCCACCCGGTAGCTGCTGGTGGCGTCGTAGATCGCGGCAGCAACGAACGGGCCGAGGGCTGCACACGAACCGGCCGCGGCGAAGATCGCGCCGACGATGCTCCCCGCATGAACCCGCCCGAACTGATCCCCGACGATCGCAGGGAACATGGTGGTGGATCCGCCGTAGGTGGCACCGAACAGGATGGCCGCCGGGTACAGGAGCATCAAGCCGTGGCTGACGGCGAAGAGGAGGAACGAGACCACCTGAAGGCCCAGCAGCAGCGCCAGGGTGGCGCGCCGGCCGATGCGGTCCGACAACGGGCCGGCACCCAACCGACCGAACAAGCCACCCAGGCCGATGGCGGACAGCACCGTCGACGCAGCCAGCCCGCCAATGCCGAGGTCCTTGGCGAACGCGACAACGTGTGCGAACGGCACGAAGACCGCCATCCACGTGAGAGCGAAGATCCCGAACAGACACCAGAACGTGCCCGTCCGTCGTGCTTCGATCGATGTGAAGCTGTCGGCGTCGCTCAATGACGTCGACGTGGTCCTCGAGGAGGTCTCGTCACCGTCGGGATGCAGGCCCATCTGCTCAGGATCGCGGATCAGGAACCGGGAGCACCCGACCATCAGCGCCGCACCGACCACGGCCATCAGCGGCAGTGCCGACCGCCAGCCCACCAGTG
>JBBQTN010000451.1:0-2696 GCA_038213195.1 Acidimicrobiales bacterium | reverse complement strand
CCAGGTTTCGGTGAGCACAGCGTTGGTGAGCCGGGCCCTGGACCGCTTCGGTCGCCTCGACGCCGCCGTGGCGTTCACTGGGCGGATCGTCGTTGGGCGCTTCCTCCGGTCGACCATCGATGACCTGCGCGACGCGGTCATCGGCTGCCTCGAGGCGCCGTACCTGTTCTTGCGCGAGGTGGTCCCGGCCATGGTCGATCGTGGTGGTGGGCAGGTGCTGTTGTTCACGAGCGCGGCCGGTGCTCGCCCGACGCCTGGGGCGCCGCTGTATTCGTCGGCGCGGGCTGCTGCCAACATGCTGGTGCGCAACGTTGCGGTCGAGGTCGTCGACCGCAACGTGCAGATCAACGCCATTGGTACGAACTTCATGGACTTCCCCGGGTTCTTGAAGGCGAACCGGGCCGACGAGCCCGAGGGTCGAGCACGTGTCGAAGCGTCGGTTCCGATGGGTCGGCTCGGCACGATGGATGAGCTCGCCCACATGGCGCTCCCGTTCATCGACGGCACCAGCCGCTTCACCACCGGCCAGTTCGTCGCGTTCGCCGGCGGATGGGCCTGACCAACGTCACTCACGCGACGGCGAACACCTGCATCAACACAGGCTGAGCTGCGGGCCGGACAACTCAGGTGACCGAGGACGCCAGCCGACCGAGACTCACAGTCCCCAAACGCGCCACCACCGTGACCCGAGCCGCGTCCCAGACCGCGGGCCGTGGGCGCCGTATAGAAGGGGGTCTCGATCACACTTCGGTCACTGAGCGTGGTCGAGGGGACCGATTCGCAGGGCTCGGCTCATCGGCAGTTTGGGTTGCGCCCCTGGCGCTCGTCGAACCGAACGTTCTGGGACGGTGCTCGGGGTCGCGACGGGATTCGCATGGCTGGTGCGCGCCTGCGTCGTGGCGTGTTGGGAGCGCCGGGCGGTGCAAGGATGTTGTTATGTCGCGTACGGAGCTGGTGGACGCGGTGCGGGCGCCGCTGACGGTGCGTCAGTACTTCGCGGATGGCGATCCGGGGCCGATCGTGGCTGCATTGGCGACGGTGCCGGAGCTGGTCGGGGCGACGTTGGGGTTCGTCGGTGCTGCGCTCGGTCCGGGCGCGGCACCGACGCGTGCCAAGGAGCTGGCGATCCTGCGTACCTCGGTGCGTCAGGGCTGCTCCTATTGCGTTTACGCCCATTCCGCCGTCGCGATCGACGTCGGTTTGTCCCTCGACGAGATCCGCGCTCTGCGCGGCGACGGATCGCTCGACGAGGCGTTCCCGGCCCCGGCGGAGCGGGCCCTGCTGGGTTGGATCGATGCGCTCGCTGGTTCGACTGGACCGATCGACGAAGCCGTCTGGTCAGCGGCACGCGCCCACTGGCCCGAGCACGTGCTCGTCGAGCTCACCGTCACGATCGGGGCGACGTTGTTCTTGAACAGGTTCGCGACCGGTCTCGAGCTGCCGACGTCCCACGACGTCGCCCGCCGCCTCGACGAGGTCGGGTTGGGATGACTTCGACCGCGATCGCCGACGCCGTGGCCGTTGGCGAGCTCCCGGGACGGGTGTGGCTGTACTCCAACTACCACTGCAACCTCGCCTGCTCGTACTGCTTGACCGAGTCGTCGCCTCGCAGCGAGCGCCGCCAACTCACCTCCGAGCAGATGCTGGCGGTGGCGGTGCAAGCCCGCGAGTTGGGGTTCACCGGCCTCGGGGTCACGGGTGGCGAGCCGTTCCTGCTCCCCTGGTTGCCCGAGACGGTGGCGGCGATGGCCGACGAACTGCCGCTCGTGCTGCTCACCAACGGCACGTTGCTTGGTGGCGGGCGGATCGGCCGTGCTGCCCCGCTCGTCCACCCACGCGTGGCCGTGCAGATCTCGCTCGACTCGCACCTGCCCGACGTCAACGACATGGCTCGCGGGCCGGACAACTTCGACAAGGTCGTCGACGCCGTCCCGCGACTGATCGCCCTCGGCATCCGCGTCCGCATCGCCACGACCACCGCCGGACCGCTGGACAGCCCCTTGCTCGACCCGTTACGCCGGCTGGTCTGCTCGCTTGGGGTGGCCGACGACGATCACCTGGTGCGCCCGATCGTGCGCCGCGGTCGCGCCGACGAACACGAGCTCGGGGTGGAGGCCGTCGCCCGCGACATCCCCAGCGAGCTGACGATCACCGCCGACGGTGCGTTCTGGGGCAGCTTCGGGCCAACGGTGCGCGCCGGCCGGCTCGACACCGACCTGCTGTTGACACGCACGATCCTCCCCCTGTCGATCCCGGCCGGGGTCCTGCTCGCCACGCTGCGCGGGTTGCCCGAAGGGACCGACGCCCGGCTCGGCATCCGTTGAGCATGAGCCAAGCGGAGCCGGTCGGCTCCACTCCCCGTGGGACCATCCCTGCGCAGCCACGCTCGCCGTCGACGGCAGCGCCCGGGAGGTCCCTGCGAACTGTTGTCACCCCCCGACCCACCCTGCAGCCACGATCGAAGGGGACTCATCATGGAGCCTGACGTAGCTCACCCGAGGTCCCGGCAGCGGGCGAGATTGGACGCAGCCGACCGCCATACCCGACGGGTCGTTGTCGTCGCCGCGCGGATCGCCGCCGGGCTGCTGTGGTTGGCGAACCTGCACTGGAAGGTCGCCCCGAACTTCGGTCAGGACACCGGGGGCGGGCTGTTCAAGTACGTCAGGTCGGCGATCGACACCCCGGTGCTCGGCGTG
>JBBQTN010000450.1:0-2739 GCA_038213195.1 Acidimicrobiales bacterium | reverse complement strand
CATCGCTTTTCTGCTGCTCAACGAAACGCTGGCGCCAATTCAATTGGTTGGTGGTGCGCTTGTGTTGGTGGGAATTGTGCTGGCGGATAGATCACGATGAAAACCCGTCGGACGTCGATCCCCCTCAACCCAGCGGATCTCGACCCGGATCGTGGGGTGGACTTTCGTCCCCACGAGGGCGAGCGGAGTACGTCCAAGACTGGTCGCCATCTGCTCGCGACCGCCGTACGTCGGACTGATCCACAGCTTGAAGTTCGAATCGAGTCGGCGAAGAACTGGCGCGCCGACTATCTCGAGTTGATGCGTGACGTGGTTGTCGCTGAGGCCCGTTCCCCATCAGCTGCCCTGAGCGTGGCCAACGACGCGCTCGGCGTTGCCGATACATGCTTCGAATTTGTCCGAGAGGGGCGAAGTTTTAGCCTCCTGGCCGCGATGGACGAGTGGCGCGAGCCCACATTCGACACGATCGAGATCGTTGGAAAAGCCAACCGAGACAGCGACTTAACCCTTCCCCTTCGTGGTCAGCGAATTGGTGGAGAACGTTTGCGCCAGCAACTCGATACCTGGGGTCGTGACGGCGTTGCCGAGCAATCGGCCGTCTCAGCGTTGTACCGAGTCATCGACGACCCCGAGCAAATCAACCTTGACGGGGTACACGTGGCAGTGCTCGGTGCCGGCGCCGAGATGGGGCCGATCCGATCATTGCTGCGGTGGGGCGCGACGGTGTACGCCGTCGACTTACCTCGCCCCGAACTGTGGTCGAAACTAATCGCGTATGCCCACGCAGGCGCTGGGCGACTTCGGATCCCGGTTCCGGTCGGATCGTTCGGCAATCGCGAGCCCGATGACACTGAGGTGGCCTACGTCGCGGGAGCCGATCTCATCAAGTCGGCGCCGGAGATCAGGACCTGGCTCAACGACATCGCTGCCCCCTTCACGCTCGGCACATATGCCTACGCCGACGGAGCCACGCATGTACGCGTGACGATGGCCGCAGACGCAATCTGTGCCGATCTCCTTGCGTCACGAAGTGACGTTTCACTGGCCTACTTGGCCACGCCCACCGATGCATTTGCCGTACCCAAGAGTTGCGTTCAAGAAGCGCGCAGTCGCTGGGACGATCGTGGCGCCGCCCGGTGGGCTCAGGTGCCGCTGCGCCTTGTCGGTCAGTTCGAACCCAACTACCCCATCGTCGTGGTCGGCGAGGACGGACGCGAATTCGGTATTGCAGATTGCCTGGTCGGTCAACAGGGACCGAACTATGCCCTAGCGAAGCGACTACAGAGGTGGCGGGCGTTGTCCGCACGTGCGACCGGAACACGTACCTCGATCAATGTGGCACCTGCGACGCGCACCCGGTCGGTGCTCAAGAATCGCGCTCTCGGCGCCGCGTATGCGGGTGCACATCGGTTCGGAATCGAGGTGTTCGACCCGTCGACGTCCAACACCTTGATGGCGGGGTTGCTCGTGTATGACCTGCGCGACGAATCGTCATCGGCGAACCCGGCGCAAGCCATGGCTCACCCCTTGAACCAACTGATTGATGGATCAATTCATGGGGGCCTGTGGCGAGTGGCGTATCAGCCTCGCTCGGTCCTCGGCATCGCCGCGCTGCTAGGAATGTTCAACCGGCGCTCGTGAAGCACGCCTAGATCAAGGTGATCCGCAGAACTCCGTAGTACGTACCGATGTGCTGAAATGCCGGAACGTCAAGACTCAAAGTTCCCGCGACGTCATAGATCCCCGACCCCGACTGTGAAGGTCCCAAGGCGCCCGCGGCAACTGAGCACAAAGTACGACTAGCTCCGAAATTTCCCGTTACTCCGGCCGTCGGCGGAGCCGAGTTAGCATCCCCCACGCACGTCAGGCCGCTGATGCTCAACAGGGACTGGGCCATCGTCTCGGCTGACCCGTTCGTGAGCGGACCCAACAAGACCCCAGACAAGGTCCAGCCGAAATCACCGCCGCGCAGATCGCTGACGGTGATGGTGTTGAGTGGGGCACTAAGGACCTGAGTTGTGCTGGCTACCGTGACTTGTCCCATGTTGACCGTAGTCGAATTGGGGTTGCTCCCCGTCTGATGAGCTACTTGGGTCAGATTGCCGGCAGTGATGATCGCGTTGATGACTTGACTCGTATCGCAGCCCGTGCCGCCAGTTTGATTCCCACTCTGGGCAGTGCACTGATCAACCGGTGCAGGCGGCGGTACTCCCGCCACGCCAATTCGCATTGGCGAAGGTGCATTGACACGAGAGTAGTCGCCGTAAGTGGGGTTTGTGACCTCGGAGGCCGGGAGCACTTCCCCAGCGTTCACGGGGATACAACTTGTGGTGCCAAGCACGGCGGCATTCGGGTTGGGGCCACCAGTTGCGGAGAACTGAAAATCGATCTGCCCTGGGCGAAGCCATAGCCGATCACCAGGGGTATTGGTGAGGGGCACATTGAGAGTTATCGACGGAGCACTTACCCAGGGCGTATTACCTACCTGAGTCGCGGTCGACACGCCGAGAGGGTCAAGTCCGCTCACTGTCGAGGTGCTGGGCACCGATGGCGCGGGCGGCGTATTTGCTTGATTGGTCACGATGTCAAGTGAAGCCTGCAGATTGACGGTCACGTTGGTCAGCGCTACCGGAGGCGACAAGGGACGGCGGTAGGGGGGAATATCCCCGATCGTGACTACCACGGGCACGGTAGACCCAGGGGCGCCAGCCACCGGAGCGTCGATGGTCACCTGCATTG
>JBBQTN010000449.1:0-2743 GCA_038213195.1 Acidimicrobiales bacterium | reverse complement strand
TGCCCGCGGTCGCGGCAGCCGGTTTCCGGGCGGTGGCCATCGACATGCGCGGCTACGGGCAGACGAGCCATCCCCACGATGTCGCCGCGTACACCTTGAACCACCTCGTCGGCGACGTGATCGGCGTGATCGCGGCGCTCGACGCAATGCAGGCGGTGGTGGTCGGTCACGACTGGGGTGCGCCGGTCGCGTGGTACAGCGCGTTGATGCGCCCGGACGTCGTGCGCGCCGTCGCCGCGCTCAGCGTGCCGTACACCCCACCGTTCGGTGCGCTCCCGGAGGGCGTCACCCTCGACGACGTGATGCGCGCTAACGCCGCGGGCCGGGACTATTACCGCCTGTACTTCCAGGAGCCAGGCGTCGCCGAGGCGGACCTCGAGGCGGACGTCAACCGCTCGGTGCGCGGGTTCCTGTACACGATCTCCGGGGACATCGTCGCTGCCGGGATCCACGAGCACGGCTGGGACGGGCACTTCCCGCTCGGTGAGACGGTGACCCAGCAACTCGTCGTCCCCGAGACCCTCCCGCCGTGGCTGAGCGACGCCGACCTGGCCTTCTACGTCGACGAGCTGGGCCGCTCCGGGTTCCGCGGCGGGCTCAACTGGTACCGCAACATCAACGCCCTGCCGGCGATCCTCGCCCCGTTCGTCGGCGCGACGATCGACCAGCCTGCCCTGTACCTCGGCGGCGAGGTCGACCTCATCGCCGGCAACACCGCCGAGGCACTGGCCGCCCTGCCCGGCGCGGTACCCGGCCTGCGGTCGATGCACGTCTTCCCCGGCGCCGGCCACTGGCTGCAGCAGGAACGCGCCGATGGCGTCAACGAGCGACTGGTGGAATTCCTGCGCGGACTTTGACGGCCGCGGTGTTGCGGTCGCGGATCGTGCCGGGCGGGTTGACCAACGCAGAGATCGCCGCGGCCCAGCGGGTCATCCGGCGGCGGTGTGGCGGCACCAATCGGACTCGTCGACGTCACGGCCGGATTGCGGTCACGCACACGTCTGGCCAGGACCGCGCGTCGATCGGAGTTTCGCTGATCGCGGCATCGATGACGGCGGTCAGCGACGGCCGGATGTCTTGTACCGCTCGACGATCGCCGCCGGGATCCGGCCCCGTGCTGGAAGATCGATCTTCTTCTTCGCCGCCCATTCACGCAACTCGACGATCGAGTAGTCACGCTCGGTGGGCGTGCCGGTCGCCTTTGTCGCACCGCGCTGTCGTGCGGCGTGGTTGATGAACTCCTGTAGCGCCTGACGAAGCCGATCCTCGTTCTTCGGAGTGAGATCGATGCTATAAGCAACACCGTTGAGTCCGAACGTGACTGGTTTCGCGCCCTCGCCACCGTCGATGTCATCCGTGATACTCGTCGTCCTCTTCTTCGCCATGCTCCTTATCGTAGCGGCAGAGGCAGACATCTTGACGCATCAACCAACGACCGCCATAAGCGATATTGGCGCCGTCTGCCGTTTTGTTTGGTGAACCGGTGACGACATCACGCCTGGTGGGCCCGTTTCGGTCCGACCCGACAGGAAGACGCCGTTGCCGTGGCGTGTGCAGAGGATGCCGAATTGGAGGGCGGACATCGGCCTGCTTGCGGTTGGTGTGCTCGCGAGGTGCAGCCTCTGAGAAGCGGCAGGCAACCGTCGATTGCCGCTGCCAGACCCGCTCCGCAGTAGCCGCCCGCGAGCGCGGCGTCACCCACGCCGACATCGCCGTCGCCCTATCGCAGTATATGACCCACAAAGCGATCGGGTCCGACCGGCGGATGCCCAACGTCGACGTCGACACCCCCTCGACTACCCGCCAACCGGAACCCGGCCGGTCGGGATCGAAGGGCCACCCGCTACGACGAGGCCCGCACAACCAGCAACGACCCCGCACCCAACTCCGCCCACCCAACCGCGGCGACTGAGGTGCTCATCCTGCCCCGCCGTTCATCCTCGACGGGTCGACCGTCGGGCCGGCGCTCGGCGTCGCTGTGCTCTGGCTCGCCAAACAGCGCAGACCCTGACCCTGGCAGTAGCTGCGCTCTCAGCCTGCGCTGGCACGTGGGCGTGGTCGACGATGCTCAACATCCGCCACGCGGTCACGCCGCCACCGTCGACGGCGAGATCCCGTTCAGACCGTTCCCGATCTCGTGGCCGAACACCGACACCGCGGTTCGGTTTCACCAGCGACCATCCTTGTCTTGCTCGCCACCATCCACCGCAACAGCCCCGACAGCGCACCCCTCAAGATCGGCGGCATCGGCGGCATCGGCGGCCCTGATCATGGACATCTGCACCTGGTGAACCCGGAACCCGCCTTTGCCGAATGCGCCGTTGTTGGTCATGAACGACCGTGGCCGTGATGGAACCCAGGCAGACGCTCGTGCTGGCGGCCAGCGCACGGTCTCGCGGCTACCTCCACCGCTCCTAGCCGATCGGAACCCGTGCAGTTCAAAATCCGCTCGGCAACTCCACTCGTATCACCGATGACCAACACTGAGGAGAGCGACGATGACTCCACCCGCCCCACCGCGGCATGAACGATCCAGACGCACACTCATCACGTTCGCCTGCACGTCCACCCTGGTGATAGCTGCATGCGGCAGCTCATCCGCGAAGACGGCGACAACGACAGCAAGCGCTGCGCCGGCATCGGCGGCGGCGGCGACCACCGCGCCATCGGCGACGTCGTCTCCGGGCACGATGTTCAGCATCGCCAACCTGAACGGCTTAGGAATGGTCGTCGTTGACGGACG
>JBBQTN010000448.1:0-2764 GCA_038213195.1 Acidimicrobiales bacterium | reverse complement strand
CCGGCGCGCTCCGGTCGGCGCATCCCGGCCGCGACATGGTCACCGCGATGTGCGAACGCCGAGGCGACGACGGTCCGCAGTCGTGGTGACGGTGCGGTCGCGGCCTCGACGACCGCTTCCACCACCCCGCTGAGGTCGTCGGAAGCATCCGCCATGCGCTGGCGCAACCCGGCGCGAAACCCGCCCGCCGCGGCCCGGTAGGGCTCGCTGTCCGCGGCGGCGCCGGCGTCGTCGGTGTCGTCGGCGATGCCGGTGCGGAACGGTCCGGGCAGTACAGAGACGACGCGGATGCCGAACGGGCGCACCTCGAGATCTAGCGCGACGCCCGCTGCGTCGAGGGCGTGCTTCGAACCGACGTAGGCGGCCAGGTAGGGCGTGCACAGCACGGCGCCGATGGCAGTGACGTTGACAATCCGTCCCGATCCGGCGGCGCGCATGTGCGCCAGCACGAGGCGGCTCAGCTCGAGCGGTCCGAGGACGTTGGTGGCGAAGATCCGATCGACCGTCGCCGCCGGGGTGTCCTCCAGCGCGGCGATGTGGGAGATCCCGGCGTTGTTGACGAGCACGTCGATCTGCCCGAAGCGTTCGAGCACCTGCTCGACGGCGGCGGCCATCGACGGCGCGTCGGTGACGTCGAGCGGCACGACCGCCACCTCGCCGGGCGCGCCGGCGGCGGCGGCGTGAAGCGCTCCGGCGCGCTCCGGTCGGCGCATCCCGGCCGCGACATGGTCACCGCGATGTGCGAACGCCGAGGCGATGGCCAGACCGAAGCCGGAGTTGCTCCCGGTGACGAGGACGACAGCCATCGGTGGTCAGCGTGCGGCGATGATCAGCGGGACGTCGGACGCGATCGGCGCCCCGCTGTCGGCGCGTCGGGCGTCGGCGCTCAGCGTCCGCCAGTCGGCGTCGGGCTCGAGCACCAGCGATGCCGAACGGACCCGATCGAGGCTGACGTCGTCGACGTTGGGCGGCACGGTGCCCTCGTCGCGCAGGCCCTTGGCGGCTGCGACCAGTTGGGCTCGTACGGCGATCACCATCTGGTCCGACGAGCCGAGGTGCTCCTGTGTGCGGTCGTAGATGGGTTCGCCGTCGGGCGCGCACATCAGCTCGGTCATCGCCCGGTCCTGCAGGTTGAGCACGAACGGGACACCGAAGCGCATCGAGTCCTTCTCGATGTCGCGGTTGCGCAGGTAGTCGTTGCGCTTGTTGGCGAACGTCATGAAGTACGAGCGGGGATCGTTGGTTCGTGGCAGGTAGCCGCCGACCGGTGCGAAGCCGTCCTCGGTGAGCAGCGTGTCGCTGCCGGCGCCGACGGCGGAGATCGCGTCGGTCATCGGTTCGTCGATGCTGGCGATCTGGTGGATGAGCATCGCGTGGTGGTCGTCGACGGGCACGAAGCTGCGCAGCACGGCGACCGAGCCGATGCTGATCGTGGTGTGGAACGGGAACACGTAGTTGTTGATCCGATGCCAGTCCTTGCCGTCGGGCAGGGTGCGCATGGATGTGTAGAACGCTCCCCATTCGGTGCGCTCTACGTCGAGGCGCGGCGGGTTGGGGTCGTTGTTCCAGAAGCCTGGAAGGCCGATCGGCGGGTTGGGTGCGTCCTCGGCCAGACGGCGGTGGACATGGTCGAGATGTGCGGAGTCGAGGTCGCCCTCGATGTTCTGCAGCCAATTGGCCTCCTCCATCATCACCGAGGGCGGCGAGACGTGCTCGGCCGGCAGGGTGTTGATCTCGAACTCGGGGAACGGCGGCGGCGTCTGCCGGGAGCCCATGTACACCCAGATCATGTGGTTGACCTCGTGGCACGGGTAGGCGCGGATCGAGATCGTCTCCTTGAAGTGAGCCTCGGCACGACTGCCGGCGCGCTCGGTAGGCACGTCGACCAGCGCGCCGGTGCGGTCGAACTTCCAGCCGTGGTATGCGCAGCGCAGCCCGCACTCCTCGTTGCGCCCGAAGTACATCGATGCGCCACGGTGCGGACACGCCTCGACGGTCGCAGCGATCTTCCCGTCGGAGTCGCGGAACATGACGAACGGCTCACCGAGCAACATCATCCGCTTGACCTCGCCGTCGGGTTCCGGGAACTCCGACGACGGCAGGCACGGGATCCAGTACTGGCGCATCAGCTCGCCCATCGGTGTCCCCGCTCCGACACGGCACAGCAGTTCATTGTCGCTTCGGCTCAACATCTTCAACCCCCACAGGTTCAGCCCGGAGCCATTCGGGCTCCTGGGACTTCAACGGACCATGTCGCAAATCCCATGCCGCACCCGGTGCCCGCCGGCGACCGGTAGCACGGCGCATAGCCCTGCCACGACGTCCCGACGTCGCCCATTGCGCCGGCGACGGTGATCCAGTTGCGGATCTCCGACGATCCCGCCTGCAGCTGCTCGGCGGGGAGCGCCCCAAGCGCTTCGTGATCGGCGTCGCGCAGCGCTGCGAGCACGCGAGCGTCGAGCTGCTCATCGACCACGAAGTGGCTCAGCCCGCCGGAGGCAACAACGGCAACGCGTTGGTCGCCCGGCGCCGCCTCGATCGCCGAGCGCAACGCTGCGCCCAGCGCAAGGCAGCGCGCCGGCGTCGGTTGGTTGGGCGGGTAGTACGTGTTCAACAGGAGCGGGATGATCGGCACGTCAGGCCCCAGCAGCCGCTCGCCGACGAAGCCGAACGCGTGCCCGAAACCATGGCCGGCGGGCTGCGTCGCCACGCTCGTGGCATCGATGCCGGCCGCGCACAGCCCGGCGAGCAGCGCGTGGGCCAG
>JBBQTN010000447.1:0-2791 GCA_038213195.1 Acidimicrobiales bacterium | reverse complement strand
GGAACGGCACGAGCATGCACGCCGCCGTCACCCCGGCGACACGCCGGCGGCGGGTGAGGATGTCGAGGCGGCCGGGGGCGTCCGCGGCGAGCCCGAAGCCGACGTGGTCGAGCGAGGTCCGGTACGTGTGCCCGGCGTGCTGCAACGTCCCGTCCTCGAACAGCAGCTTGGCGCCCGCGGCACCGACCCCCGGTTCGCTGACAGCGTCCAGCAGTTGGGTCAGCCAGTCCGGCGAGATCACCTCGACGTCGTCGTTGAGCAGCAGCAGGAGCTTCCCACGGGCATGGGCCGCGCCGAGGTTCACCGCCGTCGAGAAGTTGAACGGCTCGTCGTAGGCGACGATCCGGACGCGGTCCCCGTCTTCAACGCCGGCCGGCGTTGCTTGCACGACGTTCGCCGTCCGTTCGGCGTCCTCTCCTCTGACCTGCTGGCCGCGCCCCACTGCGGCCTGGAGGGCGAGCAGCGCGTCCACGACGGCAGAGGGCATCTCCCGTCCGGCGACGACGATGACCTCCACAGGCACTCCGGCGGTAGCGAGGACGCCTCGCACGGCGTCGACGACGAAGCAGCGGTGCGCTGACCGCACCGTCCCCGAGATGCCAATGCTGGGGATCACGACGCTGACGACCGGGGCTTCCGTCACAGCCGCACCGTCCCCCGCCAGACGACGATGCTGGGGATCACGACGCCGATGTTCGGCGACTCGCTCACGGACGCACCAACCTGCCGACAACGCTGCGCAGCCGCCGGTACGCCTGGTGGCTGAACGAGCCGCCGCCGCGGCGCTGCACCAGGCCGACCAGCTTCGCCTTCTCGGCACGGAGCTGGCCGACGGCGTTGGTCAGGTGGGCGAGCCGCTCGCGCAGGTCGGCGATCTCCCGGTCACGCGCCGCGAGCTGGTCGACCAACTGATCGCGCTGCGCGGCGAGCCCGATCTCGGCGTCGCGCCCGATCCATCTCGCCAGCCGCGCCTCGGGGGAATCGTCGGCGACGGTCACACGCCGTCCGCCGCACGGTGCAGCGCGGCGATCCGCTCGGAGAGGTCGTCGGTCGCGGCAATCACGATGTCGCGCACCCGCTCGAACTCATCGAGCTGCCGCTCACGGACCTCGTGCAGCTCGACCTCCCAGGCGCGCTGGGCGCGCTCGACCGATGTTGCCAGGCGGTCGACTCGCGCCTGCAGCTCGCGCAGGTCGGCGGACAGCGCCTCGAGGGTGCGGGTCGTGTTGTCGTGGCCGTGGAGCACCCAGCCGACCTTCGCGCGCAGACCCATCGGCGCTCAGTCTCCCCCGTGCAGCATCCGGCCGATCAATCGACCCGTGTCGGCGAGCGACGGCTGCATCACCATCCGCGCCCTGGCGTCGTCGGCGAGGCGCCGGGCGAACGTCGGATCGGATGCGATCCGCCGCATCGCCGCCGCAGCCTGGTCGATGTCGGGGTCGGCCCACATCGCCGTGACCGGGTAGATGCCCTGGCCGTCGGTGACGTGCACCCGGCCGGCGTCGATCAACAACGAGCACTCGTCGTCCATGAAGTCGAGGTTGCCGCTGTAGCGGGTGGCGATCGTCGGGGTGCCGAGCCACATCGCCTCGGCGAGGTGCAGTCCGAGCCCTTCCGCGCGATGCAGCGACACCAGGCAGTCCGCGCTGGCGACGAGCGCCATCTGGTCGGCCCGCCCGAGGTGCTCGTCCCACACCACGATGTCCGCACGGCCCGACGCGGCGGCAACCACCTTCTGGTGCTGCGCCCAACGCCGCGGTGCGTTCATCGACTTGACGACCAGCACCGGGCCTTCGTCGGGGGCGAACGCCGTGCGGAACGCCTCGATCGCACCGATCGGGTTCTTGCGCTCGGTGATGCTGAAGTGGTCGAAGGCGACGAGGAACATCGTCCGCGCGCCGATCGTGGCGAGCATCGGGAAGTCGCTGCGCCCGAGGTCCGAGGCCTCGGGCATCGGCACCGGGATCGGCACGTGATGCACGGGGACCCGCGACACGGCAGCGAACGCGTCGGCGACGAACCGCGACCCGGTCCAGATCTCGTCCACCGCGGCGATCGACTGGCGCATCGCCCGCGGCACGTGCTCGAGCTCCCAGAACCAGTACCCGATCATCCGCTCCGTCGCCGCGAACAGCTCGGGGTGGTCGGCCTGCAGCAGTGGCAGCTGATCGGCGGTGACGACGGCGAGCGTGGTCGCATACGCCACCCGCTGGTCGGTCGGGCGGGCACCCGGCAGCGGCGGACTGGCCGACCTCGTCGCGGCAATCGTGGTGAAGGGGATGTCGGCGGCGCGCGCCACCTCGGCGAGCCGACGCACGACGTCGCCGAGGCTGAAGTCGAGTGCGTGGTACCCGACGAGGTTCAGACCGTCGGTGGCGAGTGGTGCGTCGATGTGCAGGCGGGCGCGGGGGGTGGCCGGTTCGACCAGCAACGGCACGTCGTCAACCGCGAACGCGCTCGATGTCCAGCGGCAGAAGGCCGGTGAGTGTGCGCCGGAGGGTCCCGGGAACGTGGCCGCGAGATCGCTGCGGCTGGTGCGCAGGGCCGGCCAGTAGCACGGGGCGAGCCATCGCCGGAACGCCACGGGCTCGCTCCACGGCGCAGGGGCGACGCCGATGCTGTCGGAGACCAGGGTCCGGATCGTTGCGTCGACGACCAGTCCACCGGGGAGCCGCAACGGTGTGCGTCGCCCGGTGAGTTGGGTCGCCGCCGCGTCGAGCGCTGCTCGCCGCCGCGGCTCATCGGCGATGGTGATCCGGGCAGCTCCGACGACGCCGGCATCGACCATCCA
>JBBQTN010000446.1:0-2825 GCA_038213195.1 Acidimicrobiales bacterium | reverse complement strand
GTGTTGCACGGTGGTCAGTTGTCGAGCGTTTGGAGAGTTGCGGTTTCCGGTCGGCTGCGGCCGGTCATGATGGCGTGGTGGGCGGCAATCAGCCCGTCGGGCGTGGTGGTGCTCACGATCTCGGTCCAGTTTCTCGACCAGCCGAGGAATGAGGCGAGCTCTTCGTCGAACCGATGTAGGACGTGATGATGGGGGCCTCGGGCCCCCCACCTCCACATTCGCTGTTCGGGTGACGCTTCGGTGGAGTCGTCTGCGCGCGACCCGTCGACGATGACGTTGCTGCGGTCGGTCGGCGGTCAGATCGCGGGCGGACCCCACGACGCCGTCTGGGTGACTGGGGTGGCGGAAGCAGTCGCGACCGTGGCCAGCCAGCCGACGACGACACCGAGGACCACCTCGGCCAGCAACCCGACCGACAGTTCGGTGCGGACGTTGGCTGTCACCACCTTCAGTCGCACCGCGGTGCTGTTAGTGACGGCATAGATCAGCGCGACTGCACCGACAACTAGCGAGGCGATGAGCCACCCCGTCGCTGATGGTGCGTGCTGGCGTGCGGCCCGCCGCCACATCCCCAACAACCAGCCGACGACGACGCCGGCCACGAACCCGATAAGCAGCGCCTTCCACATCGCCGTCGCGTTCGTGGTGGCGAAGACCTTCAACCTCGTGGTGTTGCGGGTCCCCGCGAGCAACAGGGCTGCGGCGACCACCGCGACGACGATCCCGACGACGGTGGCCGCTCGCCCGGTGCCGGGTGTCGCACCTGACGGCACCAAGACGCCCGGTGTCAGGGCCCGTGAGGCGACGGTTCGTGGCGGAACGACCGCGGCGACGATCAACGCGAGCACGAACGCGACCAGACCGAACACGAAGTAGCCGGCGAACGATCGGCCTTTCTGTCGGGCGACGTACGCGGGGATTAACGCCAAACCGACCCAGATCGCGAACCCGGCAACAACGATCAGGGCCACGAGCCCACCGTTGGTCTCGGCACCGAACATCGTCACGCCTCCGCTCTCCCGTTCGGGGCGCGCGACCGTCTGCACCCTGACCGGCTCAGCGGTCTAGTCTAGGAGGGTCCCCGTTGGTGCTGACAATAGACGCCCGATGAGGGCCTGATTCGAGACGTTCGCGATGGATGGGTCGAACGGCGGCCTATTCCCGGCGGGGTGCGGACTAAAGCGGCGCCGCCGAGGCGGACGGACCGGTTGCCTCGGGGTCGCATGTTCGGGACAGGGCGGGGAAGTTGATGAGAGTGGTGCGTGGAGGGGCTTGTCGGTGCGGTCATGCTGGTCGTGTGACTGCGTGTTCGAGCGACCAGCCGCCGCGGACGATTCGTCCCGGGGTAACGCAACCACTGACCCGACGACCGTCCGACCGACTCGCCGGCGGGCCGTTTGGTCGCTGCGCTATCACGCGCCGGCAGTCGCTCGCGTTCACGGCGCCCGGTGCCGTCGTTACGTCATCCGGCATGCACTCGCGACGGCAACTAACATCCAGGTCATGGGGCGGATCGGTGCGGGGTTGATCGTCATTGCTGTTCTCGCGACAGCATGCAGCTCGACGAAGACAGCCAAGACGGTCATCACTGAACCACCGGTGTCGGCAGCCACCACCCCGGTCTCTGCCACCGCCGCGGTGACGACGTCACCGGTGACCGTCGTCGCCGGCGACGGAGGTTTCGTCGACGTCGGGGCCGGTGTTGCAGTCGCCGATCCGGCTGCGGCCGCGACGTTGCACGGCAGCGTCGACGACGCTGCCGTCGGCCCCGACTTTGGATTTGTCCCATTCGGGCCGGTGTACCGGATCGAGGCGACCAGCGAACCGACCGCACCGGTCATGATCCGCATCCCGGCAGCCGGCCCGATCCCGGCTGACACCGCAATCGTCGTTGTCACCGCCAGTTCGCGGGTGGGCCCGTGGGAGCCGCTCGTCACCGATCAGACACTCGTCGACGGGAAGGTCCAGGCAACCACTGAGCACTTCTCCTGGTTGACGACCCTGCTCGTCCCCATCAAAGGGCTCATCGACGAGTCGAAGCGGATCTTCGATGATGCGACAGCCGGGTTCGTCGCCGAAGCCGAGCAACCAACTTGTCAGGGGGAGGACGAGGCACGCCAACGGCTGCAGATCACGTCGAACGGCCCGGATACGTTGAAATGGTGTCTTGGTGTGGAGAACGGCTCGACGGTCCTGCGAGTGACCGACAACCGTCGGTACCTCCTCCAGGCCACCCACCCCGGGTTGACCGTGACCGACCTTGGTGTTGATCCGGCCTCGATCGCCCAGCTGTCCGCCCACATCGACGCGACGCTCGCGATGCTCACACCGCGCCGTGCAGCAACCTTCACGGTTGACGGCGACCACGCCGCGGTCGCCGTCGAGTACAACGGGCTCGCCGACAGCCTGTACCAACTTCAGATCGGCGTCGAAACACTGGTCGCGATCCTGTCCAGGTTCGGGTACGAGGCCAACGCCGCCGCCGCCGTCGGCACGTTGATCCAGTCCGCGAAGTGCGCGGAGACGATCTACGGCCCGACGGGTGGCAACATCCTCGCGAACTGCTTCTCTGTGAAGCAGATCCTCGACGCGTTCGGCCCCAAAGCGGTGTTCGCCGCGGCGCTCATGACGGTTGCTCCGCTGATCGATTACTTTCACTCGCGAGCCAACGCGCTCGGCGACATCTTCGACGGGCGCGACAGGTACACGATCACGATCTCACCCGTGGCTGCTGCGACAACCTCGACGCCACCCCGACCAGCACCACCAGCGACAGAGTGCCTCGACAACGCCACAGCGCTCGCCCTGGTCCGAGCGTACGAGGC
>JBBQTN010000445.1:0-2841 GCA_038213195.1 Acidimicrobiales bacterium | reverse complement strand
GAGCCGATCATGGCCGTCGAGGTGGTCACCCCGGACGACTACATGGGCGACGTGATGGGCGACCTGTCCAGCCGGCGGGGCCGGATCGAAGGCATGGAGGCCAGGGGCAACACCCAGGTGATCAAGGCCTCGATCCCGCTCAGCGAGATGTTCGGCTACTCCACCGACCTGCGCTCGCGCACCCAGGGCAGGGCCACCTACACGATGCAGTTCTCGCAGTACATGGAAGTCCCGAACAACATCGCCACCGACATCATCAAGCGCGTCCGCGGCGAGTGACGGCTCGCCCGCAGGGCGGGCTAGCGCGCGACTCGAACACCGGGTGGCCACATCGCACCGTGGTGGTGGCACCATCGCTCACAGCGGTGTCTTGTCGTACGGTGGGCCCTCACACCTGGGAGGGAACGTATGAGGAGCACACGGCGACGCGCCGCGGTGGGAGTGGGTGCAGCCCTGGTGCTTTTGACCAGCGCCTGCGGCAGCAGCAAGAGCACCAGCAAGGCAACGACGGTCGACTCGACCTCAGCGGCGGCGCCGACGTCGGCCGCGCCGGGCACGACGGCGGCAACGTCAACCGCCGGATCGACGGCCGGGTCGGGTGCCAGCGGCACGTTCGACTCCGCCAAGTACTGCGGCGCAGAGCTCAACCTGGAGGCCACCGCCAGCTCGGTCGGCAACTCCAACGCCGAGCCGAAGGAGGCCGCCACGACGCTCCTGGCCGCGGTCAAGCCGGCGGCGGCACTCGCGCCGGCGGAGCTGCAGGCGTCGTTCAACGGCGCGATCGCGACGCTCGAATCGGTCGTCGAGTCGGGCGACGCGGACACCCTGCAGAACCTGTCGACGCCGCCGGACGTCCACGCCTTCGACCTCAAGTCCTGCGGCTGGCAGCGCACGGACGTGACGGCGCAGGACTTCCACTTCGTCGGTCTCCCGGCGACGTTGAAGGCCGGCGTCATCGACTTCGAGCTGACCAACACCGGTCAGGAGTTCCATGTGCTGGTCATCGTCAAGAAGAAGGACGGCGTCACCGAGTCGTGGGACGACCTGCTCAACGACCCCGAGGCGGAGGCCAAGACGGAGACCGTCGCCGGCGCGGCGGCCGCACCCGGCCAGCCGGCGGGCTCCGCCGTGGTCGACCTCAAGCCCGGCGAGTACCTCGCCCTGTGCCCGGTTGCCCAGGGTTCGACGGGCGAGACCCAGGGCACCGGGCCGCCGCACTTCACGCTCGGCATGCACCAGCTCCTGACAGTCACCTGACCGGTCGAACCCGCTCCGCCGGGCGGGGTCGGGCCGGCCGCTCACGGTCGCGGTTCGGCCCGCTCGGCGGCGAGGTACACGAGCACAGCCTTGACCCGCCGGTTGGTGTCGGGCTCGGCGACCAGCCCGAGCTTCGAGAAGATCGAGTTGGAGTGCTTCTCGATCGCCCGCTCGGAGAGGAACAGGGTGCTCGCGATCGCACCGTTGGACTTGCCGGAGGCGATCTCGGCGAGGATGTCGCGCTCGCGGGTGGTGAGGTGGTCGAGCGGCGAGCGCGGCCGGCGGGCTCGCGCCGAGACCAGCTCCTCGACGATCTTCGGGTCGACCACGGAGCGGCCGCGGGCGACCGCGTCGATCGCGAAGATCACCTCGTCCACGTCGGCGACGCGGTCCTTGAGCAGGTACGCACGACCGTCGGAGCCGTCGGCGAAGAGCGCATGCGCGTAGGCGGGCGTGGCGTACTGGGACAGGACGACCACACCGACCTGCGGATGACGGGTGCGCAGCAGCCGTGCCGCCTGGATGCCCTCGTCGGTGTGTGTTGGCGGCATGCGGATGTCGGTGAGCACGACGTCGGGCGGATCCGCGTCGACGAGCGCGAGCAGCTCGTGCAGCGTGCCGCACGAGCCGATCAGGTCCAGCTCGTCGTGCT
This sequence comes from Acidimicrobiales bacterium, assembly GCA_038213195.1. Taxonomy (GTDB): domain Bacteria; phylum Actinomycetota; class Acidimicrobiia; order Acidimicrobiales; family Ilumatobacteraceae; genus JAODBQ01. The sequence continues at coordinate 932 of JBBQTN010000445.1, read as the reverse complement.
GCTCGAACAGCCGGGCCAAGCCCTCGCGCAACAGCACGTTGTCCTCCGCCAGCACGAGCCTGATCGCCACTGAGCGGATCCTACGGTGGCAGTCGCACCCAGGCGCGTTACACTCGACCCGTTCTTTGACAACCCACGGATCCATGCAAATCGGAGCAACCAGCAATGAGCAAGGCCAAGTTTGAGCGCACCAAGCCGCACGTCAACATCGGCACGATGGGTCACATCGACCACGGCAAGACGACGTTGACCGCGGCGATCTCCAAGACGCTGGCGGAGAAGGGGTTGGCCAAGTACACGCCGTTCGATCAGATCGACAAGGCGCCTGAGGAGAAGGCGCGGGGGATCACGATCTCGATCGCGCACATCGAGTACGAGACCGCGAACAGGCACTACGCGCATGTCGACATGCCGGGGCATGCGGACTACATCAAGAACATGATCACGGGTGCGGCGCAGGTGGACGGGGCGATCCTGGTGGTCGCGGCCACGGACGGTCCGATGCCGCAGACGCGTGAGCATGTGCTGCTGGCCCGCCAGGTCGGTGTCCCGTACATCATCGTGGCGTTGAACAAGGCCGACGCGGTTGACGACGAGGAGTTGTTGGAGCTGGTTGAGTTGGAGGTGCGCGAGCTGCTCAACGAGTACGAGTTCCCCGGTGACGATGCTCCGGTGGTGCGGGTCAGCGCGTTGAAGGCGTTGGAGGGGGACGCGGGCTGGCAGGAGAAGATCATGGAGTTGATGGAGGCGGCAGATACCGCGATCCCGGAGCCGGTGCGTGAGCTGGACAGGCCGTTCCTGATGCCGATCGAGGATGTGTTCACGATCACCGGTCGTGGCACGGTCGTCACCGGGAAGGTGGAGCAGGGCAAGGTCCACACGGGTGACGAGATCGAGATCGTCGGGTTGCGCAACACCCAGAAGACGGTGTG
>JBBQTN010000444.1:0-2844 GCA_038213195.1 Acidimicrobiales bacterium | reverse complement strand
CGGCCTCGTCGCTGCCGGCGTGCACGTCGTCTCCGGGCTGGCGCGGGGCATCGACGGCTGCGCGCACCGGGGCGCGATCCAAGGCGGCGGCCCGGGGCGGCCGGTCGGGGTCGTCGCCAGCGGGCTCGACGTCGTCTACCCGCACGAACACCGCACGTTGTGGGAGGACGTCGCCACGACCGGTCTGCTGCTGTCCGAGGCAGCCCCGGGCACCCCGCCGGATGCCTACCGCTTCCCGCTGCGCAACAGGATCATCGCCGCCGTCGCCGAGGTGCTGGTCGTGGTCGAGTCGCGCGAGCGCGGTGGTTCGCTGATCACCGCGGCCGCAGCCGGCGAGCGGGGCATCCCGGTGATGGCGGTGCCCGGCGGCCTCAACAGCCGAGCCTCGCTGGGCACCAACAACCTGCTCCGGGAAGGCTCGGGTGCTGTCGTCGACGCCAGCGACGTGCTGATCGCGCTGTCGCTCGAGCACAGCCGCGCCGTTCCGACGATCGCCGACCACCGCGCCCGGCCGCGCCGAGATGATCTGGAGGTGTACGCAGCCTGTGCCAGCGAGCCGCAGACCATCGATGCGATCACATGCGCGACCCGTGCCGGCTTCGTCGAGGTGGCGATGTCCCTGGCCAGGCTGGAGCAGGCAGGCTGGCTCGGTTCGGCCGACGGCTGGTACCAGGCCATTGGTGCGCCGCTGCGATGAGCGTGATCGAATACCCTCAGTGGCAATGTCACGACAGGCCGTCGAACCACCGCAGGAGGTGGAACAGCGCGCGTCTCCCGAACCTGGTGCTGCGTGGCAGCTCGAGCGGTTCGCCGCCTCACTCACCAGCGCATCCGTCAACACCGTCCAGGCGTACCGCAGCGACGTCGTCCACCTCGCGATCTGGGCGCAGCGCGGCGGCGTTGTTGGCCCGGATGGTGTGGATCGTCTGTTGCTGCGCCGCTTCGTGGCGTCGTTGGGCGTGCGCCGGTTCGCCAAGCGGAGCATCGCCCGCAAGGTCGCGGCGGTGCGCCGCTACTTCCGCTGGGCCCGAGCTGCCGGGCTGGTCGAGATCGATCCGAGTGTGGCGCTGCGCGCGCCGAGCGGGGAGGGGCGCTTGCCGCGTGTTCTCGACGCGCAGGAGCTTGGCGTGCTGCTCGACGGGCCCGCTGACGACGACGGATCGGACCCCGAGCCGGAGTGGCAGCGTCGGCGTGACGATGCGGTGCTCGAGGTTCTCTACGGCAGCGGACTACGCGTCGGCGAGCTGTGCGGTGCCGACGTCGACGCGATCGATTGCGCGGCCGGCGCGATCACGGTCTGGGGCAAGGGCGCCAAGCAGCGCCGGGTGCCGCTCAGCGAGGCCGCCGTCGCTGCGCTGCGCGCGTGGCTGGAGGTGCGCCGCGACGTGGTTGCCGCGACGGCTGGCCCTGCCTTGTTCGGCAACGGGCGCGGCAATCGGCTCACCCCGCGCGACGTCAGACGGATCATCGACCGTCGCGCGGCCAGACCCACGCACCCGCACGCGCTGCGGCACAGCTTCGCCACCCACCTGCTCGACGGTGGCGCCGACCTGCGCGTGGTGCAGGAGTTGCTCGGGCACCGCGATGTGGCCACGACACAGCGCTACACCCACGTCAGCCGGGAGCGGCTGCGCCGCGTCTACGTCGAGACGCACCCACGAGCATGAAGCCGCACATCACCGTCGAGCAGTGGTGGCAGCGCTGGCACGACGATCGCGACCCGACGGCCCGCGACCGCTTGATCGTGCACTACTCACCGTTGGTGAAGTTCGTCGCCGGCCGCGTCGGCGCCGGCCTACCGAACAGCGTCGATCCGGGCGACCTGGTCAGCGCGGGCGTGTTCGGTTTGATCGATGCGGTCGAACGGTTCGACACGGCCCGCGGCGTCAAGTTCGAGACGTTCGCCGTGCCACGGATCCGGGGCGCCGTGTTCGACGGGCTGCGCTCGTTGGACTGGGTACCGCGCTCGGTGCGCAGTCGAGCGCGGGAGGTCGAGGCCGCGTTCACCGATCTGGAGAGCCGCCACGGACGTTCGCCCACCGACGACGAGCTGGCCACGCAATTGCGGATCACCGTCGTGGAGTTCCGCAAGTGGCTGGCGGCGATCGCCTCGACCACGATCGGCCCGCTCGATCGAGCGCTGGTCGCGGGGGCCGAGCCGCGCCCGCTGTCGGGCGACGTGCCGGACTCGACGGCGGCATTCGTCGAGGAGGGCGAGGTGCGCCGGCTGATGAACCAGGAGGTGCGGCGCCTCCCGGAGCGCGAGAAGTTGGTGCTGTCGTTGTACTACGAGGAAGGGTTCACGCTCGCCGAGATCGGTCGCGTCCTCGGCGTCACCGAGAGCAGGGTCTCGCAGATCCACACCAAAGCGGTGCTGCACCTGCGCGCTCGGCTCTCCGCCGCCGGCGTCACCTGACCTTCGCCGAGCGTGCGTGGCGCTCCGGTCGTGCCCGGCGCTCCTTGCACACCCGGGGCTCGCGTCGTGCCTGGCGCTGCGCGGTACGTCTCCGACGGGTCGGCGGACCGAGGTGAGCGTGCTCGCGCTGGTGCTGGCGCTGCTCCCGGGTGCGTGCTTGGCTCCGCCGGTGGCGGCACCGGTGATCGATCCGTTCCGGGCGCCGGCTTGCGCGCAGTGCGCCGGCAACCGCGGGCTGGAGTACGCCACCCACCCCGGCACACGCGTGACCGCAGTCGCGGCGGGGGTCGTTTCGTTCGACGGGGCCGTCGCCGGCACGCGCTATGTCGTCGTGCTCCAAGCGAACGGCTTGCGCGCCACCTACGGGCGCCTCGCGTCGTCGACGGTGGCCCTCGGCTCACCCGTCGTCGCCGGCACCATGGTCGGCA
>JBBQTN010000443.1:0-2858 GCA_038213195.1 Acidimicrobiales bacterium | reverse complement strand
ATCCTGGGTGACGACCAGGTGGACCAGGGAGATGCCGTACTACAGTGCCTGCCGACGAATGCGGGCGAGACACGGGCTTTTCGGGCCGCGACACGGCTGCCGCACTGGATCAGGAGGAATGGTTCGATGCCGCCGAGGCTGCGAGGGAAGTGGGCGCTCGGCATCACTCCGCGGAACTTCACATGGTTCATGAAGGACAAGCTCGCCGTCTGCGAGCGACCAGGCGGGTACGGCGACAACCACCGACGCGTCCGTCGCCAGGAGGAGATCATCTGGTTGCGGGAGAACGGGTTCGGGTGCCTGATCAGCATCATCCCGGCGCCGCACAACCTGCACAACTACGACGAGCTCGGACTGCCGTACCTGCACCGCCCCTTCACCGGCACCGACGACCTCGTGCTCTGGCTGCACAACTTCTACGGCGAGCTCAACGGGTTGCTCGAGGCGAGCACCAAGGTCGTCGTGCACAACGAGGCCGTCGATGATCGCCTGATCGGCATCCTCGGCGGGTACATCCGCTGGAGCGGCCTCGTCGGCGACTCGTCGCAGGCGATCACGATCACCGAGCGGATCGCCGGTCGCCAGCTCGACCCGTTCGCCCGCGAGGTGATCCTGATGGCGCACACGGTCTAGCAGGTACGCGTTCCAGCCGGCTCCCGGCTCTGACGGCGCCCTCGGGGGTAGGTTGAGGTCGTGGCGGGGCAGTCATCGGGGCAGCGGGTCCTGGTCAGTGGGATGGGCGGGGACCTCGGTTCGCGCGTCGCGACCCTGCTCGAAGCGGAGCCGTGGGTCGGCGCACTCGTCGGGATCGACGTCGATCCACCACGCCGGCGTCTGCGCCGCGCCGAGTTCCACCTCATTCCGACCCACGAGCGGGACCGGATGGTCGACGTGGTCACCGCGTTCAACCCGCACGTCGTCGTGCACCTCTCGGTGTGGGAGCCGGAGTCACGGGCCAACCCGGCCAACGCCAAGAAGTACACCGCAGAGGCGACCACGGCGATCCTCGGCGCGGCCGCCGAGTGCAAGGCACTGGAGTCGATCGTCCACCGCAGCGGGACGGAGGTCTACGGCCGGGCGCGCTGGACGCAGACCCGCCCCGACGAGGACACCCGCCTCGACCCGACGTGCGAGTTCGGGCGGACGCTGGCCGGGATCGAGCGGACGGCGGCAGCCGTGGCCAGGCGCGCAGGTGTCGCCGTCGGGGCGTTGCGCCTCGCTCCCGTCCTCGGGCCGCACGTCCCCAGCCCGCTCGGGCGGTTGCTGCGCCAGGCGATCGTGCCCTACAGCGTGCTCGCCGACTCGCCGTTCGCGGTCGTCGAAGACATCGACGCGGCGCGGGCGTTCGTCGCCGGTGCGGCGCGCCGGCTGAACGAACCGGTCAACGTCGTCGCCCCGCAGGCCGTGACGATGCTCCAGGCGATCCTGCGCGGCCGGCGGTTCCCGTGGCCGGTCGTCGGTCCGGAGTGGGTGTTCACCCGGCAGGTCAGCAAGATCCTCGGCGCCCCGATCCCCGACCATGTCCTCGAGCTGATCCATCGCGGACGCCTCGCCGACGGCGGCCGAATGGGGGACCTGCTCGGGATCGTCCCGCTGGTCTCGACGCCCGAGGTCATCGACCGACTCCACGCATGGGAGAGCGTCGTGCGGATCGTGCCGCAACGGACCACCGTGGCCGGATCGGTGGCGTGATGACGGCCCAGGTGGTCCAGCTCCCCCGGCGGCGTGCCCGCCGTCCGACGGTTGCCGAGGGTGCCCCCGCGCCCGACGACCGGCGCGCCGTCACCGTGTCGAGCGAACCACCGACGCCGAGCCTCGTGCGTCCACTGCCGCTGCTGGCGCGGTGGTACTCGGTCGACGACTGGGGCCGCGACGACACGCTGATCCGCGTCCTCGGCCCGCTCGCCCGACTGCGCTGGAAGGTCAGCGTCGGCGGCGCACAGCAGATCCCGGCAACCGGCGCGGCGCTGCTCGTCGCCAACGTCCGCCGCTTCTCGCTGAGCACCGTGTACGCGTCGTGGGCGCTGTCGAAGGAGATCGAGCGCCCGGTGCGCTTCGTCGGCCGGCCCGACATCGCCCCGATCGGTCCGATGATGCGCCGTCTCGGGGCGCTGCTCTCCGACCCGTCCGAGGTCGCCGGCGCGCTGCGCAACGGCGAGGTCGTGATGATCTCCGCCGCACCGACTAACCACCCGCGGCTCGTCGGTGCCGTCAACCACGAGCTCGTCACCGGCGCGGTGCTGTACGACGCGCCGGTCCTGCCGGTGGTGACGATGAGCAGCCCGATGGGGCGCTCGGCGCGCGTCGAGGTCGGCGAGCCGGTGACGCGTCGTCGACGTCGGCGGCGCGGCCCGCTGGCCGAGGTCGAGCTGGCCGACGACACCCAACGCAGGCTGCAGAAGATGCTCGACGAGCTCGGCGGGCCGCGCACGGGCGGTCCGCTCGACTGGCTCGGGGAGACCTGATGCCGTACGCACGGGCCAGCGACGGGATCCGCGTGCACTACGAGGTCCACGGCCGGCGTTCGGCACCGGCGGTGCTGATGATCCAGGGCCTCGGCGCGGACAAGCACGGCTGGGACGCACAGCGCTTCCTGCTCGCGCTGCGCTACCGGGTCATCGCGCTCGACAACCGGGGCTCGGGTCGCAGCGACAAGCCGTTCAACACCTACAGCCTCGAGCAGATGGCCGACGATGCGATCGCCGTGCTCGACGAGGCCGGCGTCGAGCGCGCCCACGTGGTCGGTGCATCGATGGGTGGGGCGATCACGTTGCTGCTCGCCCTGCGTCATCCCGAACGGGTGGAGTCGCTCGTGCTCGCCTGCACCGCCGGGCGCAACCATCAGTGGCGACGCGAGC
>JBBQTN010000442.1:0-2871 GCA_038213195.1 Acidimicrobiales bacterium | reverse complement strand
TCGCGTCGCGGATCACGGCACGCAGGCTGCCGACGTCGAGGGCCCGCGTCGCCGCGGTGGTCAGCGCGCGCACGGCGTCGCCGCTGATCGTGCGCGGCACACCGCGGACGTGGCCGAGCTCCGTGTCGAGCTCGGCTGCCGTGGCGAGGTGGTGGGCCAGCTCGTCGACCAGCGACGTGCCGCTCACCGACGCCGGGCTGTCGGCGAGCGCGCGGGCGACGCCGGCATGACGCAGCGCGCGTGATGCCTTGGTCAGCGTCTGGTAGGCGGCGTCACGCACCGAGTCGCTGCGGAACTCCCAGCGACCGGCGTGCACATCCAACAGCCCGAGGTCGTCGAGCTCGCGCACGGTCGCCCGCGCGAACGGCTGCGACATCGCCCCCGCGAACTTCTCGAGCGCGATGACGCTGCCGGCGTTGCCGAGCGTCGCGGCGTTGTCGAGCACCTGGCGCTGCGCCCCGCTGAGCTGATCGAGCCGCGCCCCGATCAACGTGCGCAGCGAGTCCGGCAGCTCGGCGCTGGCGGTCGGCCCCGTCAGCGCAGCGAGCTCCTGGAGGAACAGCGGGTTGCCGCCGCTGCGGTCGTACAGGCCGGCGAGCATCAGGTCGTCGGTCTCGCGCCCGGCGAGGAGGCTGCGCGCCAGCTCGTCGGTCTCGGGGTGCGACAGCGGCTGGAGGGCGATCGACAGCACGGTGATCCGGTCGCTGTGCGGCGGCCAGGTGATGTCGCTGCCGGGGCGCATCGCGGTGACCAGCGCGAACGGGTGGCGGGCCAGGGCGTGGGCCATGTGCTCGAACAGCGCGATCAACAGCGGGTCGGCCCAGTGCAGGTTGTCGATCGTCAGGATCGTCGGTTGGTGCTCGCTCAGCCGCTCGAACGCCTTGGTGACGCCCCAGTGGATCGACGAGCGGGCGCTCGCAGGATCGAGGTTGTCGATCGGCGAGGGATGCCCGTGCAGGTGGGCGAACACCTCCGCGACGCGCACCGTCTCGGCCGGATCGATGTCGGGCGCGAACTCCGCCGAGCGAGTGACGATCTCGGCGCGCAAGTCCTCTGCGCTGATGTTCGCGTCGAGGCCGAAGCGTTGGGCGAGGGCGACCGCGATCGGCCAGTAGACGTTGGCCTCGCCGTAGGCGACGCAGTGGCCCTCGATCACCGACGCTCCACCGTCGATGCATCCGGCCACGCGGGCGAGCAGTTCGGAGACCAGCCGCCGCTTGCCGACCCCGCTCTCGCCGATCACCGACAACACCACGGCGCGCTCTCGTTCGAGCGCTGATTCGAGGGCCCGCTGGCCGATCGTCAGCTCTGCATCGCGCCCGACCATCGGCACCTCGACGCGGTGCCGCCGCCGCACCCCGGGGGGCGCCGTCGGCGCGACCGCCAACCATGCCGGCACCGCCCGCTCGCGACCCCTGGCGACGAGATCGCCGGCCGGCTCGTACTCGATGGTGTGCGCGGTGAGCGCGTACGTCGTGTTGCCGACGATGACGCGCCCCGGCGGGGCCAGCGACTGCAGTCGCGATGCGGTGTTGACCACGTCGCCCATCGCTGTGTAGTCGGTGCCGGCGAGCGTCCCGACGAGCACCTCGCCGGTGTTGATCCCGACCCGCATGCGGATGTCCACACCGCCGTCGGGGGTGGATCGGGACATCCGCTGGGTCAGCGTCGACTGCATCTGCAGCCCGGCGCGCACGGCGCGCTCGGGGTCGTCCTCGTGCGCCACGGGCGCGCCGAACAGCGCGAGGAGCCCGTCGCCGAGAATCTTGTCGACGCGACCGCCGTAGTCGGCGACGTCGTCGACGAGCCGTGCGAAGCAGCGGTCGACGAGGCGTTTGGCCTGTTCGGGATCCATGAACTCGGCCAGCGTGGTGAACCCGACGAGGTCGGCGAACAGCACCGTGACGATCCGGCGTTCCTCGTTGAGCACCACCATCGAGTGACCGCACGACGGGCAGAAGCGCGATCCCTCCGGTACCGCTGCGCCGCACGACGGACAGGTGATCACCCCGCGAGCGTACGGCAGATCGGGCGCCGGGCTGGCGGTGAAAGCGCAGGCGAGGGCCGCTTCGGCCGCCGGCTGAGGCGCTTCAACCGCCCGGAAGATGGACCGTCGTCACGCCCAAACCGGGTGCGCAGGCGACGTGGCCGAACTACAACGGTGGGATGACACAACACAGCACGACCACCGCCGCGGCCGGCGCGGTGGACGCGACGAAGATCTACGGCTCGGGCGACAGCGAGGTCCGGGCCCTCGACGGTGTCACCGTCTCGTTCGAAGCAGGGAGGTTCTCGGCGATCATGGGCCCCTCCGGCTCCGGCAAGAGCACGTTGATGCACTGCCTGGCCGGCCTCGACTCGCTGACCACGGGCGCCGTGTTCATCGGCGAGACCTACCTGGCCAGCCTCAACGACAAGCAGTTGACCGAGCTGCGCCGCACGCACATCGGGTTCGTCTTCCAGGCCTACAACCTGATCCCGACGCTCACTGCCTACGAGAACATCACCCTGCCGTTGCTGCTCGGCGGGACGAAGGGTGATCCGGAGTGGATCGAGAGGGTGATCACCACGGTCGGCCTGCGCGACCGGCTCAAGCACCGCCCGAGCGAGCTGAGTGGCGGCCAGCAGCAGCGCGTCGCCGTCGCCCGTGCCCTCGCGACCAAGCCGACGATCATCTTCGCCGACGAGCCGACCGGCAACCTCGACAGCCGAGCCGGCGCCGAGATACTCGCGTTCATGCGCACCGCCGTGCGCGAGTTCGGCCAGACCATCGTCATGGTCACGCACGATCCGGGTGCGGCGTCGTATGCCGACCGCGTCGTGTTCGTGGGCGACGGCAAGATCGTCGGCGAGCTCACCGATCCGACCGCT
>JBBQTN010000441.1:0-2887 GCA_038213195.1 Acidimicrobiales bacterium | reverse complement strand
GCGATGCGGGCGCACCGATCCGGATGCGCACACCAAACTGCAATCGGTTGGCCTCGACCGTGGCGCCGGTGGAGCCGAGCGCGTCTCGGACGACCGACGCGTACCGCGCCTCGATCCTGTCCTTTCCGGCTGCGGCCGCTGCGCGGACCGTCTCGAGCAGGCGCTCCGCGGTGACGTCGGGCGCGACACGAACCACCGGGATGCGGTGCCGCTCGGCACAGAGTGCGCCCACCTCGAACAACCCGTCCGGCTCCGCGTCGCGACGCACGACGACGGCCAGATCGGTCGAGTGATGCAGCGGGCAAGCCGCGTCGTCGCGAACGCCGCGACACGGGCTCGCCGAGACCTCGTCGTAACAGCTGCGGAGGTGGTGTCCGGCGGCGCTCAACCGATCGGACACGAGCGATCCCTCGCCTCCTCCGTCCGCGATCAACAACAGTTCCATTCGTTGATTGAGCCGATCAGCGGGGAGTTGCGAACAGAGGCAAAGGACCCTGGGTGTGCCCGCACCACCTTCTCGGAGACCTTGCCGTCGACGACGATGTCGTTGCTGCGAGCCGTGACTTTGGGCCCTGTGCCGCGACCTCCACGACGCGCATCCTTGGGACGTCCACTCACGCATGAGGAGGCCCGATGGACCCGCAACCGCACGCTCGTCGCCGCCAGGCTGGATCCAGCCCGTCGGGCGTCCTCACGAGCTCGGAGGAGGGTTGGACGGTCGTCGTCCGGTCGCAAACGCGTGCAGGGTGGACTGAGCGGAGGGCCCGGATCCAACGTGGCTCGACCACCGGTCGCCTGGTCCTGCGTCGTCGCACCTTCCATCGCGGCGGACTACCTCAGTTCATGACGGCGGGCTGACGCGAGCATGTCGAAGGTCGCCACGTTGACGCTGTCCCCGTCGATCGATGCGAGCAGCACGATCGAGCGGCTCGAGCCCCAGCTGAAGATGCGCTGCAGCGCTCCCACGATCGAGCCTGGAGGCGGTGGGGTCAACGTCGCCCGTGCAGTGGTGCAGCTCGGAGGTCACGCTGTCGCGGTCGCGGCTCTCGGTGGCCCGATGGGCGCATTGCTGGCGTCGTCGCTGAGGAGATCAGGCGTCGAGGTCGAGCGCGTCAACGTGCGCGGCGCCACCCGCCAGGACTTCGCCGTGACCGACCTCTCGGACGGGTCGCAGTATCGCTTCATCCACCCAGCGCCACCGATGACGGCGGGTGAGTGGCGTCGGTGCCTGCGCATCGCCGCGCGTGCCGCTCGCGGTGCCGATTGGTTCGTGGCCAGCGGGAGTGTCCCCGAAGGTGTGCCGCTCGACGCGTTCGCCGTCCTGGCGCAGACGATGCGGGACCTCCATGTCCCCGTTCTGGTCGACAGCTCGGGTCCTGCGCTGCGGGCAGCGATCGACGCGCCGATCGACGTGGTCAAGCCGAGCATCAACGAGTTGCGTGGCGTCTGCGGCGGGGAGCTACGTTCGCTCGACGAGTTCGAGGCCGCGGCTCGGCGCCTCGTGGATGACGGCTGCTGTGGCGCGATCGTGGTGTCGTTGGGCGATGCGGGGGCGCTCGCAGTTCCGCGTCGCGGGTCGTCGTTCGTCGTTCGTGGCCCTGCGGTGAGGGCGGTCAGCACCAGTGGTGCGGGGGATTCCATGGTCGCCGGCATCGGTCTCTCGCTGGCCGCCGGAGGACGCTTCGTCGATGCGGTCAGGTTCGGCGTCGCGGCGGGCACCGCCGCCGTTCTCGTGCCGGGAACCGGGCTCTGTCACCGCGCCGACGTCGAACGCACCCTCTCCCAGACCGTCGTGGTGCCCATGTCGGAACTGTCGACCACCGAGCGTGGTGACACCCTGCCGTCCGGCGTGGGCGACGATCCTCGTCGGCCGCCCGAGCCGGCTGTGGGTGGCTGAGCGTGGCACGACGTCGCACCTCCCGAGGCCGCGAATCGCGGTGCAGGTGCCGCGCGAACGACCGAGGATCGAACGACGTCGACATCGGCATGACAACCGGCCCTAGTGGGGATCGGCGTTGGAAGCCGAGCATGGTCGGCATGGAACAACGCGTTGTGGTTGGGTTCGATGGCAGCCCGATGTCGATGGACGCGGTCACGTGGGCTGCCGATCAGGCGGTTCGCCGCGGATCCTCGTTGACGATCGTCACTTGTTACGACATGCCCCCTGAATCGGCGATGGTCCCGATAGCGATCGGACCGGTCGCGATCCTCGTCGAGGTGGTCGAGGCGGAAGGCAGCGCTGCCTTGCACACGGTGCGGGCACGCCATCCGCTGTTGGACGCATCACTCGAAGTGTGCGCCGGCCCTGCTGCGAGTGTGCTCGCCCACGAGTCGCGATTGGCAGCAATGGTGGTCGTCGGGGCGAGCGGCCATCACGGTGCTGCCGCGTTCTGGCTCGGCAGTACCGCCAGATCTCTCGCCCGTCACAGCGCTTGCCCGTTGGCGGTCGTCCGCGGCCTCATCACAGCCAAGTCCGTCACGAAGCGGATCATCGTCGGCATCGACGAGTCCATCGAGGCGGATGCAGCGGTTCGTTGGGCCGCTGCGGAGGCCGATCGAGTCGCCGCCACGCTCGTGATCGTCCACTGCTGGTTGTCCGCGTACCGACCGGTGGACCTGCCCTCCTCCCAGGCCCGCGACATCGAGGAGGTCGACGCAGCGCGCCTGCTCGACCGGGCCGTCGAGCAGGCACGTGACCGGTTCGGCGCGGATGTCACGGGGATGCTGCTCGAGGAGAACCCGATCAGAGCGCTGGTGTCGATGGCCTGTCTCGGCGACGTGCTCGTGATCGGGTCGCCGACTCATGGTGCGATCCTCTCCGGCGTGTTGGGCTCGACCGTGAACGGCGTGCTGGAGCAGTCCGCCGTTCCGGTGGTCGTCGTGCCGA
>JBBQTN010000440.1:0-2906 GCA_038213195.1 Acidimicrobiales bacterium | reverse complement strand
CACGACAAAGACGATGACGTCGTTGTCGGCGCTCGTGCTGGTCGATCGCGGCGAGTTGGACCTCGACGCACCCGTGAGCCGCTACTGGCCGGAGTTCGCGTCCAACGGCAAGCAGGACGTGCTCGTCAAGCAGGTCATGTCGCACACCTCGGGGGTGAGCGCCTGGGATCCGCCGGTGGTGATGGAGGACCTCTACGATTGGGACAAGAGCACGGCGATCCTGGCGGCACAGGCGCCGTGGTGGGAGCCCGGCTCGGCGTCCGGCTACCACATGATGAACCATGGCCATCTCGTCGGGGAGGTGGTGCGTCGTGTGTCAGGACGACCACTCGGCCAGTTCTTCGCCGAGGAGATCGCCGGGCCGCTGCGCGCCGACTTTCATATCGGGCTTGACCCTGCACATGACGCACGGGTCGCGCCGGTCATTGCCCCACCACCGCTCGGATTCGACTTCGCTGCGATGGACCAGGACTCGCCGGCGTACAAGTCGTTCATCAGCCCACCGTGTGACGACGAGAAGGCGACGGTGCGCCACGCCAACTCCGAGCCGTGGCGTCGGGCCGACATCGGCGCGGCCAACGGCCACGGCAACGCTAGGGCGGTCGCCCGGATCCAGGCGGTCGTCGCCAACGGCGGCACCGTGGACGGCGTCCAGCTCCTCTCGCCGCCGACGATCGACCGGATCTTCGAGGTTCAATCCGACGGGATCGACCTCGTCCTCGGGATCCCGCTCACGTGGGGCATCGGTTACGCCTTGCCGCGCCCCGATACGTTTCCGTACCTCCCCGACGACGGCAGGGTCTGCTTCTGGGGTGGGTGGGGCGGATCGATGATCATCATCGACGTCGACAGGCGGATGACGATCGCCTACATGATGAACCAGTTGGCGCCCGGCATCATCGGTGGCCCGAGTGCAACGGCGTTGATCACCGCGGCGTACGCCGCCGTTTGACGGCTCTACGCGTGAGCGTGGGGACGGCCGGTTCTGAGGATTGGTGGTGTGGGCTTGTTCGGCCATGTGGGTTTGCCGGCGCGGAGTAGGACCCGGAGCCGGTAGTGCTCGAAGTTCTCGAAGCCTCGCCCGCAACGCTTGACCTCCTTCACGAGCAGGTTGAGGCCTTCCGTCGGCCCGTTCGACGCACCGGTGGTGTGGCGGTTGAGGATCTCTGTGCGCCACCGGTGTAGGGTCTCGCCGAGCGAGCAGATCTCGGCCACAGAGTCGGCCTGGCAGCCGGCGATGGTCTTGTCCAACAGCAGTGCTGCTTCGACCGGATCGGTCGTCGAGAACACGTCGCGCACCGACTCCTTGGCCAGCCAGGCGCCGAGGAGCTCGTCGTGCGGGTCGCCAGCGCGTAGTCCCAGCAGCATCCGATCGACACCGCCTTGGGTGACGCGCTCGGAACCTGCAAGGAGGAGCTTGCGGATCCTGAATAAGGGGTCTCGTTTGCGTCCGCGGTGTCCGAGCTGTTCGTTCTGGACCCGCCGCCGGACGGTGTCTATGCACCGGTTCGCGACACGCACCACATGGAACGGATCAGCGACACGCGCGCAGTGATCCAAGTGCGGTGACAGTCCAGCCCGATACGACTCAGCGAGATCGGTGGCGACGACCTCGATCTTGGCGAGCCATGCCGGATCCGCGTTCGAGCACCAGCGTCGCAGGTCAGCGGCCCTGTTGCCCGGTGTCATGTTGATCATCGCCCGTCGGTCGAGATCAACGAGTCCGGTCACATAGCGGGTCGCCAGACCGGGCCGGGCGGCCTGGAACGAGGTCTCGTCGACGCCGAGCTTGGTGACGTCACCGACGCGGTCGGGGTCATCGACGAGCGGGGTGCCGTGCTCGATCACCGCGTTCATCACCGTCCACCAACACACCCGAACTCGCGGGCGACCGCAGCCACCGGGCGGGCCTGCTGGCCGACCTGACGGCACGCCTCCGCCCCTGCACGGCGGGTCATCACCGCAGTTGCGTCGAGCTGGTCGACGGTCTCGGTCCAGGTCTTCACCGCGCGGAGCGGCTCACGGCACCGCCACCGGCGACGGAGCACATCCAGCCGCACCGCCCGCCCGAAGCACGACAGATCACGCACCGAACGCGTCGTGCGGTCCTGCGACTGGGCGCGCACACCGCACCCCGAACACCAGCCGACCGTCGCCGTGGTCTCGATCCTGATACCCAGTTCGTTGTCGCCCTCGATCACCTCGAGCACGTTCATGTCGGGCAAGCCCAACAGCCTCTTCACCATTGCGATGCCGTCATCCACGCCAGGGGTTCCTTCCAGCTGCAGTCCTCGAGAAACCGCAACCATGATCGAACCCCTGGCACCGAACGCGGATCACCCCTCCCCACACTTACGCGGAGAGCCCGAAAAGTGGTCTACTCGGCGACAGAGCCAGGGAACCCGTTTCACCAGCTGAGGAGCGTGCACATGACCGAAGACACCAACGGGACCACCGCAGGTGTGCTGCCCGCCGCCGTCGAGGGAGGCGCTGTCGCTGAGCGCCCGCTGCTCGTCGGGGCCACTGCGGCCGACCCGCGCAACGTGGTGGTCGTGTGGAACGCCATCCGGCGCTGGTTCAACGAGCGCGGGATGCCCTTCGAGTACGCGCTGTTCTCCACCTACGACGCCATGTGCCGAGCTTTGCTCGACGGGGCGGTCGATGTCGCGTGGAACGCGCCGATGGCCCACGCGCAGAGCCTCATGATCAGCGGCGGCTCCTGCCAGACGTTGGCGATGCGCGACACCGACCAGGACGTCGCCACGGTCATCATCGCCCTCACCAGCTCAGGGATCACCACCGTCGACGACCTGCGCGGCCGCACCGTCGCCGTCGGGGTGCCGAACAGCACCGAGCTGCGCCTCATCCCCGCCCACCAGCTGCGCGCCCAGGGTTTCGACCTAGAG
>JBBQTN010000439.1:0-2928 GCA_038213195.1 Acidimicrobiales bacterium | reverse complement strand
TGAGCTACCTCGTCCTGCGGCGAACGAGCCTGCGGGGCGCGAACCTGACGGACGCAAACCTCATGAACACCTCGCTGGACGGCACCGATCTGGCGGGTGCGAACCTGACGCGTGCGAACCTGGCGCGCTCGCCCGACCGCTCCGTCGTCAACTGGGGCGTGGACCTCACGGGAGCGACACTCACCGGCAGCGACCTCACCGAGAACGACCTGACGACGGCCCTGTTGACCGGCGTGGTCTCCGGCGGCATCGTCGCCGCCTCGCCACCGTTCCTGCCGGCGGGGTGGTCTCTCGCGGCGGGTTACCTCGCCGGCCCCGGCGCGATCCTCGCGGGCGCGAACCTGGCGGGATCGAACCTCACCGGAACGTCGCTCACGGGCGCGAACATCACCGGCGCAGTGCTGGTCGGCGCGACGTTGGCCGGCGTGGCGTCGGGTTCGTTGGTCGGGGCCCCGGCGTCCCTGCCGTCGGGCTGGGTGGTCCTGAACGGCTACCTGATCGGTGCCGGAGCCAACCTCACCGACGCCCACCTGTCCTTCGCGAACCTGAGCGGGATGGACCTGAGCGGTGTGTCGTTCGCGCGGGCCAAACTCGGCTGGGTGAACTTCGCGAACACCAAGCTTGTCGGCGCCGATCTCACCGACGCGAACCTCGGGTATGCGTCGCTGGCCGGGGCCAACCTCGCGGGCGCCAACCTGACCCGGACGAACCTGCGAGCGTCGACCGGCACGCCCGCGTACACCAGCGTCAACTTCTTCAACACGATCTGTCCGGACGGCGTGAACAGCAACGCCGCCGGGTCGACCTGCAAGAACCACCCGTGGCCGTAGGGCGCGGGTGATCCTCGACGTCAGCGGATGGCGGTGAGGTGGACGACGTACCACTGGCCGCGCCACGAGATCATCGACTTGAGGACGAACGACTTCGTGGCGCCGTCGACGGTGTAGACGATCTTGTTGTCCATCACCCGCCAGTAGGCGCCCTTGTTGTACTCGACGCCCGGCTTGATCCACGAAACGCCGGCGCCGACCTCGACCTTCACGAACTGCGCGGTACCGGCCTTCGTGCCGAGCTGCTTGTGAAGCGCGTGGATGTCCTCGGCGTAGGCGGCCACCAGCCGCGTGGTGTAGTCGTGGTCGGGGTCGCTGATGCCCTTGACCTGGCGGTAGGCGGTGAGCGGGAAGAAGAACGGCGTCGCCTGCGCGGGATCGTCGGTGACGATGGCGTCCCACAGGCCGTGCACGTTCTCGTCCCACTGCGCACCGGTGGGCGTCGGCTTCTCCTCGGTCTGGGGCAGCGTGCCGGGATCCGCGGTCGTCGTGGTGGTGGCGATCGTCGTGGGCGCGACGGTGGTCTCGGGGGCGATCACCGTCGAGTCGGCGGTGCTCGAGGCCGGGGCGCCGGCATCGGTGGTCGCGTTCGAACCGCACGCGCCGAGCACCCCGAGCACCAGGCCCGCAGCGACGGCGACGACCGCGAACCGGGCACGGGTGGGGGAGGCGGAAGGGGGCGTCATCGTTCGAAGGCGTCGAGCAGGCGGCGGGCCGCGGCGGCGGGCGACAGCGTACCGGCCGCCACCTCCTGCTCGATGGCACCCAACTGCTCCCGCACGCCGGCGTGGGCCTGGAAGTCGGCGAGCAGATCGTCGTGCACCTCGGACCACATCCACGCCTGCGCCTGCCGGGACCGTTGCGCATCGAGCTCACCGTCGGCCGTCACCGCGTCGCGGAACTCGCCGATGGTGTCCCACACCTCGGCGATGCCGCGGCTCTCGAGGGCCGAGCACTGCATCGACCGGGCGTACCACGCCTTCCACTTGGGCCGGATGAGGTGCAGCGCGTTGGTGTAGTCGGCGCTCGTGCGGTTGGCGGCCGCCTTGAGATCGCCGTCGGCCTTGTTGACCACGACGACGTCGGCGAGCTCCATGATCCCGCGCTTGATGCCCTGCAGCTCGTCGCCGCCGCCCGGGTTCACGAGCAGCAGGAACAGATCGACCATGTCGGCGACCGCGATCTCCGACTGGCCGACGCCGATCGTCTCGACGATGACGACGTCGAAGCCGAACGCCTCGCAGAGCAGCATCGCCTCGCGGGTGCGACGGGCCACCCCGCCGAGCTGGCCGCTGCCCGGCGTCGGCCGGATGAACGCGTCGGGGTGCTGCGACAGCGAGGTCATGCGGGTCTTGTCGCCGAGGATGGAACCGCCGGTGCGCGACGACGACGGATCGACGGCGAGCACCGCGAGGCGCAGGCCCTGGCCGACCACGTGCAGGCCGAGCGCCTCGATGAACGTGGACTTGCCGACGCCGGGTGGTCCGCTGATGCCGATGCGCACCGCGGCGCCGGTGCGGGGGAGGAGCTCGTCGAGCAGCGCCACCGCGTCGCGGCGGTGATCGGCGCGGGTGGACTCGACCATCGTGATCGCTCGGGCCAGCGCGCGGCGATCGCCACGCTCGATGCCGCCGATCAGCTCGTCGAGCTCAGTCGTCATCGTCGAGCGGCCCGCAGCACCACGGGTCCTCGCAGGGCTCGCCGTTCTCCGAGCCGTACTTGCGCAGCCCGCGCACGGTGTTCATCGCGAGCTGGCGCTCGCGCGCGGCGAGCTTCTGGGCGAAGAGGTCGGGCTCGTTGCCGTACTGGTCGACCGGCCAGTCGTCACCGATGTCCATGACCGACAGGCCGTTGCGGAACAGCGTGTAGCGGGGATGGCTCGGGGTGTCGTTCTGCCGCAGCAGCACCCACTTCCCGCCGTCGGCCGCGGCCAAGGGGAAGCTCGAGTCGCCGGTGCGGCGCCAGGCCAGAACGGTCATGCAGCCGTCTTTCGTTCGCGGATCATGGCGAGCACGTCGCGCGCCATGGCGGGGATGGGGGAGCCGGGACCGTAGACCCCGGCGACGCCCTTGGCATAGAGGAAGTCGTAGTCCTGCGG
>JBBQTN010000438.1:0-2949 GCA_038213195.1 Acidimicrobiales bacterium | reverse complement strand
GCTGATCTTGTCGTTGATCTTGAAACCGGAGATCTTCAGGCGGCCCGGGTTCAGGCCGCGGGTGTCGGCGGTGTACTTCTCGTAGAGCACGTTCTGGATGACCACCGCGAGACCGAACGTGGCGACGATCTGGAACGCGGGATCGACGCCGACGACCCGGTCGAACACCAGCCGCTGCAAGAGGTAACCGACCACGAACGCGCCGGGGAGGACGAGGACGAGAGCGACCAGCGGGTTCCAGTGCAGCGTGGTGCTCAGCGACAACGTGACGTACGCGGCTGCGATCGCCAGGTCGCCGTGGGCGAGGTTGACGAACCGCATCACGCCGAACGCGAGCGACAACCCGGTCGAGAACAGGGCGTACAACCCGCCGAGGAGGATGCCCTGGATGATGGCGTTGGCCCAGACCATCAGTCGTCGCCGCCCCTGACGCCCTCGTCGCCGTCCGCATCCTGAGCGTCCGTGGCGCCCTGGACGCCCGAGAGGCCGAAGTAGGCGTCGGTGATGCGCTCCTTGGACACATCGGCGGGTCGGCCGTGGAGTGAGATGCGGCCCTCGAGCAGGCAGTAGAAGCGATCGGCGACGGCCAGCGCCTGGTTGACGTCCTGCTCCACGAGCAGCACCGTCGTGCCGTTGGCCTTGATCGCCGGGATCGCCTCGTAGACCTGCTTGACCACGATCGGGGCGAGCCCCAGCGACACCTCGTCGAGCAGGATCAGATCGGGGTTGGACATCAGCCCCCGGGCGACGGCGAGCGCCTGGCGCTCTCCGCCGGAGAGCCCGTCGGTGCGCCGCTTGCGCAGCCGCTCGAGCAACGGGACGGTGGCGAGGACCTCCTGCATGTGCCACGGGCCCTTCCGGCCGGTGTGCCCGCCGACGATGATGTTCTCCTCGACCGTCAGCGACTCGAAGATCCGCCGGCCCTCCGGCACCATCGCGATGCCCGCCGACACGCGCTGGTGCGCCGGCGTGCCGAGCAGCGTCGCGCCGCGGTAGGCGATGCGGCCCGCACGGACCGTCGCCAGCCCGGCGACGGCCTTCAACAGCGTCGACTTGCCGGCGCCGTTGGCACCGATGATCGACACCGTCTCGCCTGCGTCGACGTGCACGTCGACCCCGAACAGCGCCTGGAAGTCGCCGTACACGACGTCGAGCCCTTCGACGCTGAGCACCGTGTCGGTCATCAGCCGGCGTCTCCGGCCTCGAGGTCGTCACCGAGATAGACCGAACGCACCGCACTGGAGGCCATCACCTCGCGGGGGTCGCCCTCGATGAGCTTGCGGCCGCCGTCGACCGCCATCATCCGGTCGACGACGCGCAGCAGAGCGTGCATGATGTGCTCGATCCACACGATCGAGACTCCCGTGCTGCGGATCTGGGTGATGGTCTCCACCAGCTCGAGAACTTCGGCCTCGGTCAGGCCCCCGGCGATCTCGTCGAGGAGGAGCACGGTCGGCTGCGTCGACAGCGCCCGGGCCAACTCGAGCCGTTTGCGGTCGAGCAGGGTCAGGGCGCCCGCCAAGGTGTTCGCCTTGGCGACCATCCCCGCCGTCTCCAACGCGGCGACGGCAGCCTCCTCCGCGCTGGCGCGCAGCCGGTCACCCGAGCCGAACGTGGCGCCGACGAGCACGTTCTCGAACACGGTCAGGCGCTCGAACGGGCGGGGGATCTGCGCCGTCCGACCGACGCCGCGCCGGCAGCGGCGGTGTGCAGGCAACCGGGCGATGTCGACACCGTCGAGCAGCACCTGGCCGCTGTCGACCCGATGATCGCCCGCGATCAGGCTCAACAAGGTCGTCTTCCCCGCGCCGTTCGGGCCGACGATGCCGAGTGCCTCTCCCCATGCGAGTTGGAAGGAGAAGTGCTCGATCACCTGGAAGCTGCCGAACCGCTTGGAGACGTCGATGACGTCGAGCAGCATGCGGCCCGATCCTCAGGCCAGCGGCTTGAGGGTGCCGGTCTTGGGGATCTGCGGCGACAGGCTGTTGTTCGTGACCACGAGGTCGAACTTGTGCTTGCCACCTGTCGACTTCTGCCACTGGCCACCGACGAGCGCCGTGGTGGAGACGTTGCGCGGCAGACCCTTGGCGCCGAACCGCAGCGGACCGACGATCGTGTCCAGGCTGGTCGCGGCGGCGGCGTCGGAGAGCTTCTGCTTGTCGGTGCTCGCGGCACGGGCGATCACGTCGAACGCCTGCTCGAACAGCGCGTGCACGAAGCCGACGAACTGCGTCCACTGCTTGCCGGTGGCGGTCTCGTACTGGTCGGAGAGATCCTTCGCGCTCATTCCGGTGAGCGAGCTCTTGTACGGGTGGTTCGGCGTCCACCAGATCTCGCTGGCCAGCCCGTCGCCCGAGTCGCCCAGCGCCTCGACCGCCGCCGGGAACAGGATGGCCTTGGCCATGGTCACCAGCTTCGGGTTGAAGCCCTGTTGCTTGGCCTGCGTCCAGAACGTGGCGAAGTCCGGCGGCAGCGGGATGCCCGCAACGATCTCGGCGTTCTGGTCCTTGAACTGGCCGATGATGCTCGAGAAGTCGTCGGAGAGGACCTTGAAGCGACCTGGGTCGACGACGCTGTAGCCCGCCGCCGTGGCGCCTCCCGGGAAGCCGGTCTTGGCATCGCCGAGGGCGTTGCCGTCCGGGTCGTTGCCGCAGAGGATGCCGACCTTCTTGTCCGTCGGGACCGCGTTCCACATCTCGGTGAACACGCCGACCAGCTGATCGGCGCCCCAGAAGAAGTGGTATGTCCACTTGAAGCCCTTCGCGAGGTCGCCATTGCGCCCCAAGAAGTACGGCTGCCACGGGGCCAGGGTGCTCAGGCAAGGGACGCCGTTGGCCTCGCACTGGTCGGCAACGGGGTTGACCATCTCCGGCGTGGCGATGGCGACGATCATGTCGACCTTGTCGTCGAGGATGAGGCTGCTGGCGCGTGCCGCAGCGGTGTCGGAGT
>JBBQTN010000437.1:0-2973 GCA_038213195.1 Acidimicrobiales bacterium | reverse complement strand
ACGACGACGACGACGACGACGACTCGTCCTCCGACGACGAGGACCACGAGGTCTTCGCCGCCTTCAACGTTCGTGACTCTTCTCCCGGTGCCGAAAGGCTGTCCCGACGGTTCGCCCGTCGACGGCCACGGCTATCCCATTTGCTGAGCCGACGGGAGAAGTTCGGAACATGGCGCCGGGGGCCTTCGATTTGGGGCTGGACAGCCGGGTGGCGGCGCGACCGGGGTACCCGGGTTGGGATCGAAGCCGGGCGGCGCAGTTGCACGATCGCGACTACTCAGAGGCTGGCCGGTCCACCGCCAAGCAGCACCTCGTCGCCCGGGTGTGGTTAACGCGCTGTGAGGATCGGTGGCGGTGGTTCGGCGTGAGTGCTGGGCTGCTGTTCGGTGGTCTCGGGCGTGACCCATTTACGCGTTGGCTTCGTGCCTTGCAAGGGATCTGTCCGCCCGGGATCACCGGCCCGGCCCGGCCGGAGCGACTGGCCTGATTAGGAGCTTGACCACCAGTTGCTGCTGGTGTGTCCCGTCACAGTGCTGCCGCATCTCCGACCCGGACCGGACTCGCACGTTCGTCCTATTGCGGAGGTGAACGCATGACCATGTTGGCAGAACGCGTCGAGGTCGTCATCGGCGTCGACACACATCGAGATACCCACACGGCCGCGGTCGTGATCGCGGCGACCGGAGCCGCGGTCGACCAAACGACTGTCTGTGCTGGTCCGCGGGGCTATGCAGAGCTGGTCGCGTTTGCCGACCGGCATCCGGGAAGGCGGGCGTGGTCGGTGGAAGGGACCGGCAGCTATGGCCGTGGACTCGCCCGGTTCCTCGCCGAGCGTGACGAGCTCGTGATCGAGATCGAACGGCCCGTCCGTTCGGTGCGCCGCTCGGGGGCGAAGTCCGACCCGATCGACGCGGTGCGTGCCGGTCGAGAAGCGTTGACTCGTGAGCACTTGAGCGCACCACGGTCATCGGGCCCGCGTGCTGTGGTGGCGGTGCGGATGACCGCCCGACGGTCTGCGGTCGATGCGCACACCATCACCCAACGTCAGCTCCACGCTTTGGTCGTCACCGCACCCGAACGCTTGCGGGGCCGATTCGCGGGCAAGTCGACCAAGCTCATCGTTGCGACCGCAGCACGGTTGCGGATCGATGGACGATGGGATCTTGAGACCCGTCATTACGCGGGCGTGTTACGAGACCTGGCCCGCCGTTGTTTGGCGCTCCAGGCCGAAGCCAAGACCCACGAAGCCGCGATCCGTGACGTGATCATGGCGTGGCGACCCGACCTGCTCGAACAGCGCGGTGTCGGAGCGATCGTCGCCGCGGATGTGTTGTGCGCGTGGTCGCATCCCGGACGGTGTCGCAGCGAAGCAGCGTTCGCGAGCCTGGCTGGCGTCGCACCGCTGGAGGCATCGTCGGGACTGACCACCCGCCATCGCCTCAACCGTCGCGGCGACCGCCAACTCAACCGGGCGTTGCACGTCGTCGCGATGTCGCGTCTTCGCTACGACCCGACCACCCAGGCCTACGCAGCACGTCGGCGCTCCGAGGGCAAGACCAACCGCGAGATCAAGCGGTGCCTCAAGCGTTACGTCGCCCGGCAACTGTTCCGCCAGCTCGAGAACCCGCCCATGACCACTTGACGATCCATAGGAGCATCCCCTGGGTGTGCCACGAGGCTGTGTCCGCGGGAGTCCTCGGCGCGCAAGACTCGGCCCCGTGGCCGAAGTATTCGATGATCTCTGCGGGCGGGTGATCGCGAAGGTCCGGCGAATCTGGTTCGTTCAGGGCGGGCATGCGGACAGGAGCCGTGGGCCGGTGGAACTCACGTTCTCGGACGGCGGCGCTGTCACGATGGACTGTGCTGCGGATAGGAGGCGCTCGACCTCGTTCGCTCCGCCTGGATCGACCCGTTCAGGGAACCGCTCTCGGCTGATAACAGGGCCTTTGTTCAGGCGCACGGCAAGTGGACCGGCTTCGACGTTTCGGCGGATGCTCGGTATGCGGCCATCGTGGGTTCAGCAGCCGAGCAGGCGGGAGAGATACAGACGCCGGGCGGAAAGGTTGTCGGCGTGGAGTTGACTTTTCCTGCGGCACTGCTCCGAGCCTGCACGGACAGCGACGAGTTCTACGTGGACGTGGTGTCCTAGAGACATTGCGGAGCGCCTGGGTGGGTCGCGAAGTTGTCTCGTCGATCGCTGCGAGACTGATGGCATGAGGTTCTGGTCGCAACAACGAGATGACGGAACGGTCTGGCACGTCACGGTCGCCCTAACGCGAGAAGAGGCGTGGAACTTGCGCCATTCGCTTGACAACATGCTCGGGCTGAGCGGCCCGCGCATGACGGGGCGTTGGCCTCGGACCAAAAGGGAGATGATGCCGTCGACCTGGCCGGAGGCAGTGTCAGTCGACCCGGGCTGGCATGAGCATGTCTTGTCCGACGATTACCAACTCGACCTCGAAGTAATGCCCGAGCTCGACGCATAACGATTCCCAGGTGACATTCCCGCGCCCCTGGGTGCGTGGAGCGCGACCTGCTTTCTGCGTTCATTGGACGGATAGCCGCTCCAGCCGTGGAATGCGTCCAATGAACCGGCAGCCCGGTTCGTTCAGATGACATCGGCGCGCCCCTGGGTGGCTTTGAACAGATCCCCAGGTCATCGGGCCGAAGGACTGCGGCCGCGTCGACGTTGCGATACGTGTATCGAGACCGATGCGAGAGGTTGTCCCGGATGCTGTTGAAGTGAGGAGGGTGGCGGTCCCCAGCCTGATGCTTGCCGTTTGGTAAGTGTCGAGCTGTCTGGACCCACACGAACCCGCAGGAGGGGACCGCCATGAGCAAGAAGGTATCGAAGGAACAGCTGCGCGTTGTCGATCGTGACGATGTCGATGACGAGCGCGCGTATGACGGGTTGAGCGACCAGGTGCACATGTCGCTGGTCGGGATCGCCGGCGCGGCGAGGGAGGGCCTGTT
>JBBQTN010000436.1:0-2976 GCA_038213195.1 Acidimicrobiales bacterium | reverse complement strand
TTGTGTGCCGCCGCCAGATGGTGGCGAGGTTGAAGCGACGGCTCCGGGTCCGGTCCGACGGTGGCGCAGGTCGTCGTTGTCGTCTATGGCCGGCATGAACGGATGGGGACGGTCGGTGCGGCGATGGGTGGCTCAGCGGCTTCGACGAGCGTTTGCAGCACCCGGCCGAACGGCCCGGCGTCATCGCTGATGTATGTGTCCAGGAAGCCGACGCCAACCTGCGAGGCGTGGACTTGGCTGTCGATCAGCACCCATGGTCCGATGGGGTACCGGTTGATTTGCACGGTGACGTCAGGGTTGATGAACGCCGCGCCTGATGGGCTGTGTTCCCACCCGACGGCGGCCGCGAAGTCCGTGAGTGTGAGCAGCGAAAGCAATGGTGATGTTGGCTCGCCGTCGACGACCGGGGTTCGCAGGCGCACCCAGATCAGTCCAGGGCCCGGTGTTTCGGTCGAGCCGGTCAATGGGCGTACCTCCACGGCGTCGCAGTTGAAGCCGGGACGCGGGTAATCGAAGCTCGTGTTGTCGTCGACGTGAGTGACGTGCCCAGGTCGTGTGGGCACCGGCTGTGGATCCGGTGGCGCCTCGATGGGATGGTGTAGCACCCATTGGCTGGTGGCTCGAGCAACGACAAGGTTGTCGTTGGTCAATGTCGCTTCGATGACCTGGGTCCTGCTGCCGGGCTTCACGACGGCGCTGTGCGCGCGGAGGGGCCTGAGCGGCACCATCGCGCGGATCTCGATCGTCGCTCGCGCGAGGACGAGCGTTTCGTCGGTGCAGGCTTGCTCGAGCGTCCAGCCCAGCGCACCGCACACTGGACTGCCGTGGAGAGTGCCGTGGTTCCACGGTCCGCGACACAACGTCGTCGGCAGCAGCGTCGTCCCGTCACGTTCGAACAAGGCGCGGGGCAAGCTCATCGACCCATCAGATCAACTCGCTGTGTCGCGGCGCGACCCAGCTCCACACCGAACGTCGAACACACCAGCGACGCGGCGGCCAAGCCGAAGACACACCGGCTGATCCAACACCCAACGATCGACCAATGTCAGAGCCAAGACGAGCACGGCTCCATCTCCCATACCAGCCGAACCCGGGGCCGCGCCGGGCATCGCCGAACGCCGGTCCGGCGCGGCATGGTCGGCGGGGCGATCGGCAACTGGGACTGGCGTAAGGGTTCAGCATTTGGCGGTTCGCTGGCTGGCGCGATTCGGCAGGCCCAAACCCCCGCCTCGACCGTGGCACCCGGATTGCTTGTTCAAGCCCGTTCTGTCGAGGCGGCCGATCAAGGCCGTGCCACGTTGATCTGGTCGGTGGCGGACGTAGCGCATTGTTGATCAATCCAGGGTGCGCACGTGCGGCGAGTGGGTGAGTCCGCGTGGCGACGAGTTGCCCTACGACTCACCCGAGCCTCAACGGTCGGTGGGTGGTCAGGCGTCGGGCGCAAGCAGTTGGGCATCAATTCGGACGGCGATGGCGTCGCCCGCGATTGGGATGCCGTAGCTGACGTCGAAGTCGCTGCGCCGGATCGTCGTCGTTGCGAGGAATCCGGCATGGACCTTGTCGTCCATCGGAAAGATCGCGGTGCCCGAGAACTGAAGGTCGAACGTCACAGGCTTGGTGATGGCCTTGATCGTCAGACTGCCGATGAGGCGGTAGTCGACGGCGCTGGTCTCGACAGAGGTCGACCGGAACGTCATTTCCGGGAAGCTCTCGCTGGCGAAGAAGAGCTCGCTGACGAGGTGTTCGTCACGCCAGGAGTTGCCCGTATTCACCGACCCCGTCGCCGCGGCAAGCTCAACACTGCTAGATGCGAGGTCGGTGCCGATCGTCGCTTGACCGGAGTACTCGGTGAACAGCCCGCGCACGGTCGAGATCCCGAGGTGCCGGATGGAGAACCCGATCTGCGTGTGGCCGGTGTCGATCTGCCAGATCCCTGCCGGCAACAGCGGCATGTTCATCTGCGAACCTCTTCATTCCTCGGCGGTCACCCGAGTCAAGCAGCTCGGATGGATGTCATCGCAGTCGGTCAGTGAGGACATCATCGCCGGAGCAAACGCTCATTTGCGAGGCGCCGGGTACGCCCGGCCGGTGCGCACGAAGCGAACGATCTGAACGCGCAAGGGCTCCACCGAGCTGTCTCAGAATGCGCCGACCAGCGACGAGCGCGGGCGCGGCCTAACCCTGGCCTAATCTAACGCCGGGACGGCTTTGTTAGGTGCTTGGTGACCTTGGCGCTCCGTCAGGCAAGACGGCGGCGCCGACCTGGCCAACCCCTGCTGCGATGAACCCGTCGATGCCAGCGGCCCACAATCAGGCTGATCAACTGTCAACCACCGAGCACGAGGAACGCGCATCCGCCAGTTGAGCCCGAAGTCAAGCGTGCGCGTCGCGACGGCGCGTGGAGCGGACGCACACGTGTCGGGTGGGTGAATCCCCGACGGGCTCGAGTGCCGGTGATGCCGCCACCGAAGTCGAATGAGGGTCGAGACGTCACCCTCACCCACCCATGGCGAGATGACGTCGGAATGCCGGTCGAGCGGATGCCCAGGCGGATCGTGGCGCGGCGCGGGTACCGGTCTACGTTGCGGGATGTGAGCGAGCTCGACTGCGGGTGTGACGATGGGTGACCGACGCGTGGCCGTGATCAGCGACGCTGGCGGCTATGTTGGTCCGGCCCTGGCGCGCCTGCTCGCAGCCGACCATGACCTCGTGGTCGGCGATCCAGCCGACGGGTTGATCGCCGACCTTCAGGCGGCAGGGGCCGCAGTCGAGGTCAGCACCGGGACTCGTGACCTGAGCCAGGTCTCCGTGAGCACGGCGTTGGTGAGCCGGGCCCTGGACCGCTTCGGTCGCCTCGACGCCGCCGTGGCGTTCACCGGGCGGATCGTCGTTGGACGCTTCCTCCGCTCGACCATCGATGACCTGCGCGACGCAGTGATCGGCTGCGTCGAGGCGCCGTACCTGTTCTTGCGCGAG
>JBBQTN010000435.1:0-3001 GCA_038213195.1 Acidimicrobiales bacterium | reverse complement strand
GGTTACCTGGTCGTCGAATCTGTCGACGTATTGGATCCGGCAACAGCAGTGGTCGCTTCGTGCTGGTGGGACACGGGCGTTCTCTACGGTCCGCCGGCGCAACCTGGAGGACCTCCCCTGATTGTCAACGACCTCCAGGCGACGTCACGATTCGAAACGACAATGACGCTCGAAGACGGCCGGTGGCTGACTTCAGAGGAGCGGCGAGTGTCTCGGGTGGAAAGGGTGAACCAGTGCCCGCCCGAAGGCTGATCGCCGTGCCTCTCGCCGTCATCGCAATGGTGATGTCGCCGTCGGTTGCTGCCGCCGACCTGGGCGGTGGCCAGGGTGGTGCGGGCGGGGACTCCGTCGGTAGTTGGGTGTTGGGAAACGGCCCCGGCGGCGGAGTGAGCCCGCCACATCCTGGGGATGTTTGCGGGTCGTGGACACACGGCGCCGAGTTCACCCCCGAACCTGGCGCTCCCGACCTCGGTTCGATTCGCGTTGACGGAAATGGCCAGACGTGGAATCTGTACTACCGCGACTGCGGTGGACTCGTGCAGTTCGCGTGGATACCTGCCCTCAGCCCGCAGGAGCTCGGTCAGTTCGCGTTCGACCAATTGACGAAGAAGCTGCCCAAGCCGGCGCCTGTGCTGTCTCCGGATCTCGGCATCGGCGGCTACGTGAACTTCGAGACCTGGCTTGCGGTGAATGATCCCGGCGTAGTGACCGCCACGGCGTCGATCCCTGGTCTGTCCGCGACCGCGACGGCTCGGGTGGTGCGAATCGAGTGGCAACCCGGAGACGGTTCGCTGGTGACGTGTGAACCGTTCGGCGGCCTTCCACCGAGTCCGGACTTCACTGGCGAGGCACCCTGCGGGCACACGTTCACGCAACCATCGGTGGCCAAGGTGACGGGCGCGTCCGATGACCGATTCCACGGCTCGGTCACGTTGGTGTGGGCAGCGAGTTGGACTGCGTCGAACGGCGCGTCGGGCAACTTGGGCGAGGCGCGATCAACGGTGCCGTTCGTGTACCGGGTGCGAGAGATTCAGACGATCGGCGATGGGGGCTGACGATGGCGACCGTGCTCGACCGAAACGGCTCGGCGTCGCGAGAGCGACAGCCGAGTGCGCCAACACGAATCTCCTCGCGTGCTCGAGGCCGGCTCGCGCTCGGGGCTCTGGTCGTGGCCATTGGCGTGCTGATCAACCTGGCGATCTACCGAGGCATCGACGACAAGTCGCCAGTCCTGCAGCTCAACCGCGACGTGCCGGCGGGCCAGAAGATCTCAGCGGAGGACTTCCGCACCGTTGAGATCGGATCGGATGGTGCATTCCGGTCGGTGCCGTCGGGCGATCTGAACGTCGTGGTCGGCTCGTACGCGAAGGTGCGTTTGATCGCTGGAACGCTGCTGGCGCGCGAGGCGTTGCAGGCGGTTCCGCTCGTCGCTGTCGGTGCGTCGGTCGTCGCCGTCACTGTCCCGGCCGGCGAGGTGCCGATCGGCTTGCGTGAACGATCGCGGGTGAGTGTGGTGATGGTCGCGTCTGATCGGACCTCAACCTCCGTGGCCGGGTTGGTCGTGGGTCTGCCCACGCAGGCCGGTTCGTCCGGTCAGGTCTCGGTGTCGATCGAGTTGACGGCAGCGGATGCCATCTCGGTGGCGGCTGCGGAGAAGATCCGACTGGTTCTGCTCGATCCGGCGGGCACGGGATGACGTTGCTTGCCGTTTGTGGGGATGTGTCGACGACGACGTCCTATGCGTTGGCTGTGATGTGGCCGACATCCAATTTGCTCCTCGTCGAAGCCGATGGGAGCGGAGGCGATCTCGCAGCGTGGTTGGACATTCCCGAGCAGCCAGGCGTGGCGACCGCTGTCACGATGGCTCCGACGGGTTCTTGGCCGGTGATCGAGGCGCAGGTCCAGCGTCACGGATCATTGTCGGTCTTGCCGTTGCCGCTGCGTGCGGGTGAGGCATCGGTTGCTGTCCGCGAAGCAGCTGTGCGACTACTGCCGACCCTGTCGGCGTTGGCCGGGCTGACGGCGATTGCCGACTGCGGGTTCTGTCATCCTTCGGCCTTGTCGCCGGCAGTCACTCAGGCAGCGCTCGTCGTCGTCACGATTCGGCAACCGTCGACCTCACCGCGGGCGGCAGCAGCACATCTGGATCGCGTCGGGGAACTGGTCGATGCACTCAGTGCGCGGGCACGGCCCACGGTTGCCGTGGTGGTTGGAGAAGAGCCGTATCGCGCGAGCGAGATCAGCGCCTTCCTCGGCGGGTCATCCGCAGGGCTACCGGTGCTGGTTCTTGCTGATGACGCGATGGGCGCCGCGGCAATAGCCGGACGAGAGCGAGTTGGCCGCGGCTTCGTGCGAAGTCATCTCGCAAAGACCGCCGGCGAGGCGGCACGTGAGCTGGCCGTGCGGCTGGAGTCGTTGGGCTCTGTCGATGTTGCGGCGGTTCAGCGATGACGTCGTGGGATCCGGATCTTGGCCTCAGTGAGTTGCCGCCTGCCGAGGCGGTGCGCGTGGTCCGTCTTGTAGCGGACCGGCTGGCTCGGCGTCTGGCGGAGGAGATCGAGGCTCGCCGGCTCGCTGATGACGATGCTGATTCGGGCGTGCCGCTGGAGCGCGATCTGCTCGGTCAGGAGCTACTGATCGGGGAGTGGATCGCAGAGGAGTTGGGTTCGGTGTCGCAGGCCCGGATGCAGCGTGGGTCGAGCCGCCTGTCGGACGCGACCGACGGCGAGCTGCGTCGTCGAGTTGTCGCGGAACTGTTTGCCTTCGGTCCATTGCAGCAGTGGATGGACGCTCCCGATGTTGAGGAGATTGATGTCAACTCGCATCTGCACACCTGGGTGTCCTACGTCGACGGCCGACAGATCGATGTCGGACAGCTGTGGAACTCGTCGGCGGAACTCGTCGCGTTTCAGAAGCGGATCGCGCTGCGGATGGGGACCGGCGAGGGCCGACTCGACACGGCCAGCCCGCAGCTCACCCTGCAATCCGCGGATGGATCGCG
>JBBQTN010000434.1:0-3024 GCA_038213195.1 Acidimicrobiales bacterium | reverse complement strand
TGGCGCATGACCCCGAGCCGGCCGTCGACGGCGATGGTGCCCGTCGTCGGGGTCTCGTCTCCGGCGACCAGCCGCAGCAGCGTCGTCTTGCCGACACCGTTCGCGCCGACGAGGGCGACGCGATCGCCGTTGCCGACGCTGAACGTCACGTCGCGGAGCAGCTCGGCGCCGCCCGGACGGTGCCATCCCAGGTGGCTGACCTGGATCGATCCCATACCGCGGGGCAGGCTAGGCGTGCCCGGATCGGCAGTGGGACGGCTTTTGCGCGTCGCGCTAGCCTGGCCGCCACTTGGAGAGGTGCCAGAGCCAGGTCGAATGGACCGCACTGCTAATGCGGGGACCACCTTCAAGTGGTCCGTGGGTTCAAATCCCACCCTCTCCGCTCATCCGACCCGGTGGACGCATCAGCGCCACCGGGTCGTCCGTGTGCGCGCCGGTGCGCGCCCGCCCCGCGCCCCTCGTCCACGGCAGGCGAGGTCTGTCACAGAACCGTCACCGTGTTGCAATTCGATGACAACTGGACTAGACAAGTCCGGTCCTGGTCGCCCCTCCTGCGCGGTCGGTGTCACCGCCGGGGGTGATCGATGGAGCACGACGACAGCGACGAGCACGACTTCTGGCGGCCCGAGCCGACCCGTCGCCTGCGTCTGCACCGCGCATCGGGCCCACCCGCCACGACCACTGTCGAGGAGGGCGTCGGCTCCGCGCGAGTGGATCCCTCGGCCGCCGTGAGCAGGAAGGACGAGCCGACTCGCCAGCTGCGGGTGACGCCCGATCGTCGCGCTGGCGCGCCTGCCTCGGTGGGGCGCAGTGCCGCGCCGCCACCGGACCCGCAGCGCGTCGACCCGCTCGACCGCCGGGGTGCGCACGCCGACAAGGCCGAGTACTACCGGGAGCTGGGTGACCTGCTCGAGCGGGACGTGGCGGCAGCGATGGGCGAGAGCGTGCCTCTCGTGACCGTCGCCACTCGCCGTTCGTGGTTGTCGCGCGTCCGTCGCGAAGACGGGCGGCTCGACCCGGTCGTCACCAGGCTCGGCGTGTTGCTGCTGGTCGGTGCGGTGGCCCTCTCGCTGGTCACGGCGATGTCTGCCGGAGGGGGTCGGACTGACGGCGCAGCAGTCGTCGCGCGTCGTGCCGTGTCGGACGATGTCGCCTCGACCGACCCCGCAGCGGTGACGGCTGTCGTCGCTGTGAACGCGGCGACCCCTGTCACTGTGGACTCGCCGACGCCGCAGGCCACGGCGACGGGCAACATCACATCGGCGACGCCGACGGCACACCGTTCCGTCGTCACGCCGGCCACGTTGGCCGTCGTGACGACCAGGGTTGGCGACGCAGCATCCGCGGCCGGCGACGTGACCGTCGCGACCGGTCCGAGCAGTGCCGCCGCCGGTCCGGCGATCGAGTCACTGCGCTCGTGCAGCGTGTCGTATCCGGTGGCTGCGGGCGACTACTGGTTGGGGATCGCCCGTCGCGCCGGCGTGACCGTCGGGGCGTTGCTGGCCGCGAACAACGCGACTGCGGCGACGCCGCTCTACCCCGGTCGCACGATCTGTCTGCCTCGCGGCGTCGCGACACCGCTGCGGCCGGCGAGCACCACCGCCACGCCGACGACGGTCACCGCCACCACGGCGCCGCCGACGACCGCCGCGCCGCCCAAGCGCACGTCCGCCGTGACCGTGCCGAGCACGACGCCCCCGACGCCGACCACCGTGGCGCCGACGACAACGGGGCGGACGAAGGCGATCGCAACGCCCACGAAGCCGACGACCGCGACCGTGGCGAAGTCGACGACGACCACGGCGGTCCCGACGACCACAACGATGCCGGCGAAGGTGTACACGCGCGAGCAGGTCGCCCAGATCATCCGCGACGTGTGGCCTGACGACCTCGAGGACAAGGCCGTGGCAATCGCGACTCGGGAGAGCAACCTCAAGCCCGGCGTGCGCAACTTCTGCTGCTTCGGCCTGTTCCAGATCTACTTCAGCGTTCACCAGTCGTGGCTGGCCGCGATGGGCATCACCAACGCCAACCAACTTTTCGACCCGACCGCCAACGCCCAGGCGGCACTGGCGTTGTACTCCCGCGACGGAGGCTGGGGACCGTGGGGCGGCTGAGCGACCGCAACCGGTTCCGCGAGATGCCCGCCGCCCAGTACACTCCCCGCCGACATATGCGCCTGTAGCTCAACGGATAGAGCATCTGACTACGGATCAGAAGGTTGGGGGTTCGAATCCCTTCGGGCGCGCTGACCAGAAATAATGGTCTGCCAGGTGTGATAGCGTCAGAAGACCTCGCCGAGCGGCGAGGTCTTCGTCCGTTTTTCGGCCGATGTATCACAGATGTATCAACATGTATCACCGGGGGGTGGCCATGACCTGGAAGCCGACGGGGCAGCCGACAGTCCGCCAACAGCGCGATCGCTGGGTCGTGCGCATCGACGGCATGGATAGCGAGACCGGTCAGCGCCGGCCCCGGCAGCTCGGCACGTACAAGTCCCGGCGCAGCGCCCAGGCAGCCGCCAACGGGTTCGCCCAGACTGGCGAGCACGGCACGAACCGCGACACGGTCGGCGCACTGGTCGACAGCTGGGTCGCCAGCCGCGTCGACGTCGGCGGCAAGACCCGCATGCAGTACGAGTGGGCCGCCGGGCACATCCGTGCCGGCCTCGGAGCGTTGCGCATCGATCAGCTCGACCGGGACGACATCGCGCGATGGCTCGACGGTCTCGCTGGCGGGGGCCGCCTGTCCCGCCGCAGCATCAGCATCATGCGAATGGTCCTGCGCGCGACGCTGGCCGACGCAGTCGAGTCCGGCCAGCTCCGTCGCAGCCCTGCCGGTCGGGTGGGGATGCCGCGCAACGTGGCCAAGGCGAGTCGGCATCGTGAAACCGATGCCTGGACCGAGGACCAGCTCCACGCGTTCCTCGAGGCCATTGGCGGTCATCGCTGGGAGGGCGCACTGCGACTCGACGTCCTCTACGGCCTCCGTCGCAGCGAACTCCTCGGGCTGCAGTGGGTGACG
>JBBQTN010000433.1:0-3026 GCA_038213195.1 Acidimicrobiales bacterium | reverse complement strand
TGTCGGCTGCGCCGGCGGAGCGGTTCGACGGGGGACCGGTGCAGCCCGACTCGCCGATAGGGATCGGGCGACGCGCCGTGTCGCCCGGCGATGTGGGCGCGGAGCCGGACGAGGAGCTGGGCGAGCAGTCCAGTCGATTGGGGGGAGAGGGCTTCGCGCCGCTGTGGGGCGATCTCGGCACCATCGACCTCGAACGAGACCCGCTGTTCGTGGTGCCAGCCGTCGATCTCGTCCGGGTGTTCGTCGGCTACTCCGGCTGGGGCGCGGGCCAGCTCGAGGGCGAGCTCGCGGCGAAGGGTTGGTTCGTGATCGATGCGGAGCCCACCGACGTGTTCTGCACGCAGCCCGATGCGTTGTGGCGGACCGTGCTGCGCCGCCAGCGCGGTGACCTCAAGATGTTTGCCGACTTCCCGGTCGATCCCGCCGCCAACTGACACGGCAACTGACAGCAAGACGTCGCGTCGGTACGCTGGCGCGCATGCGTTTGAACCACATGGAGCTCACGTTCGCCGAAGGAACGCTCGATGAGGTGTTCCGCAAGGAAGTCGACGCGTTCTACGGCGACGTGTTCGGTTGGACCGGCGTCGACACCGAAGTCGTCGGACAGCTCTGTCACCTCATGCTCACGGGGAGCGGTGGTGGTAGTGGCGACTTCATCCTGCTCGCGGAGAGCCCGAAGCCGATGAGCTCACCGGGTTACGACCACCTCGGTCTGCTCCAGGGCACGCGGGCCGAGGTCGACGACCGGCTCGAGCGGTGCCGGCGTTGGCGCGACAAAGACGACCGCGTCCAGCTCAAGGAGTACAAGGATCTCGTGACGGGCGACCTCGTGGTGCACGCCTTCTACGTGAAGTACCTGTTGCCGATCTACTTCGACGTGCAGTGCATGGAGCGCGACGGCGTGCCGGTGTCCGCCGACTGAGCGCTAAGGGAGAGTCAATTCACCATCGCAACGGCATTCGGGACGACAACCGTCTCGAGAACTTGGAGCTCTGGACGAAGCCGCAACCGTCCGGCATTCGGGTGAGCGACGCGATGACGTGGGAATGCGAAATCCTCGAGCGATACGAACCAGAGGGTCGTGGCACACCTCCAACAATGCTCACGGAGACTTAAGCACTCTTGGAGGTGATGAGAGGACTTTCAAACCATGAGCATCCCGCCGCGACCCTTATAGAAGAACACTTCGAGGAGGTGAATGCCAGCTCTGGCGGGCGGCAGCGTGTGGAGCATCGAGCCTGTTACGAGGTTTCTGCAACTTTGCGGCGGCCCAAGGTGCTGCAACCGAGATTCCCATGGTCGAGAGCGTCGCTAGGCCTGGCAATCCGGTCGAGTCACGTTGGGCGAGTCGTCTGAACCTGGTCCGGTGACCGGATGCTGGGGCGAGCCGTGGTCACGTCGGCTGGCTGCTTTTTTGCTGTGTTCGTCGCCCAGCGCGAGCACTTGACTATTACGTGATACGTAGTAGCGTGGTGGATGTGGCAAAACGTTCTGCAGCTACCGTCGGCGGTCTGAGTCGCAACAACGAACCTTCGGTCCTCATCCTCACCAGCCTCGCTTCGGGCACGAAACACGGATACGCGTTGACCAAGGACATTGAAGCGTTCGCCGGAGTCATGCTTGGTCCAGGCACGCTTTACGGCGCGATTTCCCGGCTTGAAGAACGTGGCTTGATCGCTCCGATCGCTGGTGAGGAACGGCGGCGCCCGTACCGCATCACGTCCAGCGGGCGTGCCGCGCTGACGGCGGCGGTCCGCGATATGCGCGTCTTGGCCGACGAGGGAGCGATGCGCCTCGGGCTCGGTGCCCAGGCCTTGGTCTTCGGGAGCGGCCTGGCCGCGATTGGGGTGGTCGGGTGAGTAGCTCTGACCGCTTTGAGCGGATGCTCGGCTGGTATCCGCCGAGCTGGCGGGCCCGCTACGGCGACGAAATGATCGCTTTGCTGGAAGACACCCACGGCACGAGCGACGTGCCGTTTCGAGACCGGCTGTCCATCGCCAAGGCAGGCGTGGGTGAGCGGGCACGCTTGGCTGGTGTGCTCGGCGATTCGACCGGACCGAATGAGCGCCTACGGGCTGGTGCTCTACTCGTATTGTGCGCATGGTCGATGTTCATCGTCGCAGGCTCGATCTTCGCCAAGTTCAGCGAAGGTTGGCGTCTCGTGACCCCGATAGCGGATCGCGGGCTCTCCAATGATGCTTACAGTGCGGTTGTGTGGGGCAGCGCAGTTGGCGTTGCCATCGTGGTGGCCGCCGCGTTCGTCATTATTCCTGGATTTATTCGGCTAGTCCGAAAGGCGGGATGGGCGCCCATCCGGAGTCCCATGCTTCGTGCCATGGTCGTGGGAGCCGCAGCGGTCGCCTTGACTGCGGGCCTCATCGTGTGGGCCCACCATCTCAGCTACCACGACCGCAACGGCGGCTTAGTGATTTACGGATGGTTCTTCCTGCTTTGTTGTCTCGCCATCGTCGCCGCGATCGCCACAAGTACGGCCGCTGCCGTCTCGGTGACTCGCCGCCTTGACCTGTCACAGCGAACGCTGCGAGCACTCGGGGCCATGGCCGTGGGTTTGACGCTCATCATGACGGTGATCGTCGCTGGCACGCTCACCTGGTGGGCCGCCATTGCGACGGACGCTCCACGGGTCCTACGCAACGGCATCGGCAACGGCGTCCTGGTGACATCGGACATTCTGCCCTCGACGCTGGTCATCGTGGGCGTTTTCATGCTCATCGGTCTGGGGATCGCCGCGCTGGGCGCAGTTCGCGTGACGGAATCACTCAGAAGCAGCATCAGCAGCCACCGGAGGAGGTGAGCCTCTAGGTGCATTCCCGGACGCTGGGGTGTGCTGATGCGTCCTGTGCCAGATACCCTCCGGCGGTGGCCGATCGAACCTCGAATGATCTTGCGGCGCCTGATCGGGTGCCGTCGACGCGGCACGCGTGGATGAGCTGGAGTAGCGGCAAGGACAGCGCCTTCGCCTTGCATGTCGCTCGCACGGAGGGTACCTCCGAGATCGACAGGCT
>JBBQTN010000432.1:0-3028 GCA_038213195.1 Acidimicrobiales bacterium | reverse complement strand
GGTCGTGCTGCACGAGGGGCTCGCTCCCGAGATCCCCGACGAGGCCCTCTGCGTGCACACCCGGCGCGGTCAGCAGGCGGGTCGGACGATGTACGACTGGTTCGTCACCGGCACCGTGATCGAACCCGAGACGCGGGGTCGGGACGTCTCCTGGCGCGACCGGCTCGTCGAGATCTACCGGCGCCTCGACCCGCCGCGCGACGAGCCGTGACCTGTCGCCCCACCCGGTAGGTTCCGGGCGATGAGCGAGCGCAGCGAGCCAACCATCGAGCAGGCCGGCTCGGCGCGCAGCGCCGAGTTGCTCAACCGCACATCGCCGAAGGCGGTCGCATGACGAGCGAGATCAGCGTCGAGGAGTTCCAAGCGGAGGCGCGGGCGTGGCTCGGCGCCAACCGCGCCCACGCCCCGCGCGACTACGGCGCGATCTGCCCGCCGGACCTCGTCGCTGCGGGCGTCGCGTGGCAACGACGGATCGACGAGGCGGGGTACGCCGGCATCCACTGGCCGGTCGAGTTCGGCGGGCGCGGCCTGACCGTCGAGCACAACGCGGTGTGGCAGTACGAGTGCGCCCTCGCCGCGGTGCCCGCCGTGCTGAACATGGTCGGGCTGGTGCTCGCCGGCGGCGCGCTGCTGCGCTTCGGCACGCCGGAGCAACAGGCCACGCACCTCCACCAGACGCTGCGCGCCAACCACGTCTGGTGCCAGCTGTTCAGCGAGCCGGGCGCGGGCAGCGACCTCGGCGGCCTGACGACGCGAGCGGAGCGCGACGGCGACGGGTTCATCGTCAACGGGCAGAAGGTGTGGTGCAGTGGCGGTCGTTACAGCAACTGGGGCATCCTCATGGCGCGCACCGATCCGGACGTGCCGAAGCACGAGGGGATCTCGTTCTTCGCGTTCCCGATGAACCTGCCGGGCGTCGAGGTCCGCCCGCTCAGGCAGATGACGGGAGGAGCCGAGTTCGACGAGGTGTTCTTCTCCGACGTGCAGCTCCCGACCCACCACCTCCTCGGTCCGCTGAACGGCGGCTGGAACGTCGGCATGGCCGTGCTCACGAGCGAACGCGGCCACGGAAGCGCGAGCGTGGTCGGCCTCGAACGGCGGTTGACAGCGATGGCGCGGATCGGCGCCGGACGCGCCCTCGGCGCGGTCGAGCGTCAACAGCTCGCTGCGCTCGTCGCCCGCGGCGGCGCGTACAAGTCGATGGCGCAGCGCCAGGGTCCGATCGCCTCCACGGCGGCGTCGCTGCTCAAGCTCGGGCTCTCGGAGATGATGTTCGAGGCCGCGATGATGCGTGGCGACCTCGCCGGCGTCGACGGTGTCCTCGACGGCCCGGACGCGTCTGGCATGCTGGCCGCGCCGGCTGGTCGAATCGCCGGAGGCACCAGCCAGGTGCAGCGCAACATCATCGGCGAGCGGCTGCTCGGTCTGCCGCGCGAGCCACGACCGGCGAAGTGACGGCAGGAGCGGCGACCCGGCAGAAAGGGGACGGCCATGATGGAGAGCAACGAGACCTCGAAGTGGCGAGGTCACGAGGGCGACGAGGCAGGCGCGGCGAAGCGCAACGGGCCGAAGGCGTCGCTGATCGCGTTCGTCGTGATCATCGTGCTCGCAGTCGTGTTCTTCTTCCAGAACAGCAAGCAGACCACCGTCAAGTTCCTGTTCTTCGACTCGCACACGCCGGTTCGCACGGCGATCGTCGTATCCGTCGTCGTCGGCGTCCTGCTCGACCGGCTGATCAGCTTCTGGTGGCGCCGTCGCAATCGAGACTCCTGAGCCCGTCGGCGCGCCCGCCCGGAACCGGGTTGGCGGCGATCCGGCCACGGCGTACAGGATGAGCGGGTGATCCCGCCGGAGCTCGTGCGATCCTCAGACGGTGTGCGCCTCGCAGTGCACGATCTCGGCGGGACCGGCCCGACGTTGCTGCTGTCCCACGCGACGGGCATGCACGGCCGGACGTACCTGCCGATGGCGCATGCGCTCGCCGACCGGTTCCACTCGGTCGCCTTCGACTACCGCGGGCATGGCGACACCCCACAACCCGAGCAACCGATCGACTGGGACCGCTACGGCGACGACGCGACGGCCATGGCCGGTGCGCTCGACATCCCGATCGCGGCGTTCGGCCACTCGATGGGCGGGGCGAGCCTGCTGATGGCGGCGCACCGCAACCCGTCCCTGTTCACGCATGTGGTGGTGTTCGAGCCGATCGTGTTCCCGGCGGACGTCGAGCGCCCCGAGGGCGTGCCGAGCCCGATGATCGAAGGCGCGCGACGGCGGCGCTCGACGTTCGCGTCGTACGAGGCGGCGATCGCCAACTACGCGTCGAAGCCGCCGCTGAACGCGTTCACCCCCGAGGCGCTCGAGGCCTACGTGCGCTACGGCTTCAGCGAGGGCCCCGACGGCCAGGTGCGCCTGAAGTGCAAGCCGGAGGTGGAGGCCGGCACGTTCGAGCTCAGCGGCAGGCACAACACCGATGCCGTGCTCGGCGAGATCGGGACGCAGGTGCTGGTGCTCGCAGGGCGCGCCGACGAGGGACAGCCGCCATCCGTCGTGGCCGAGGACGTCGCGGCGCGCCTGCCGCGCGGATCGTTCCTGCGCCTCGACGAGCTCGACCACTTCGCGCCGATGACCCACCCCGACGTCGTCGCCGGGGTGATCGCCGACTTCGTGCGCTGAGCCAGGGCGCCTACGTCGTCCAGAACGGCAGGAACTTCAGCCGGTTCAACCCGGTGAGCACGATGACGACCGACAACGTGGCCAGGCCCACCGCACCGGCGAGCACCGCCATCCAGCGGTTGCGCCAGCCCGGGTCGAGCTGACAGTTGTGGATCCCGACCAGCGCGAACGCCACCGCCATCAGGCTCAGGATCGGCACCGGCCAGGTGAGCGGGAGGGCGCCGATCAACGCCGCGACGAGCGCGAGCACCGACCACTGCTCGAGCGCGCCACGCCCCTGCCGCACCGACGTCGACCAGCCCCCTCCAGCCGCAGTGCGCGCCCCGACACCCTGCGCGCCGACCTCGCCCGG
>JBBQTN010000431.1:0-3042 GCA_038213195.1 Acidimicrobiales bacterium | reverse complement strand
GACGTCCGCCTCGGAAAACGCTGAACCGAAGTGCTCGACCCGTTGATCGCGCTCGCCGACACGCTGCGCCGCGACGGCTTCGACGTGTCGGCGAGCGAACTGATCGACGCGACCCACGCGATCTGCGCGATCGACCTCGGCGACCGCGAAGGGCTCCGCCACGCGCTGCGTGCGACCATGGTCAAACGGGCCGACCGGGCGGGCCGCTTCGACCTCGCCTTCGACCGCCTCTTCCACGAATCGGTCGCGCCGGAACGTGGCGGGGGATCCGGCGACACGTCGGGTGCACCCCGCGCCGGAACAGCGGGGGGTGGCGGGGGCCTCGCGATGCCGTCGGCCGGGTCGCTGGACGAGGACATCCTGCGCGCCCTGATGTCCGGCGATCACGACGCGCTCACTGCGCTCGCCGCGCAGGCCGTGCGCGCCTACGCGGGCCTCGATGCGGCAGACGGCAGCGAGCGCTACCACCTCCATCGCGTGCGACGCGGCATCGACCTGTCCCGAATGCTCAGCGCAGCGATGCAACGGCTGCGTGCCGACGGCGAGGCCACCGACCTGGAGCTGATGATCCGGCGCAACGAGATCTCGGCACTGCTCGACGACTTCCGGCGCCGGTTGGCGATCGAGATCGCGGGGCAGCTCCGCGACAGGCCGTCGGACGGTGGGGTCACGATCCCCGAACGCGTCGATCCGCAGGACCTCGACCTGCTCGCGCTGTCGCACGCCGAGCTCGAGCAGGTGCGGCTCGCGTTGCAACCGCTGCTGCGCAGGCTGGCGAACACGATCGGCGGGCGGCGCAGGCGGCGACGGCGTGGCGGCCGCCTCGATGTGCGCCGGACGGTGCGTCACTCGCTGCAGTACGGCGGGGTACCGATCGAGATCGTGCAGCGCCGCAAGCACCCCCGCCGCCCCGAGGTGGTGGTCCTCTGCGACGTCAGCGGATCCGTGGCCGAGTTCGCCCAGTTCACGTTCACCATCATCAACGCGTTGCACCGGGAGGTGCGCGACGTGCGCAGCTTCGCGTTCGTCGACGGCGTCGCCGAGGTGTCCGACGTGTTCGCCGGTGCCCGCTACGAGATCGCAGTGAACCGCCTGGTCGAGCGTCGGGGCGTCATCGGGCTCGACGGGCACAGCGACTACGGCTCGGTGTTCGCGCGGTTTCGGGTCACGCACCTCGACGAGGCGATCGGGCCGAACACCACGTTGATCATCACCGGCGACGCGCGCGGCAACTACCGAGACGCGGGGTTGCGCGATTTCGAGATCATCGCCGCTCGCGCCCGGCGGGTGTACTGGCTGAACCCCGAGCGCGAGCAACTCTGGGGCGAGAACGATTCGCTGATCGAGGACTACCGGCAGATGTGCACCGCCGTCCACGAGGTGCGCAGCCTGGGCCAGCTCGCCGGCGTGATCGCCGAACTCGTGTGAGCTGCCGCAGCGGCGCCGGTCAGTCCTCGTCGGTTCGCACCAGGCGCCGTCGCACGGGGAACAGGTCGGTCTTCAGCCGGCGACGGATGTAGCCCCACACCCCTGGCTGCAGGTACAGCGCCACTGCGATCGCAACCACGCCGCTGCCGATCAGATACCACGTGCGGTCGTCCTTGAAGTAGTCGCGCAGCACGTAGTACACCACCGCGCCGATCACCGGTCCCTCCAGCGTCCCGATGCCGCCGATCACCACGATGATGATGATCGGGGCGGTCCAGTTGGCGACGCTGAACGAGTCGCCCGGCTGCACACGCAGGTTGGAGAGGTAGTACACGGCGCCGGTGAAGGCGGTCCAGAACGAGGCGAGCACCCAGACGATGAGCCGGGTGCGGTACACGTCCGCGCCGAGGCCGCGGGCGCCCGCCTCGTTGTCGCGGATCGCCTGCATCCTCAGCCCGAGCTTGGAGCGCAGGACGAGGTACGCGAGCGCCAGCGCGCCGACGCCCCCGACCAGTGCCAGCCAGTAGGTGGCGTGCTGGCGTGTCTCCAGATCGTGTCCTGCGACCTTGAGCGAGATCCCGCTGCCTGCACCGAGCGACGACTGCTGGATGATGATCAGGCTGATGATCTCGGCGATCACCCAAGTGCCGATCGCGAAGTAGCTGCCGCGCAGGCGGAACGCGACGAAGGCGATGGGGATCGAGAGCACCGCGGCGATCAGCGCGCTGAGCGGCACCGACCAGTACAGGTTCAGACCGTGCACGTTGACGAGCGCGACCATGCCGTAGGCCCCGAGGCCGACGAAGGCTTGTTGACCGACCGAAACGAGACCTGCGAACCCGGCGAGGAGGTTCCACATCTGCGCCAGTGAGAGCAGGGTGAACAGTTCGACGAGCTTGCGCTGGGTTGCCGGCTCGGCCCACGTCGGCACGAGGGCGAGCACACCAATGGCGCCGAGCAGCACCACCAGGAAGATGCGGCTCGTGGTGGAACTGCGAACGACTCGGATGGTGCTCACCGCAGGCGCCCCTTTCCGAACAGGCCGGTGGGTCGGAAGACGAGGATGGCCAGGAAGACGAAGTGCCCCGCGAGCTCGCCCCACTGGGGGTCGATCTGGCGGCCGAGCGACTGGGCCACGCCGAGGATCACCCCGCCGACGAGGGTGCCCCAGAGCGACCCGAGACCGCCGATGATCACGGCCTCGAAGCCGTAGATCAGCCGAACCGGACCAGCGAACGGGTCGAACGACGAACGCGCCCCGTACAGGACACCGGCGAGGGCGACCGTTGCGACGGCGAACGCCATGGCGACGGCCCACACCGTGCGCACGTCGATGCCCATCAGCCGCGCGGCGTCGGCGTCATCGGAGGTGGCCCGGAACGCACGCCCGAGTCGGGTGCGCTGCATGAACAGCGCGAGGGCGCAGAGCACGCCCACGGCGCAACCGAGCGTGATCAACGGCAGCCAGCCGACGCTGATCTTGTCGTTGATCTTGAAACCGGAGATCTTCAGGCGGCCCGGGTTCAGGCCGCGGGTGTCGGCGGTGTACTTCTCGTAGAGCACGTTCTGGATGACCACCGCGAGACCGAACGTGGCGACGATCTGGAACGCGGG
>JBBQTN010000430.1:0-3050 GCA_038213195.1 Acidimicrobiales bacterium | reverse complement strand
TCGACCTTGCCGTCGCCGATCAGCGCCCACATCGCGCCGGCGACGAACGCCTTCGTCGCCGAGTACACGACGTAGCGGGTGTCGTCGGTGGCGTCGCCGAACGTCTCGAACAGGACGAGCTCGCCTTCGTAAGCCAGCGCCACCTGCGCCGACGGCAGCAAGCCTTCGTCGACCTCACGACGCGCCCGCGCCACCAACTTGTCCACGGCACCCTGATCGATCCCCATCGCAACTCCCCTGGCCTCGACGTCGCTTCGAGCCTACGAACCCGCCAGGTCCTGCGCCGCAGCCGGACGGCTCGACGCAGGATCGGTCACTTCCAGGCGAACACCGGTTGCTCGAGGTGGTCGACGCGCTCGTCGATGCGGCCGTCGAGCGCGACCCAGCGGAACTGCACGAGCACGGCTGCGGTCGGGGCGTGGATCAGGTCGCCGCCGAGCGGGAGCTGGACGACTGGCCGCTCGCTCTCGGGGATGGTGATGAACCGCGGCGAGTCGTCGCGGCACAGCTCGTGGAGGCCGATCCGGTAGGTGTGGGCGACCTCCGTCGGGTCCTCGTGCAGCTCAGGGTCCGCGCCGCCCCACACGACGACCGGGGAGATGACGAAGCCTGACCTGGTCGGGTAGTCGTCGAGGCGGCCGAGGATCGTCTCCGGCCCGAGGTCGACGCCGAGCTCCTCGTGCAACTCGCGCAGCGCGGCGTGCTCGACGGTCTCGCCGAGGTCGAGACGCCCCCTGGAAGGGCCCACTGCCCTGCGTGGCGGTTCATCTTCGCTGCACGACGGCACAGCAGGAACGCCGCCCCACCGGCGACACCCTGCATCCGGCCGTCGAGCCCGGTCACGTCGCCGGGCACCATCGACATGTCCGGTGCGATCACCGGATCGTCGCCCTCGCGCGCCGCGTCGCTGTCGACGACGACGATCGCCACAGCGGCGTGGCGCCGATCGTCGAGCGCGATGTCGATGCGATGGTGCGCCGCGAGGTTCGCCTCGATCCGTGCGCGCAGCTGATCGCCGAACTCGATCACGGCACGAGTGTTGCTCATCCGGTGACCGCTGCAGGCAGCGTGCGGGACACGACCTCGTCGGCGTGAACACCCGACGCTGGTACGGGAGCTGCCCAGAAATGGGCAGCTCGGGTACCAGCGTTGCGATGCGGTGGCTCGTTCATCGTCAGTCGTCCAGCAGGGAACGCGCCGCGGCCATGCCGCTGAGGATCGCCCCCTCGACGCGCGGCCCGGCGAAGGCGTCGCCGGCGATCGCCGCCGGCAACCCGTCCTCGGGGCGCCAGCACGGTTCCGGCCAGATCGAGCGCGGGGTGGCGAACCGCCACCGCTTGACCTGGCTGTCGACGATCGTCGCTGCGCCGATCCACGGTGCCGCGGCGGCGCGCAGCTCGCTGTGCGTCTCGTCGCGGTCGCTGTCCCAGTGGGCCTCGCTCCACGCCGGGTCGGCGTGCAGCGTCAGCGCGGGGACTGCGCTGACGCCCTTGCGCTGGTTGTCGGCGATGAACGTGAAGCCCGGCGCGCCCTGCACCCCGCCGGGTTCCGGCACCGCCCCAGGCCTGTCGAGCACGGCGAGGAGTGCCAACGTCCGGTCGTAGTCGGTGCGCAGCAGCGCCTCGGGCATCCGCACGTCGGCGGAGACGAGCAGCGAGTAGGCCTGCGGCACCGGGCAGGCCATCACCACGGCGTCGCAGGCGTACATGCTCGCGTCGTCGAGCTGCACGGTGAAGGCGCCTGTCGTGCGGCGCACAGCGAAC
This sequence comes from Acidimicrobiales bacterium, assembly GCA_038213195.1. Classification (GTDB taxonomy): domain Bacteria; phylum Actinomycetota; class Acidimicrobiia; order Acidimicrobiales; family Ilumatobacteraceae; genus JAODBQ01. The sequence goes on along the minus strand of JBBQTN010000430.1, from coordinate 1,287 downwards.
ACCATCGACGCGCAGCGCACGTCGAGACCGTGCGCGAGGTGCTTGGCGAGCGCGTTCATCCCGCCGCGCACCGCGTACCGCGGATATCCGTCGGGCTCGTCGCCGAACCCGTGGCACCACGTGGTCACCAGGCCGTCCTGCGACCAGGTCCGCACGAGCGCGGCGAGCTCCTCGCTGCGCGCCGTGAAGAACTGTGCCCCGTGATCGAGCGTCGCCGCGCCGATCCGGCGGGTGGCCATCCGTCCGCCAGGCCCGCGGCCCTTGTCGAAGACGGTCACCGTGTGGCCGCGTCCGGCGATCGCACCGGCGGCGGCGAGCCCGGCCAAGCCCGCACCTACGACGATCACGCGCATCGAGGAGCCACCTGTGTCGTCAGGATGATGCCGCCGACCTCGGCGACCTCGGCGACACCGTCGACGCGCCCGCGGACGCGGCGCGCTGCTCGCGGGTGACCCGGTCGAGGAACTCGAACAGCACCATGTTGAAGGTGCTCGCGTGCTCGATCATCAGGCCGTGCGCAGCGCCCGAGATGACCACCAGCTCGGCGTTCGGCAGGCGTTCGGCGAGCTCCTCGCTGTCGCCACGTGGCGTGAGGATGTCCTGGTTGCCGACCACCACCAGCGCCGGCGCGGTGATCTCTCCCAGCTGCTCTGCGGTCGTGTCGACGTGGGCGAGGATCGCCCGGACCTGTGCGGCGAACGCATGCGTCGGCCGGCCCAGACCGAACGGGCCGAGCCAGCCGAAGACCGGCAGGAGGCGCCGGAACGACCGCGGTCCGATCACCCAGCGCGCCGCTTCGCTGGCCATCGCGCCCATGCCTCGTTCTGTGGCGGCCGCGGCCCAGCTCTCGAGCAGCTCACGACGCCAGACGTGGTGGCGACCCGCCGTGCAGACGAGCACGAGCGAGTCCACCCGCTCCGGATGGCGCAGGGCGAGCAGCATCGCGACGGCTCCGCCCATCGAAGCGCCGACGACGTGGGCCCGTTCGACCCCCAGCCGGTCGAGCACGGCGATCGCGTCGTCGGCCATCTGCTCGAGGCTGTACGCGCTGAACGGCTTGTCGCTGCGGCCGGAGCCGCGGTTGTCGAACGCGATCACGTGGTAGCGCATGCCGAGCAGGAACCGCTGCATGTCCCAGCCGTGCTTGTCAGCGCCGAGGCCCTGGATCAGCAGCACCGCCGGCGCCGACCGGCGGCCGCAGGCCTCGTAGTGCAGCCGGATCCCGTCGGACGCACGGGCGTACGGCATCAGCGTGCCCCGAGCCAGTCGATCGGCGCGACGCCCGTC
>JBBQTN010000429.1:0-3079 GCA_038213195.1 Acidimicrobiales bacterium | reverse complement strand
TCACCCACTGCCAGCCCTGGCGGTTGCTGCCCGTCGGTGCCTGCACGGCGAGCTCGAGGCACTCCTCGATCACGGAACGCTCGACAGGGCGGTCGAAGTCGAGACGCTTGCGCACGGCGCGGGTGGTGGACAGCACTTCATCGGCGGAGAGGTTCAACTTCACGGGGCGAGTGTGCCACCTCGACGATCTCGTCCCGCCATGCGCCGCCGGCGGCGACACGGTGAAGACGGCCACGGAACGACCTGGCAGACTCCCGACATGCCCGAACGCGTCACGATCAACCAGTCGAACGGCATCGCCGATGTCCGCCTGAACCGACCAGACAAGCGCAACGCGCTCGACGGCGCGATGTTCGCGGCGCTCGGCGAGGCGGGCGAGTCGCTGAAGCACGCGCCCGGCCTGCGTGCGGTGGTGCTCAGCGGCGACGGCCCTTCGTTCTGCGCCGGCCTCGACTTCTCCTCGTTCCAGTCGATGGCCGACGGCGGCGGCACCGGCGGCGCCGACGACGGTGCCGGGCGCCCCGCACGGCGGACCGATCCGAGCACGCTGCCCGAGGGCCAGATCACCCACCTCGGCCAGCAGACCGCGTGGGTGTGGCAGGAGATCCCGGTGCCGGTGATCGCCGCGGTGCACGGTCACGCGCTCGGCGGCGGCATCCAGATTGCCCTCGGTGCGGACATCCGCATCGTCCACCCGGACACCAAGTTGAGCGTCCGCGAGGTGTACTGGGGCCTCGTCCCCGACATGACCGGAACGCTCAGCCTGGCGCGCCTGGTGCGCGCCGACGTGATGAAGGAGCTCGTCTTCACCGCCCGCGTGTTCGACGGTCGTGAGGCGTTCGAGCTGGGGATCGCGACGAAGCTGTCGGACACCCCGCTCGACGACGCGATGGCGCTGGCGGATCAGATCGCGGGCCTCAGTCCCGACGCGGTGCGTGCGGCCAAGCGCCTGCTCAACGGGCTGCTCAACCAGGGCGCTGCCGACCAGTTCGCCGCTGAGCGGTCGATCATCGGTTCGCTGATCGGCACCCCGAACCAGGTCGAGTCGGTGATGGCCGGACTGCAGAAGCGGACGCCGAAGTACGAGGACCCGTCGTGAGCGCCGAGACAGCGTCCAGCACGGCCCCCGGCATCGATCCCGATCTGCTCAAGCAGTACTCGCTGCTGCTGTTCACCAAGCTCGACGGGGCGGTCACCGCCGGGATGGTCCACCTCGGCGACCAGCTCGGGATCTATTCCGCGCTGCGCGCTGCGGGTCGTCCGTTGACGATCGCCGAGCTGGCCACGGCCGCCGGGCTCGACGCCAGGTGGGTGCAGGAGTGGGCGCACAACCAGGCGGCGGCGAAGCTGATCGTCATCGACTCGCCCGACGGCGGCGAGGAGCGGTTCTCGCTCACCCCAGAGGCGACGGCGGTGCTCGCCGACCGCGACCACCCGGCCTTCGGGATGGGCATGTTCCACCGCCTGCCGCAGACGATGCGCGCGTTGGAGGATGTGCGCGACAGCTTCCGCACGGGCGTCGGGCACGACTACGACAGCCATGGACCCGAGGGTGCGGTGGGCATCGAGCGCAGCTTCGAGCCGTGGAACCGTGCCTTCCTCGTGCCGGTCGTGCTGCCGGCGCTGGAGGGGATCGTCGACAAGCTCACCACGGGGATCAAGGTTGCCGACGTCGGCTGCGGTGCGGGGGGCGCGGCGATCCTGATGGCTCAGACGTACCCGAACTCGACGTTCCACGGCTACGACATCTCCCACTACGCGCTGGCCCGTGCCGAGGAGAAGAAGTTGGAGGCGGGGGTGACGAACGTGTCGTTCCACGACCCGCGTGACTCGCCACTGCCGGCCGACCACTCCTTCGACCTGATCACCACGTTCGACTGCATCCACGACATGACCCACCCGCAGGAGATGATGGTCGCGATCCGCAGCGCGCTGGCCGACGACGGGACGTGGCTGCTGGTCGACATCAAGGCCCTCGACACGTTCGCCGAGAACGTGCGCAAGAACCCGATGGCCTCGCTGATGTACGGGATCAGCGTGCTCAGCTGCATGTCGTCGGCGCTGAGCGAACCGGGCGGTGCCGGGCTCGGCACGCTCGGCCTGTCGGAGAACGTGGCCAGGTCGATGAGCGACGTCGCCGGGTTCACCCGCTTCCGGCGCCTCAAGGTCGACCACGCGGTGAACGCGTTCTACGAGGTCCGCCCGTAGCGCGACAGATCGGCGACGCTGGCGGGGATCCTGCTCAGAAGTGAGCAGGCGACGTACCAGCGTTGCGATCCGGGTGCCGAAGCGGCTAGGTCAGGTCGATCACATCGAGGCGGCGCTCGGAGAACAGCCACTCGCGACCGTCGCGGACGTAGACGTCGTGGTAGGTGCCGAGCAGTGAGCCGACCTTGCCGTTCGTCCGCTTGAACCGCTCCTGCACCGTCACCCGGCCCGTGCCGACACCGCGCCGCTCGTCGACCTCGAACACCATCTGTGGGGCGCTCTGCACCGTCCACATGAATCCGCTGATCCGTTCCCGCCACAGCGCGACGATCTTCGCCTTGCCGGTGACCGGTTTGTCGCCGAGGCTCCACACCGAGTCCTCCGCCCAGGTCGACGCCCATGTCGCCTCGTCGGCACGGATCACGCCATCGCAGTACCGCGCCACGAGCTGGCGCAGCGCGGCGTCGGTGGCCGGCGAGGGGGCCCCGGTGGTGACCGCTTCGCGCGCTGCGAACTCGTCGAACGCCGAGCGATCGATGCCGACCTCCCACGCGGCGAGCAGGCGCACGTGGTCGATCACCTCGTCGCGGTCGATCATCCCGTCGTGGGCGGCGAACTGCACGGCCAGCCCGTCGACGAGCGCGGTGAGCCGCAGCGCTGCGGCGTGCGGGTCGGGGCAGACGAACTCGCCCGACTCGACACCGAACGCGATCACCCGTTCGAGGAGCTCGGCGGACTGCTCGTCGAGCTCCTGGCTGATCCGCTTCATCATCGGGTTGCGCAGCGCCTCGCCCCACCCGTCGATCCACAGCATCCACTCGACGTCTCCGCTGCCCTCCGGCACGTAGTTGTGGATCGCGTGGTCGAGCTG
>JBBQTN010000428.1:0-3104 GCA_038213195.1 Acidimicrobiales bacterium | reverse complement strand
CTGGTTCCCGTCATGCTGGCTGCGGCACCCGGCACTCGTCGAGGAAGCCCAAGCGCTGTGGCTGCTGTGGTGCCAGGCGTGGCTGCCCGGCACCGACCCGCACGGACCGTCGCACTTCCTCTACAACCTCAGCCTTGCCCTGAACCGGATCGACACGCTGTGGCAGATCCCGTGCCGACCCGGCGCCCACACCGAACCAACACCGGAACGCGACACCACCCGGGTCCGACCCGTCACCCGCGACTGGTGGTCACTCACCGAGTTCGACCCCACCGCCGCCGTCTGGTAACCGGCGATGAACGCCCGCGAGATCCTCGACCGCACCGACCTGGCCGAGGTGTTGACGTCACTCAGCGGCCCACCGACCGGCACCGGACGAGCCGCACGATGGTCGTGTTTCTCCCCCGACCACCAAGACGACCACCCGTCGGTGTCGATGTTCGTCGACCGCAAAGGCGTCGAACGGTGGCGCTGCTGGTCCGACGGCCACGCCGGCACCGCCATCGACGCCGTCATGATCGGCCACAACCAAGACGTCACCGGCGCACTCCGGTGGCTCCAAGAACGCGCCGGGCACTTCCCCCACGCCCCCACCCGACAGCCCACCACCAGCACGTCGCGTCCCCTTTCGGCGGAGCTGCACGACTGGGCGACCGACTGTGAGCATCGCCTGTGGCGCTCCGAGGGCGACAACGCACGCGCCTGGCTCCACCAGCGCGGCCTCACCAACGACATCCTCCACGCCAACCGGATCGGGTTCGATCCCGGAGCGCACGTCGCGCCGCGCCCACGCGGGTTGCCCCGGTGGCGCGGCGTCACCGTCTGCTCGTTCGACCGCACCGGCGCCCTCGCCTACGTGCAGGTCCGCAACCTCGACGGGCAAGCACCCAGCAAGTACAGCAACCCCACCCCACAACACGGGACCCTGCCATCAGTGACCTTCCCGCGTGGCGCACCCACCGCCGGTCCCGTGGTCGTCTCCGAAGGTGTGCTCGACGGTCTCATCGTCGCCCAGGCCGGCTACCGCTGCGCCGCGCTCATCTCGACCTCATCGGTCGCATCGGCGACGTCCTCGCCGGCGGCGGACCAGATCCGCGCCCACGCCAACGGGCAACAGATCGTGGTCGCTCTTGACGGTGATCCAGCCGGACGCGCCGCGACCGCCCGACTCCGCACCCAGCTCGCCGACACCGCGCTGCGCGTGTTGCGCGTCCCCGACCACCACGACCTCACGACGCTCCACGCCGCCCGGAAGGACCAGTCATGGCTGACACCCCAGCCCCATCAGACGCACAGCGTCTCGCCGCACAACTGAACACGCTCGACCACCTGCCGACATGGGTCGAAGCCGCGTCGCTCGGCGTGCCGCTCGTCGACCTGTCACGCGAGGAGCACGCCATCCGCAACGCGATCCACGACCTCGAACAAGCCACCCGAAGCTTCGACACCACCGTCGACCCCGCCCTCGCCGCCGCGACCGCCGCGGACCTCGCCGACCACCGGCAACGACTCGAGCAGATCAAAGCCCGCCCCGGCCGCTACCTCCTCGCCACCGGCGACGTCGTCCAACGCGACAACGTCACCACCGACGCCTACCAGGCCGGATGGTGGTACGACCGGAACACCACGCTCGTCACCACCCCCCACGGTCAACGCTTCCACCGCCCCGGGATCCACCGTTACGTCGCGATCGACCCAACCGCCACGGTCGATCCCACCGCCCGCATCGAATCCGGCGCCACGATCGGCCGCCACACCCGAATCGGCGCCCACGTCCACATCGCCCGCGACGTCGCCGTCGGGGCCAACACTGTCATCCAAGACGGCACCTGGATCGGCACCAACACCCACCTCGGCGCCCACGCCTGGGTGTCCCACGGCGCCACCATCGAACCGCACAGCCTCATCGGCCACCACGCGACCGTCGGCGCCGGCTCACACGTCACCCAGCACGCGCAGATCGAGCCGTACTCACGACTCGGAGCTGGTACCACCACCTCAAACTCGGTCGCCCCTCCAAGCAGCAGGGGTGTCCACATCGCCCACGCCGTCGAGAACATGATGCGTCTCGACCGCGAGTGACACGCGTCGTTGCGATCGCCGCTCGGCGCGTCCTAGCGCGGGAGCGGCGGGTGACTCGTTCCGTGCTCAGCGACGCGGCTCGACGGTGCGTGACCTCTCCGGCTGCTGCGGTCATGCCGGGCGGGTGAACGAACCGCCGAGGAAGCGGCCGTCGAGGTCGTCGTCAGCGGACGGCGGGGATGCCTCGATCTCGCCAGCCCAGTCCTCCGCATCATCGACTGGCGCGTAACCCAGGCTCCTCGCCGAGCTGAGGTCCCACCACGCTCGACGGTTCGCGGAGATGCCGTACACGATCACGAAGCCGAGATCGGGGGCGTGCAGGCACGCGTCGACGAGGCGTACCGCGTCGCCGGGAGACAGCCACGTCGACAGCTGCCTGCGCGTCACCGGCGAGTCGCGGAAGCTGCCGATCCGCAGGCAGGCCACGGCGATGCCGTAACGGTCGTGATAGAGGCTGCACAAGCTCTCCGCCGCGGCCTTGCCGACGCCGTAGAACGTGTCCGGTCGCAGCCGCGTGTCGACGCCCACCATCGGCGCGCGTGGGGTGAACCCGACGGCGTGGTTGCTGCTGGCATAGACGACCCGCTCGACACCGCCGGCTCGGGCCGCCTCGAGGACACGGTGTGTCAACCGCAGGTGCGTGTCGAGCGCAGTCCCAAAATCGGTCTCGTCGGCGATCGCCGCGAGATGCACGATCGCGTCCGCACCCGAGGCGAGATCCGTGAGCACCGCATCGTCGGCTCCGACGTCGGCGACGACGATCCGCTCGCCCCACGGCTCATCGACCGGCATCGTGTCGATCCCGGCGACGTCATGGCCCACAGCGATCAGGCCCGGCACGAGGCAGCGACCGATGCGACCCGCAGCACCGGTGACGACCACACGCATCCGGCACATGCTGTCACGGCTGGCCATCACGTGACCCGTCGCCGCGCTCACGCAGGCGCGGGTCTGCTCGTCGAGGCCTCCACGGGTCGGTACGTGATCGTCGACCCCGGCGAGCCCGCCTCGTTCCTGGCACT
>JBBQTN010000427.1:0-3112 GCA_038213195.1 Acidimicrobiales bacterium | reverse complement strand
CACCCCGCCGAGTCTGGACTTATCACCCCCAAGAGGTACGAATTTGGGGGCATAAGTCCCGACTCGGCGTCGTTAGGGAAAGGCTAAGCGGCAAAGAAGTGGGTACGGATTGTGGTGGGGGTGAGTTCGGTTGTGTAGACGCTGACGTCCGCGATCGCGCCATCGAAGTTGGTCGAGCTCGGATCAGTTGGATAGTTTGGCCATGAACCAAGGGAACCGCAGCCGAAGCGCCAGTAGGGCTTGAAGTTTTGGCTGGCGGTATTCGCACTCGACACCACCGAGAATCCATCCATGAAAAGTTGCATTCCGCCGGTTGTCCCCATCGTGACAGCGACTTGATGCCACGCCCCATCGTTGTACGACAGCGGCGAGGTGATGACGGTGGGAGACCCCAGCCAAACACCAAATACGAGTTTGTCGGCGTTGGTCATATAGACGTGTCGGTCGTAGTTCGCCGACGCACCGGTCTGCGCCAACTCGAACGCAGCCAACTTCCCACCGGTCGTTGCGGTCGTCTTGAACCACATCTCATAGGAGTAAGTCTTGGGGTTGTTCAGTTGAACCGGTGACGCGATACAAGATGTGTTGTTCTTCGACGACACCGCCAGACCAGCATTGCGCGGAAGTGGTTGGGGGGACACCCCGTAGTTTCAGCCCCCGACGTACGTGCCGGGATTGCCGCTCCCCGACGAGTCGACCGCAGTCGTGCCGGAGGCTTGGTTGAGTCGGTAGAAAAACAACGGCCCCGAGTTGTTGACCTCAGTGACATAGGTTCCGGCGCCGAATTGGGCGTACGACGAAATCTTCCACGCGTTGCCCGCGTCACTCGCGGTCGCGGCAAACGCCGAAAACGCCGTCCCCAACACGGCTGCCAAGGTCATCGTCACCGCGAACGTTGCGGCCATGGGGGACATGCGCAGCAAGGTGGGTACGTGGATCACGCCGATCACGCCGATCACGCCGGCCAATCGATTGAGCGCTGCCGTGAAAGCCGACGTTGCTGATAGTGCATCGTCGATCTCAACGTCGTGGGCGATCTCAACTTCGTGAACGATCTCAACGTCGTGGGCGATCTCAACGTCGTGAACGAGATCGTCGACGTCTCCATCCTCGACCTGCGCGCCCGAAGTGTCGGCGTCGGCAGGCTCGCCTTCATCGCCTTCCGAGTCGGCGTCTGAGTTCTCGCCGAGGAGATCGTCGTCTCGATCCCGTGCGACCAACACGATGGCGCTCACGAGAACGAACAGGGTCAGCCCCAGCGGAAGTAAGGCACCCTAACGCGCCCACACCACCGGCAATCCAACGAAGCGAACGCACAAGCGTCCGAGTCCGTGCACCGCTGCGGGTGCGACTGCGTGGGAATCGTCGGTGGGGTTGGCATCGCCGCGAGTGATCAGGGTGCCGTCGGGGTTGACCGAGCGAACGCGGTGAATCACCGTACGGCCCGCGACGTTGGGGTCATCGAAGCTGATGACTTGACCGGCTCTGACTGACGTAGCGGGCACGGGTTCGGACACGACGACATCGCCGGGATTGATCCGCGGCGCCATCGATCCGGTCAGCACCACATCGCTTTGCCAACCAATCAGCGCGGGGATCGTGGCCCACAAAACCATGCCGGTCACAAAAGCGAGCAACACTCGAGCTGAGGTGACCAGGAGGAGATAAATCCAACCCGGCCGGCGTACCGCTTCCCCAGCGAGTACGCCGACCCGGGCTGTCGTCCGATCCCTCCCCATAGGCAGGCTCGGGACGTCGGTGTCGACTGGGAGGTTGACATGCGACGAACCGATCAGGTCCGTCGCGGTCGAGTCGACACCTTCGACAATCGCGATGCCGTCATGGGTGGCGGCGTCGTCACGATCATCGACGGTTGTGGGTGTGACGCTCATGGTGGCGTCCTCCACGACGTAGGGGGCGTGCTCGGCCGAGGGGATGCGCGATGGAACTGCGCTGGTCGAGTTCGCTGACCGCTACGTCAGGCTTGGATCTCCCACGTGAATGTCGCTGAGGCGGTCGAGTTCATCACTGAGCTCGGCGCTGCGGCATTGACTGTGTAGGTGAACTTGTAGGTCTTGCTCTCGGGGTTGGTCGACGGCGTCCAGGTGCCGGCGCCGGTGCCGTACGTCGACGGCATCGCCGTCAGCGTTCCGCTGTAGATCGACGAACCGACGAAAGCGCCGCACGAGGTGAAGTCACCCGGCGTACCTTCGGCGACCGTGACGTCGATGTAGTTGGCGAGGCTGTTCGTCGAGGTCGAGGTCGCGTAGACCTTGACCGGGCCGAAGAGTGACGAGTTGCTCGTCACCTTGATGCACTTGGTACCGGTGCTGCCGGGGCGCAAGCCCACGGCGTTGAACATCGCGCTGCCGCCGCCGTCATCGGTCAACGAGACGTTGCCCGTGGCCCAGTTGTTGGCGGCGTTATTGGTGGTGGCGCTGAACGCGGCGTACGAGCCCTGCCAGACGACAAGGGCGCTGGCCAACAGCGCGGCGGGTACGGCAGCGGCCTTGATCATCCGGCGCTGGCGCGTGGTGGGTCGGTTCATCGGGTCCTCTTCGCCTCATGTCCGTACGGCGTTCCGTACGGATCCCTCTCCCTGTCACCAATGAATCGGCCTGCTTTGACCCACCTTGAGCCGCTGCCCCCCACTTTCTTCCCTCCTGCCGAGTCTGGAGAAAAGGCCCTGAAAGGGGCCGATTTAGGTCCATAAGTCCAGACTCGGCGGAAGGGGGTAGGCGCGGCGGGGCTGGGATGGGGCGGGGATTGGGCGTACGGCGGGAGGGCGGGCATACTTTGGCTCGGTTTCCGGTTCACGCATCTGTGCACGCCATCCGGCGGGCTGCGACCCGGGGCTTTCGTGAGGAGTACTTGTGAAACAAGGCATTCATCCTGAGTACGTCGAAACCACGGTGACCTGTACCTGTGGCTCCACGTTCACCACCCGCAGCACCGCGAAGAACGGCGTCGTTCACGCGGACGTCTGCTCCCAATGTCACCCGTTCTACACGGGCAAGCAGAAGATCCTCGACACCGGCGGCCGCGTTGCGAAGTTCGAAAAGCGCTTCGGCAAGACGAAGGCCACCGAAGACTCCGAATAGCTTTGCTCCAC
>JBBQTN010000426.1:0-3135 GCA_038213195.1 Acidimicrobiales bacterium | reverse complement strand
GAACGCCGCTACATCGCCGCCAACTCCGTCGCCGAACTCACCAACAACACCGCCGAACTAGCCTTACCAGCAGCACCCCGAACCTGACCAACCAGGCCAACGGGAGTCGCACGGTCCTACACCACGAGCCGGGACGCAATCCCGTGAAGAGGGTCGGCTGTGAAGCCAATCAGTCTGGAGCGATGCGCAACTTGCGTTGCAGTCGTGAGCGCCCCTCACGTTTCGCGAGCCTTCTCGATTTCGCGACTGCCGTTGGGGTGGGCTGACGGGTCGTTACGCAGCGTGTGGGTTCTTCGGTGACGGGGCGGGCTGCCGGTTTGATCTTGTCGCGGCGACCTCGCTCTTGAGGCTCAGCCTGGTGATGGTATTGGGTTGAGTCTCGATCGACGTGCGTCCAGCAGGTCGCTGGCGCCATAAGAGCAAAGCAGGTGTCATGACGTAGCGAGCGCAAGCTCTCGATGGCCAGCCCGTGTGAGTCCGGTCCGGGGAGACGCCAGGGTTCTCGGTAGTGAAGCCTGCGGGTCCGGTTGAGAGGCCGGGGCTGACACGCGGCGGACAGGCGCTCTGCTCGACGCGACTGCGGCCGATCCGCAAGACTGACCAGGCGAAAAACTCGGGAGTGCACGACATCACCTCGGTGATCGTCGTGTGCGTCAGATCGGATCGCAAGATCAGGGTGTTGCGACGGGGTCAGGGCGTGCAAACGTCGTGGTTGTACGCATCACCCGATGATTCGCTGTTCGGCGATGGTGAGGTGGCCGTCGGGCCCGCGTCGTAGGGTGATCTCGTCGGTCTCCTCGATGACGCCGTGGGTGGTCGTGTAGGTGGCGGCGTAGCGAACCCGACCCTCGTCGGGGGCAGGTCCCGCTGTGAAGCGGAGCTGGTCCAGGGTGAGTGACGTCGCTCGCCAATAGCTCTTGTAGCGCTCGAACGTCAGGCCACGAGCATCGATGAACTCCGGCGTCAGCTGCGCCCACCCGGTGGCGAAGTCCCCCGACTGCAGCCTGTCGAAGTAGGTCTGCACGAACTCGACCGCCTCGGCCGCATCGACAGGCTGCGGCTCGCCACCTCCTGAGCTGCTCGGTGGTGCAGCCGGGTTCGTCGTCTGGACGACGGCCGGCGGCGTGTACGCAGTCGTCCGAGGCGCAGCTGAGCGAGGAGCCGTCCTCTCGGTCGTTACCGGTAGATTCGTCGCCGGCGGCGCACCGGTGGTGGCGACCACCGCAGCAGTCGTCGATGCTGCAGTTGTTGTTGTCGTTGCGATCGTTGTGGACAGCACGGTGCTCGCGACTGTTGTGGGTGATGCGCCGGAGATCGCTACAGCAGTCGCCGCCGCAGCCGGTTCGGTGCTCGGTGACGGTGCGGCGACGGTCGTCGCGGGTGGCGTGGTGCGAGACGACGAGCCGCCGCCGATCGTTCGGGCCAGCACGATCGCGCACACGCCGGCGATCACCACGACCAACGTCACGCCGATCATCACGGCCCGTCGTCGGAGCTGGGCTGGCCAGCGTGTGGTACGCCCGATGAATTCGAACGGGTCGACCGACCAAGCCGGCGCGGTCGGATGGGTGACTAGGTCCGGCCACGGTCCGTCTGCACCGACGGAGCCTGCAGGCGGGGGCGGCAGCACATCGGTGGGAGCCGATTCGCTGCACACCGTCGGGGCGAGGTCGCCGCCAGCCGCTCCAGGCGACGGTGGCTGGCGGAGTGTGAGCACCTCCGCCGCCGGTCCGAACGCAGCACCACTCACCTCAATGTGCGCGAGCTGCAACACCACGTCATCGAGCGACGGGCGGTCCGCCGGCGCGGTGGCAAGGCAGCGCCGCAGCAGGTCCGCGAGCGGCGCCGGTACCGACGACGGCAGCGGCGCAGGCAGCTCCGCCATCTTGCGCCACATCATCGCCTCGATGCGCTCATCGGGTCGCCGCGCGAACGGTGATCGGCCGACGAGCGCGGTGACGACCGTCGATGCCAGCCCGTAGACGTCGCTCGCCGGACCCTCCTGTTCGCCGCGCAGGACCTCCGGTGCGGCGTGCTCGGGAGTGAAGGCGATCGATGCGGTGGTGGTCTGCGAGTGGCCGGCCATCAGCCGCGCGACTCCGAAGTCGGCAAGCTTGATCTCGCCCCGGGAACCCAGCAGGACGTTCCCGGGCTTGAGGTCGCGGTGGAGGATGCCTCGTGCGTGGGCGGCGCTGAGCGCGTCGGCCACGGCCCGGCCGACTGCGACGGCGGACTTCGTGTCCAACGCTCCCTGGCGTGCCAGCACGTCGCTGAGCGAGCCGCGATCAAGCAGCTCCGTGACGAGGAACGGCTGCCCGGTCGACGTGCGACCGACGTCGTAGATCGTCACCACATGCGGATGACCGGAAAGTGAAGCGATGATCCGTGCTTCTCGCTCGAATCGTCGCATTGCCGCCGCGTCGTCGATCTCTTGACGGATCAGCTTGATGGCCACGTCCCTGCCCAGACTGTCCTGCCGCGCCCGGTACACGGTCGAGCTCCCGCCCCAACCGAGCGGCGAGAACACGGTGTAGCCAGGCAGTGCGGGCCGTTGTCCGACGGCTGCACGGCGTTTCTCGGCCGAGACGACCGAGACGACCGAGGCGCCACAAGCGGGGCAGAACCAGGCGTGCGCGGGCACCCGGACGCCGCAGAACTGACACGGCATGGTCTCGGCGTTCGCCGGCTCGGACTCCACACCGGACCCCTACCCTGCCGGCGTCGCACCTACTCGCCTCCGGAGGGTCAACGGCTCGCCCAAAGCGCATGATCCCGCCACGCGGCCGAGTGACCTCTCGCCGCACCGAGCGGGCGTCACCGACCAAGGAGTTGCCTGAGCGGTCCGTCGCCGATCAAAGACGACGAACCGGTCGATACCCGTACGTCGCGAACGGGGCGGCTCCGCCCGCCGGCGATCACGGACTCGTCGACTTGACTCGCTCGGGGTGATTATTCCCGGTGTCGGCGCGCGCGAGCCTGTCCAGGTGCTGGTAGTCGACGCCGCCAACGTCATCGGCTCGCGGCCGACCGGCTGGTGGCGCGATCGGCCAGGCGCGACACGACGTTTCACTGCGCAGGTCCGGGCGACGGTGATCGCTGGCAGACTGGAGCCGCCGGTGACCCTGGTGCTCGAGG
>JBBQTN010000425.1:0-3143 GCA_038213195.1 Acidimicrobiales bacterium | reverse complement strand
CACCGGCGACTTTGGAGCTTGCGATCCACTCGGCGTCTTGCATGCTGCGGACCTTGACGCACACGGGGCAGACATACATGCGGCCGCCGCTCGCGACATACTCCTCGTGTAACGCGGCGATCGAGGGTGCGCCCGGTACGTCGATGGTTGCCGCGAAGCCCTCAGTGGCGACGTGGATGGCATCCTTGGTGAGGAACATCAGCGCCTCCTTGCCGGCTCGCAGCGCTTCGACGCCGAGCAGGTAGGCGATCAGCACGTTCTCGGGCTCTTCGGCGCCGTGGGTGAGGCAGATCAGCACCTTGCTATCGGGTGCGGTGATCGACGTGTCGGTCATGTTGATCGTTCCTTCGGTAGGCATGTTGTAGGCAGGGACTCTGGCCTACCGGATCCTCGCACTCTCAAACCAGACAGCACCAGCATCATCGGACACGAACAACAAGACCCGAGAGCAAGGCGAGCGGCGCGACGGCGCCAACGATCCGAGACGAGAATCAGCTCCCGAGTTCAGGAGGCGCTACGGAGGAGGACCACCTGCTTGTATGCGATGGCGGCGCTCGCCGGACCGGCCCGCGGCATGATCTCGACCTTCCCAAGCCAACCTGCTTGCAACATTCGGTGAGGTCCACACCGGTGAAGTCGAAGGCGTCGCCGAACTCGATGAGCATGTTGAGCGACATCATCAGACCGAACACGCGTCGGGGCGTCGGGCGTCGGGCGTCGGGAGTCGGGCGTCGGGCGTCGTCGATGATGTTCTCGACACGACCGAACGCCCCGCCGTCGGGCAGAGCCTCGTACGCCGAGGTGACCAGCTGCATCTTCCGCTCGAGAGGACCAGGCGCGGTCAGACGGGAGCCGATCAGGCCCGCTCCAGCCGTGCAACCGGCAGCGATAGGCAGCGCGGCTCGGTGTGAGTCCGTCGAGCGGTAGGGGACGGTCGGCGGGATCCAGCCGTCGGACCAGGCTTACGTTCATTTGGGCACGATCGATAGATCCGTCGATTGCGACGCAGGATCAGCCGGACCGGCTGGCGTGGACTCGCTGCGCTATGCCGCGACTCGGCGTGTGCCCGCCGGCGAATCCTTTGGCACGTTCGCGGCTTGCCACGGTGGTTCTCGCCGGCACGCTCACGCTTTCGGTCGCGCGTCGATCAGTGAAACGGGACTGCGTGACGCCGTGGGTCACAACGGCTGATGCGGTCCGCGTGGCGCGAGGCGCCCTCGGCCGGGAGCGGCGCGTACGTTGTTGCCGGTGGCCACGATCTCGCCGCGGCTGATCGTCATTTCCGGCCAGCCGGTGATCTCCCAACCGTCGTAGGGCGAGTAGTCGGCGTTCGAGTGCATCGCCGCTCCGTCGATCGTGCGGGTCGCGTCCGGGTCCCAGACGATGACGTCGGCGTCGGAGCCGACCGCGATGGTGCCTTTGCGTGGGCTGAGGCCGAACAGGCGCGCCGGGTTGGTGGCGGTGACGGCCACGAAGCGCTCCGGCGTCAGCCGACCGGTGCGCACGCCCTGCGACCACAGCATCGGCAGCGACGTTTCGAGCTCGGCCACTCCCGGCCGAACGTCGACGGCGTCGAGCCCGGGATCAAGCTTCTGGGCCAGCCGCCACGGCGCATGGTCGGTGGCGACGACGTCGATGTCACCGCAGCGCAGCCCCGCCCACAGGGCCGCCTGGTCGGCGGCCGCGCGCAGTGGCGGGGCGCCGGCGTACTTGGCGCCGTCGGTCTCCTCGAAGCGTTCGACCGTCAGGTGGAGGTACAGCGGGCGGGTCTCGACGTACACGGGCAGGCCGCACTGGCGGCCGGCCCGGCACGCGTCGAGCGCCGATTGCGCCGCCAGGTGTACGACGTAGGTAGGGCAGCGGGTCGCCTCGGCGAAGGCCACGGCACGCGCCGTGGCAACCGACTCGGAGCGCACCGAGCGCGACTCGGGGTAGTGGCGCGGATGGACGCGTCCCTCGGCTCTCAACACCGCCGCGCAGCAGTCCATGATCGCCGCGTCTTCGCAGTGCAACAGTGCGATGCCTCCTGCGGCGCCGCAGCGGCGCATCGCGTCGAGGTAGCGGTCGACGTTGCGATCGAATCGGCGGAACGAGAGGAACACCTTGATGCTCGAGTGGCCAGCGGCAACGAGACCGTCGATCTGGGCGAGGTTCTCGTCGGTCGGGTCGCGCAACACCGGATGGAAGAAGAAGTCCGTCAGCGACATTCGACTCGCCTCGATGGCGTCGCGCTCCACGGCGTCAGCCATGGTCGTGCCCGGATACGGGAACGTGATGTTGCCAACCGTCGTGACCCCGCCCGCCAGCGCCGCCCGCGTCCCCGATTCGAAGTCGTCCACCCAGTGGGGCTCGCCAGGATGATTCGTCGCCGGCGTGAGATGGACGTGGGGATCGACTCCGCCGGGCAGCACGTAGCGCCCACGAGCATCGATCTCCTCGTCCCCGCGCATCGCACCACCCAACTGCACGATCTGTTCACCGTCGACGCCGACATCCATCACCGCCGACCACCCCGCAGTCGTCACCATGCCCCCACGCACCACGAGCTGCATCGTCGCCCCGGCTATTCGTTCATCGGACGCGGACGCGTCCCGCCCACGCGACGCGGCTGACCACCAACGCACACGACGACGACCGACTCGACCAACACACCCTCCTCCCCTGACGGAACCGACGGTGAGTCCAGTCTGCGCGCCAACGCGTCGCCGGGCAAGTCTCCAACGCACACCGCTGCATCCCCCGTGATCCAAGTCCAGCGACCCACCGGCACCATCACCGGCAACGACACCACCACCGCACCAACGCACCCGACACGCCAGACACGTCGACCAACGATCGCCGTTCTCCCGGCGATCACGGACGGTCCTGGCGTATCGACGTCGGCGCGGACACGCCCAGGCGATGGGACGTTGCACTCCATATCACTGGACGAGCCAGATGCCAGTGCAGTGATCCTCACTGTCACCGCCGCGAACACCGCCGGGCCGGGTTCGTCACCGTCTCCCCGACCGGGTTGCACGATGTCGCCCTGCGATCGCCGGCGACCGCGCTGTGATCATCGACGCGCGGGCGCGCTCATCCGGGCGCGACGTCGCTGTTCTCCAACGATGTCGTGATCTCGATCGCGCCCTTGAGGCTGCGCG
>JBBQTN010000424.1:0-3145 GCA_038213195.1 Acidimicrobiales bacterium | reverse complement strand
CGGTCAGTTCCTGACCCGCGGTCACGTCTTCGATCGTCACCCGCAGCTGCGCGTCCTGATCTGCCACTGCGGCGGGGCGCTGGAGCGGTTCATCGCCACCGACGACACGCACATCGGCCAGCGCGACCTCGTCGACAACCTGTTCTACGACACGTGCGCCTACGACCTCGACTTCCTCACCGCGGCGATCCGCCAGAAGGGCGTCGACAGCATGTGCTTCGGTGTCGAGACACCCGGCTCGGGCAGTGCGCTGCGCGCCGACACCGGCCGCCCCGGCGACGACCTGATCCCGCTGATCGACGGCTTCGACTGGTTGAGTGCCGGGGACAAGGACAAGATCTTCCACCACAACCCGGTGCGCTTCTGCAACGGGTTCAAGCGAGCGCTGTGACCAACGATCTCGAACGCCGGTCTCGCCTCGCTGCGCTCGACACCCCTGCGGTGTCCGACGCGCTCGACCGTCTCGGCGTCGACGGGCAGGCGCTGGGGATCGTCGCGATCGACCGCGGCGCGCAGCTCACCGGTCGGGCGTTCACCGTGCGGATGCTGCCGCGAGGGCTGTCGGGCAAGTCCGTCGGGGACTACATCGACGACGTCGCCGCCGGCGACGTCGTGGTGATCGACAACCAGGGACGTCTCGAGGCGACCGTGTGGGGTGACATCCTGACGACGATCGCCGCCCGCAACGGTGTCGCCGGCACGGTGATCGACGGCGTGTGCCGCGACGTGCGCCGGGCCAGTGAGCTGGCATATCCGATCTACGCACGCGCCCACACGATGCGCACCGGCAAGGACCGGGTGGCGGCCGAGGCCTACCAGCAACCGGTGCAACTGGCCGGCGTCCGCGTCGAGCCGGGCGACTGGGTGCGCGGCGATGCCGACGGGATCGTCGTCGTGCCGGCGGTCGTGATCGACGACGTGCTCGCCGCGGCCGAGCAGATCGACGCCACCGAGGAGCGCATCCGGGGTGGGGTGCGCGACGGCGGGCGGCTCGACGAGATCCGTGCCCAGCTCGGCTACCACGCGCTGCAGTCGCGCGAGGCCGATCGTGGCTGACCCGGACGCGCCCACGGTGCTGTCGGCGGACGTGCTGGCCCGCGCCGCGCAGCTGGGCGCTGCGACACTCCACGAAGCCGCGGGTCGGATCGGTGCGGTGCCGTCGACCGTGCGCCCGGTCGACCCGTCGTGGCGCATCGCCGGTCCGGCGCGCACCGTGGCCGGTGTCGCCGGGGACAACCTCGCCATCCACCATGCCATCGCGACCGGCCGTCCGGGTGACGTGCTCGTTGTCGCCACCGGCGACATCACCGCCACGTGGGGCTACTGGGGCGAGATCATGTCCCGCGCGGCGGCCAGCCGCGGTCTCAGTGGGCTCGTGCTCCAAGGCGGATCGCGCGATCACGTCGCCCTGCCCGGTGTCGGCTTCCCGGTGTTCTCCCTCGGCCCGTGCATCCGTGGCACCGTCAAGGACCAACCCGGCGCCGCAGCGCGCGTCGGCGCGCCGATCCGATTGGGCGAGGTCGAGGTGCGCGACGGCGACCTCGTCGTCGGCGACGTCGACGGTGTCGTCGTCATCCCCGGTGCGCAGGCCGCGGACGTGGTGGCCGCCGGCGTGCGCCGCGAGGAGCACGAGGCGATCGTGATGCAGCGCCTGGCCGCAGGCGAGACCACGCTCGGCATCTACGGGCTCGGCTGATGACCGCGATCGAGCAGCTCGCCGCGCTGGACTCGTGTGCGATGTCCGACGCCTGCGACAGCCTCGGCCTCGACGGGCGGGTGGTCATCGGGCTGGCCGACCTCACCGGTCGCCACCAGATTGCGGGCCGGGCGGTCACCGTGCTGCTCGGCCCGGCGACCGCCGAGGTGGCGAGCCGCCACCTGTGCACCGCGGCGATCGAGTCCGCCGAGCGGGGTGATGTCATCGTCGTCGCCCACCAGGGCCGCCTGGATTGCGCCGGCTGGGGCGGCAACCTGTCTCGCGCCGCGCAGATGCGCGGCGTCGCGGGCACGATCCTCGACGGTGCGGTCCGCGATGTTGACGAGGCCGCCAACATCGGCTATCCGGTGTTCGCCGCAGGGGCGACGCCGCGCACCGCCCGCCGGCGGGCGCAGGAGGTTGCCTGGGGTGTCGCCGTCGAGATCGGCGGTGTCTCAGTCCGACCCGGCGACCTCGTCGTCGCCGACGCGACCGGGATCGTCGTCGTCCCGCTCGAGCACGCGGAGCGGGTCATCACCGCTGCCGCGGCGATCGTCGAGCGCGAGGCGGCGATGGCCGCAGCCATCGCCGCGGGCACCGCAGTGAGCACCGTGATGGGCCGCAACTATGAGCGGATGTCCACCAAGGAGACGCGATGAGCAACGAACCGTTCGTCCTGGTCCACGGGGCCTGGCACGGCGGCTGGGCCTGGGACCTGGTGGCCGACCGTCTCCGCGACGCCGGCCACGTGGTGGTCGCTGTGGATCTCCCGAGCTCCGGATCCGACCCGGCGACGCTCGGCAGCTTCGACGACGATGTCGCCGTCGTGCGTGCCGCCCTGGACGGGGTCGGCGGTGGCGCGGTGGTCGTCGGCCACTCCTATGGCGGGCAGGTGATCAGCGCGGCGACGGCCGGCCGTCACGACGTTGCGCGCCTCGTCTACGTCTGCGCGTTCATGCTGGACGTCGGCGAGTCGACCACGGACGCGCTGGGCGCGGATCCGCCGGATTGGATCGAGCCCGTCGACGACGGCCGCGCCGTGCGAGTCATCCAGCCTGCCGCCGTCTTCTACGGCGACGTCGAACCCGCTCTTGCCGAGCGTTGCGTGGAACGCCTCCAGCTGCAGTCGCTCGCAGCGGCGATGGCGCCGCTCCCCGCCGCCGGTTGGCACGACCTCCCGAGCCGGTACGTGCAGTGCGAGCAGGATCGGGCGATCCCCGTCGGCATGCAGGAGGTCATGAGCCGCCACGCGGACGAGGTGCACCGCCTCGACTCGTCGCACTCACCGTTCCTGTCGCAGCCCGACGCCGTCGTGGCCCTGCTGCTGAACGGCTGAGGTCACTCGCCGTCCGAGCTGCCGGTCGCGGTCAACCGGTCGGGGCTGCGGGCTGTTCGACAAGTCCCAGCCGGCGGGCCTCAACGTCGTGGAGCTCGTCGAGCAGGCCGATC
>JBBQTN010000423.1:0-3170 GCA_038213195.1 Acidimicrobiales bacterium | reverse complement strand
GACGCCGAGGTGCTGCTGCTCGACGAGCCCGCCAGCGGCATCGACACGCAATGGATCGACACGATGCTCGGTCTGATCGAGTCGCTGCGGGCACAGAACCGGTCGATCTGCATCGTCGAGCACAACCTCCACGTCGTCGGCCGCCTCGCAGATCACACCTACTTCATGGAGCTCGGTCGGATCACCGCCGAAGGCACGATCGACGAGCTGACCAGCTCCGCCCGACTCGCCGACGTCTACTTCGGCTCAGCCTGAGCTCGCGATTAAGCGTTGGTCCTGGTCAGGCTGCCCGCGCGCGAGCTGGATGTGCTTCGCTGTCTCGCTGGTCGAGACGCGCTCGCCGAGATCGCCGTGACCGTTCACGTGTCGGCGAACACCCTCACGGTCCACACCCGCCACGTGTGCAAACACGCTCGCGGGTCGGCTCCCGACGTGCGGCGCTCACCGAAGCCAGCCGCCGCGGCCTGCTCTGACTGTGCTGTCCCACGGCGGACACTCTGACCGCACGAAGAACCCCCCAGGGGTGAAGACGGCGGACGAGCCGTCATCCATCGTTGCGCCATGGCCCACGTTCGAGTGCAACACCGACGACGACGCGACCGCGCTGACCGATGAGCGCCCGTCTCCTCCACGACCTGTACCTCACCCACGATGGGCGAGCCCATCCGTCTCAATGGGCCCAGTCCCCAATTGACCCACGCCAGCACTCCCGGTCGGAGCACCGGCAATGAGCATGGCACCTTCCGTATCGACGAGGACGTCCTATCCCATATCATTCAGGTCGGCACAGCCGAAGCGGGTCACCTAACGCCGGATCGATGGCTAAGCCTGAGCGTCCTCGTCAGCAAGGACGCGCGCGCCCAGGGCGCGATCGAGACCGCGCCAGATCAATACTGCAAGAGCCACCGCAGGCAGGAGCAGCAGCCCGCATCCAAGGCATGACCCGAGTGTCGGGTTGTTGCGCTCGAACACCGCCCCGGGCGTCAAGGCGACGGCTACGCCGACCAGGGCAGCACTTGTCGCCGCAACCTGACGCCGAATCGCCCGAGGCCGCCGACGGACCAGATCGACCGCCGTCACGACAAGCGCACCGACGACACTCAATGCGACCGAATAACCCAGGGCAAGAGCCCACCACCCGCCTGCGCCATGAACTGCTGAACCGTTCACGGCACACCCCTTCCCCGCTCGTCTGAAGGCTACGTGGTGCTCCCACCGAGCAGAGCCGCCTCGGACCGCCCTCGTCGTGTGCACCATCCAAACGCAGCGGGGCCCATCGGTTGCGCCGCGTCCTCGCACGGGGGCAGGCGCACACCGCAGATCGAGGTCGGTCTCTGGGTCCGGACGTGTCTGCCGGCGATTTGCGTTGGTCGCGGAGTGGGAGCAGGGGCTGTTGGATCGATGCGTACGTTGCAGTGCCTTCGACGTTGAAGTGTGGCCTGGGTCGCAGCTGCTCCGACGAGGCTCCAGGGACCTTCGGTCCGACGTGATCCTTGGCGCCCTCGTCCCCGAACGCGATCAGCGGCCAATCGGGCAGGATGTCCCTGATCGCCGGGTCGTCGCGTGCGCAGTGACTGCCGGGACCGCCCAGCATGCTGGCCCGCGTTTGGCTGGCGCTGATGGCGGTCGCCGGTATGGGTGGTTGATTGAGTTCGTCGTTCGTCGTACCCGTTCGTCCGCGTCTGCTGATCGTTCGTCGAGCCGTTGCTACGTGAGAGCGGGCATGACTTCGTCAATGAACAGCCGCAGCGACGACTTGGCCTCATCGAAAGACATGTCACCGGTCGGGAGTTGCAGCACTAGGTAATCGGACCTGCCCCGCTCGATCTCGTGTCGGAGGTGCTCGGCGACGCGCTCGGGGCTCCCGGAGGACGCGGCAAGCTTGGCCAGGATCGCATCGCTGCCGTCGCCGAGCGCAGCCTGCGCGCCGCGTGCCAGCGGGTTCAACGCAGCCTCGGCCTGCTGCTCGTCGAGGACGAGCCGATCGAACTCATGGATGCGCAGCACACGCCGGAACAAACCGCGATATGCCCGCACGGCGACGTCTCGTGCCTGCTGCTCGTCGTGGGAGACGGCGAGCAGGAACAGCGTTCCGACCCTGGGTCGTGTTCCGGGCAGGTTGGCCCGCACGGGGTCGTCGGCATGCGCGTCCCAAGCCGTGACGTAGGCGTCGTACGCCTCATCGTGGATCGGGCCGGGCGACATCAGGTTCATCCCGTACCGCCCTGCCGTGACCGGGTTGCCCGGATACCAGAACGGCGGGTGGGGCTGCTGAAACGGAGTGACGGTGACGTCGATCGGCGGGAACCGGTAATGCACCCCGTTGCGACCGTCGACGGTGCCCGTGCGCAGACCTGCGAGGATCAGGGCGAGCGATTCGTCGAACCGCTCGTGTGACGTGACCCAGTCACCACCGAACCAGAAGTGCTCGATCGCAGCGATGCCGCGACCGACGCCATAGTCGAGACGTCCGCCGGTGAGCTGGTCCAGCACGCACAGGTCCTCGAGCACATGCAGCGGGTGGTGCAGCGGGAGCACCTTGACCATCGGCCCGAGCCGGATCCGCTTGGTCGCTTGGGCGGCGGCGGCGAGGAAGATCTCCTGCGTCGGTGCGAGGCACAGGTCCGTGCCGTGGTGCTCGGCGAGGTGGTAGCCAGCGAACCCGGCGTCGTCGGCCATCTTGACCAGCTCAACGCGGTCCTGCAACAGCTGATGCATCGAGGTGCCGGGCACCCCCTCGATGTGGTCGAAGATGGCGAACTGAACAGTCACCGGCGCAGTCTCCCGCGACGCCGTCAGCCGGCCATCACCGCACCAGCCTCGCGAGCCCAAGTCAGGCGAACACCAGGGGTAGCGCCTCGACTCCACCGATGCTGCAAGCCGGCCAGCAGGACAGGCAACCTGAAACCACGAGCGCCCACCCGTCGCCGCTCAACCAGCTCCCATCCGTCCGACTACATCACGCATCCCCGCTCAGCGAAGCGCCCGCTATCGCCGGGTACGTCGCGTGTCTACTCACCGCGCCCGCTTAACCCGGCTGTTGCAGTAGGGGCTGGGGGTTGAGGGGGTCGCGTCCGCGAAAGGGCCCTTCTGGTGCGGGAAACTGAGCTTGTCGAAGGTCCAGTTGCACACCCCAGAAGGGCACTCCAATGGTGAATCGTAGTCGTCGT
>JBBQTN010000422.1:0-3191 GCA_038213195.1 Acidimicrobiales bacterium | reverse complement strand
GGACCTCGTCGAGGTCATCCACTGCGTCCATCGCGCGGGCGATGAACCGGGCCGCGTCACCGTGAGCGGAACGGGCGCCGGCCTGGTCTGCGGCGCCCAGCGCGTACGACAGGGTGCGGCCGGTGTCGCCGAGACCCGCGGCGGCGGCGAAGTGGTATGCGAGTGCTTCCAGCTCACGGGGTCGGAGCCGTTCGAGCACCTCGCCGACGTTGCGGTGGAGGCGGGCGCGACGGCTGACGCTGAGCTGGTCGATCAATGTTCGGCGCACCAGCTCATGGGTGAATTGCCATCTGTCGACAGCGCCGGTGACTTCGGCCACGAGCTCTGCGGCGCAGGCTGCCTCCAACACCCCGACAACCTGCTCCTGACCGGTGCCGAGCACGTCGTCGAGCACGTCCACGTCGAACACGGGCCCGATCACCGCAGCGGCGCGCAGTGTGTCTGCCGTGTCGGCGCCGAGACGATCGAGTCGGCGGCCGACCACCTCGCGGATCCCCTCGGGAACGTGCACGGTTGAGGCGTCGAGCGATCCGCCGTCGCCCCCCATGGGTAGCGCCGCGGTCTCGATCAGGTGGCGCAACACCTCGATGACGAAGAACGGGTTCCCTGCCGTGTCGCGATGCAAGGAGGCCCCGAACGCGGCCGCCCCGTGGTCGGCCGTCCAGCCTGTCATGACGCTCACCAGTTCCGTCACGTCCGGCTCCGACAACCCGGTCAGCGCGACACGGGTGACGCCGGCGACCCGCCGGAGATCGGCGAGCAGCTGCGCGGACGGTTGTTGACGGTCCACATCGGTGTTGCGGTAGGTCGCGACCACCAGCAGCGGGACGCTGGGCGTGCGGTGCACCAGATCTCGCAGCAGCCCAGCGGTTCCTGAGTCTGCCCATTGAAGGTCATCGAACACGATCACGGTCGGCTGATGATCGGCGGCGACCTGCAACAAGCCATTGACCGCAGCCGCGAGCCGGCCGCGATCTGCCGGCGGGGTGGTCGCTACCGGGGGGCGCAAACCAGGAACCTGACGCGCCAGCAACGGCACGAGCGCACACAGGTCACCGCCGTGGGCGCTGATGTGTTCGGCGAGCAGGCTGCCGGTGGCCGATGCGACCAGTTGCTCGAGCGCCTCCGCGAACGCGCCATACGGAACGAGCGCCTCTTCGTCGCAGTGTCCGTGCAGGACGCGGGCACCGCTGCGGGCGGCTTCGGCTGCGAACCGGGCCGCGAGCGCGGTCTTGCCTGCGCCGGGCTCGCCAGCGATGAGCACTGTCTGATACGCGCCGCAGGTCGCGTCCCGCCACGCAGCACGCAGGATCCCCATCTCATCGTCACGCCCCACCCACATCGGGCACAGGTGGCGGGCGAGCGACGACGGCAGCGCGGCGACGCGCTGCTCGGCGCGATCGCCAGGTGCCGACACCGTTGCTTCGGGGCCCGTGTATGCGCCGAACTCGCTCGCCAGCCCGAGCGCGACAACCTGAAAGACCTCGTCGT
Source organism: Acidimicrobiales bacterium (assembly GCA_038213195.1). Classification (GTDB taxonomy): domain Bacteria; phylum Actinomycetota; class Acidimicrobiia; order Acidimicrobiales; family Ilumatobacteraceae; genus JAODBQ01. The sequence continues at coordinate 1,700 of JBBQTN010000422.1, read as the reverse complement.
CGGCCCGGTCCCCAGATTGATGCTCACCCAGGCTGACGAGGTGCAGATCGGCCGGAAGCTCCACTTCGGCGAGTCGGGCAGTCGTGTGGGTGACAAGGATCTGGCCACCACGAGCGGCGCCGAGCAGGCGGCGGCACTGATCCAACGGGCGGCCCACCCACTCCGCGTTGACCGATTCGACCTCACCGCTGGACACGGCCATGCGCACCGACACGGAACCCGATCCCGCGTCCGCCAGCGCCCGTGCAGCAGCCGTCGCACCCACGATTGCAGCGGAGGCTGTGGTGAACACCGCCTCCAACGCATCCCCGACACTGCGGAACACCTCCCCGCCTCTCGCCCCGATCGCCCCCCGCAACAATCCATCCAGACGGTCGAGCGCGAGCCGCGACCCGAGCGCATCCTGGTCATCACCGTTGCCGGCTCCGATGACGTCTGTGAAGAGAAACGAGGCGGTCCGCCGGGTGCCTACGCCGCGCCCGTCGGCTCGCACCGCGGCGAGGTCGAGGGACGCGTCCTGGTCGAGGATCGCCCGCTCCAACGCTTTCAGCGCACCCCCCGGCTCCACTCCGAGCTCCCCGGTCAACACCGTCCGCGCCCGTTGGATCGCGCGCAACGCGTCCGCCTGACGGCCACACCGATACAGGGCCAATGCAAGCTGCTCCCATGACCGTTCGCGGAACGGTTCCGCCGCGACCATCGGCTCCAACTCGGCGACGACGATGTGGTGACGGCCCCGGGCGAGCTCCGCATCGATCAGATCCTCGCGAGCCGCGACACACAACTCCTCGAGACGGCGCCGTTCGACCGCCGCCCACTCACGATCAGCGAACTCACCGAACGGCACACCGCGCCACAGCCCGAGCGCCGTGCGCAACGTCGACACCACCGTGTCGTGGTCGCCACAAGCGATCGCCGGGCGGGCCACACCCAACAGCGCCTCGAACCTGAACACGTCGACCGCGTCCACACCGGTTGCCGTCAATTGATAACCGGCCGCTCGCGAGACCACGCTGATCGTCTGACCATCGTGCCCAGCAGCCGACGCAAGCGCCTTGCGCAGGCGCAACACGTTGCCCTGCAACGTCCTCCTCGCCGTACGCGGACCTGCGCCCTGCCACATCGCGTGGATCAACTCGTCGTCGTCCACAACCGAACCGAACCCGACCAGCAGCCGGCACACCAACGCCCGTTCCTTCGGCCCCAGCACCGTCCCGACCAGGTCGACCGGACCGAACACGCGCAGTTCCACCAACACAAGTTACGACACCCCGTTCAACCACAGCGACGACCGCGACCAAACCGCGACCATTTCGCGACCGATCTCACACCGCCCGAGCAGAGCATCGCATCCACCACCAATCAGGAGGACACCCATGCACGTACCACACCTCAGGCGACTCGCCGCCACGATCGCGATCGCCGCCGCGGCAACCGCCGTCGTCGGCGCCGGCGGGGCACTCGCCAGCGCAGCTTCGGCGACGGCCAGATCGACAACACACAGAAGAGTAGCCGTGAACGCCGACTTCCAGGCCCCACCCGACGTCGTCACGTTCGCCGAACCGTGCAGCGCAACCAACCCGGTCCCGACCGTCGGTGTCTGCCGCGGGACCTCGTTCGGCGGCGGGATATACACCGGAGACCTCCAAGGCACGTCGGTCTACCAGACTGCGTTCACGATCGACCCGAGCGGCGTGGTG
>JBBQTN010000421.1:0-3215 GCA_038213195.1 Acidimicrobiales bacterium | reverse complement strand
ACGATGGGCGCCTCGGCGTCGTCCTACGGGCATGGTTGATGCAGTCGGCCGACACGCGCACGATCGCGACGCCACCCGGTCGCAGGATCCCGCCGCCCGACGCGCTGCCCGCCTGGGATCCCTCGACCGCCTGGGCCGGTGGCATGCTCGCCTCCGTCGAGGTCCGCCGCGATGCGCCCGCCCCGGGCCGCGCTGTGGCGTGGATCCGGACCACCGTCGCGCTCGTCGATGCCGACAACCCCAGCAACCTCGCCCGCGCCGCAGCCCTGTTCGACCTCGCCAACGCGATTGCCCTCCCAGTGAGCCCCCAAGAGGTGGCGTTCCCCAACGTCGACCTCACCGCCCACCTGTTCCGCGAACCACGTCTTGGGTGGATCGGCTTCGACACGTCCGCATCCCTCGGAGCCGATGGTCGCGGTGTCAACACCAGCACCGTCCACGACCTCGACGGACCATTCGGCATCGTCACCCAAAGTCTCACCGTCCGGCCACTTCGAACCCGATGAGAACAGCCAACCGGCCCGAGCCCGCAACTGCTCGCCACCTCATTGTCGGAGAAAGCGTGGGTTTGCCGACATTCCCGCCAGTCCAGGGGTGCCAACGCGTCATCGCACGCCGGATCGTCGCGCTGTATCAGCGGGCGTCGGTCAGCAGGCGGGTCATGGCTTTGCCAACGCAGGTTCGATGCGGGCACTTGCGTGTTGCTCAGTTGCCGCCACGCGTTGTCGGCTCGATGCCGAAGCGGCGACCGGCGTGGTGGGCGGCGGCGATCGTGTCGAGGCGGGCGTAGGTGAGGCCGAGGTCGGCGATGCTGTCGAGCCACGCCTCGAGCGCCAGCAACCGGTGGCCACGGCCGATCACCTGGGGGTGGAACACGAACGTGCACACCCCGTGGTCGACGTTGGCGGTCATCCAGGCCACATCACCGGCGAAGTTGTCGAACATGTCGGCCGGGCGGCGCAGGCCCGGCATGATCGAGTGGCGGAAGGCGACGAACTCGAGGTACACGTAGTCGTCGGTCGTCCAGCTCCATGGCAGCTCAACCAGGGTCGTGTCGGCACCCCACTGGGCCGGCCCGTTGGCGGGGAACAGGTCGCCGCGTCGCAGCGGGTAGGGCTGGTAGTCGTGTCCCATCAGCGACGAGTCGTAGTGCAACCCGTGTTCGACCAACAGGTCGATCGTCATCGTGGTCAACTCGCCCGACGGCGCGCGGTAGCCGGCCGGGCGACGACCGCACAGCCGCTCGATCAGCGCAGCCGAGTGGGTCATGGCCCAGCGCTCGATGTCCGGTTCGACGGTCGGGTTGAACTCGTGGGCGTAGCCGTGGAGGGCGATCTCGCAGCCGGCGTCGACGATCGCCGCGCACACGTCCGGGTATGTCTCGAGCGTGTGGCCGGGGACGAAGAAGGTCGCCGGGATCCTGCGTCGAGCAAGCAGTCGCAACAGGCGGGGCACGGCGATTGCGCCGAACTCGCCACGAGAGATCGGCGTCGGTGTCGTCATCCCGCGCTGGATCCACAGCGATGGTCCGTCGAAGTCGAACGTGAGGCACACGTACCCGGCTGGGTTGTCGGCAAGCTCGGCCATCGGCTGAACCTAGCGACGTCAGTGCGCCACCACATCAGTCCCGCAGTCCGGGCGGTGTGCTCCCAGAACGCAACGACCCGCTCGGCTTCCTGCTTGCGCGCCAACGCGTCGGTCGCCGCGCCGTGCACCATGCGCAACGCCACGATGCCACCGCGCTCGATCGCCACGCCGGCATCCCGCAGCGGCTCTCCAGCAAGGCCTCACCTGGCCGCGGCCCACATCGCGCGACTCACCTCTCTGCAACGCCGGGTGATCGAGCGACCGCGACCCGGACAGGGTCGCCGACGACGGCGAACGGTTCCCGCCTCGGGCATGGGACGCACCGCGGCGCGGTTGCTGCGGCGCTGCGAAGCGTTTGAGTCCCGCGGGGTGGTGGGAGTACCCGTTGACTCGGTCCCTGTTGAGTGCCGGGTTGGAGCTCGGCGGTGATAGCGCCGATAATCACAGAGCGATGTCCGGGTAGGAGCGGGGATAACGCCGGAACTATGGTGCAGCCAGGCCAGGTACTGCGCGGCCGCCGCTTGCGATTGCGAGCACTTCGCCACACGCGGGAGCTGGACGTGGGCCACTCCCGCCTCCACGACCTTCGCACCCCAAAAGGTGCCCTCCAGGGGTACTCATGGGCGGCGCGGAGAACCAGCGGAAGTCAGCGTCTCCCGGCCGCGAGGTACTGCTCGACCACCGCTGCGGGGATGCGACCGCGCTGGGGGACGCTGATCTTGTTCTTGCCGGCCCACTCGCGCAGATCCGAGATCTCGTACGGGCGCGCAGGCTTGGCCGTTGCGCGGCCCTTGCCGGCGGTCGGACGCGCAGCTCCCCGCGGGCGAGTCGCGTTCTCGATGAACGGCGCAAGTGCCTTCGTGAGCTTGTCCAGGCTCTTCTGACTGAGGTCGATGGAGTAGGCGACACCCTGGAACCCGAAGGTGACGGTCTCCGCGTCAGGGGTCCCATCGATGTCATCGCTCACTGAGGTGATGGTGTTCTTCGCCACGTTGCTCTGCCTTCACTGGAGGGGTTCGATGTGCGGACCGAAACTATCGGCACGCATGAGTGCGGGCTCGTTTGTCATCTCGACTCCTCTTGCGAGCACTGAGGTTCGAGCTCGGCGGCGCCAGCCCGGCAACGATCGTGGCGGATTACAGCGCCGCTGGATGCAGGCCGGCGACCGAGTTGGCGAATCGTCGACGCTGTCACGGTTGTGGCCGGATGCAGCGTTGGGGCGCCCGGGCGATGCCGCGCTGGCCCGGACCGAACACGGCCCGGAACGCGTCCCCGAACGCGCAACCCACCCGAGACCGTTCAGCGTCACTGATCGCCGGCTCGCTGGCGCCGGTCAGCTGGACCAGCCGTATCCCATACCACTCGGCGCCGGCCTGCCGGCGAGCGTCTCTGACCGCCGGCTCGTGGGCGCACGAGGTGACGCTAACCACAATCGAGCCTCCGTCACCGAGCGTGGTGGCCGCTGCCGCTGCGACGGCGCGACTGACCGGCACTTATCTCGAGCGCGGTTTGGGGTGTCATCGATGTAGCGGGTGAAGGGTTTGGGCCTCGTCGAGGACGCGTTCTCTTGAGGTCGCGCGCGATGTCCTTGACGTAGTGGGCGTCGTGGTCCAATATCGAACGTGTGT
>JBBQTN010000420.1:0-3242 GCA_038213195.1 Acidimicrobiales bacterium | reverse complement strand
CGGACGTCGCGGTACAGACGCGACAGCGGGCTGCGGGCGGTGTAACCGGCGCCCCCAGAGGCCGTCATGGCGAGGTCGACGATGGTCCCGGCGGCGCGCTTGACGACTACGTTGGCGCACTGGTGCCGCTTGTGCAGTTCGTGAAGCTCGGATTCGATGCGCTGGCCCGGCGCGAAGGTGGCGAAGTACTGATCGATCGCGAGCGCAGTGCCGGCGAGGGTGGCGCGGGCAGCGGTGAGGGCGATCTCGATCTCGGCGATGAGCTGCTGGATCGCGGGTCGGTCGGCCAGCAGGGTGCCGCTCGGTGCCTTGCGGCGCACGGTGACGCTGTTGATGATGTGCTCGCGAGCGGCTTCGGCGATTCCGAGGAACGCGCCGAGCAGGACGTGCAGCGCGCCGACGAACTCGATGAGCAGCGGAGCCCCCCACTGGCCGATAGGGCCGAAGCTGGTGACGGCCTCCGCCGGCAGCGGGCAGTGATCGAACGACACGTCGTTGCTCCCGGTCGCGCGCATGCCGAGGCTGTCCCAGTTGTCGTGGACGGTCACGCCAGGGGTGTCGCGAGCGACGACGCAGCCACCGAATGCCGGCTGGTCGCCTGCGAGCCGACACGTGACCACGAACAGGTCGGCGCTCGGCGAGCCGGTCACGAAGCTCTTGCGGCCGGTCAACTCGAATCCATCGGCCGTCGGTGTTGCTTCGGTGAACGGGTTGAGGAAGTCGGTGCCGTTCTCGGTCACAGCGGCGACGGCGAGCACGCCGCTGGCGAGCGGGGCGAGGTACGCGCCGAGGGCTGACGCGGTCTCGCTGTCGCCACTGGCGACGGCGTGGCGCCACTGGCGCGCCGCCTCGATCGTCTGCGCGAGGTGCATCGAGGCGACCAGCGCGGCGGCGGCATCGCCGTGAGCGAGACGGCTGATCGCCACGCTGAGGTCGTGGATCGAGTCGACCCCCATCCCGCCGAGCTCGGCCGGGATCGCGGCGCCGAGGATGCCGCTGCGGTGCATCGCCGCCACGTTCTGTGCTGGGAACGAGCCGGAGCGGTCATGCTCGTCGGCCGTCGTCGCGAAGTCGACGGCGTGTTCCTCGGCGACCTTGACGAGCTGTCGACCGGCGTCGGTGACGGGTTGCAGTTCATCGTTCATTTCGGATCCTTCCGCATGTGAAGATGTGCAACGTGGCTCGATTGGGCGGTGTTCACACGGGCGATGATGCGCAAGGTCGATCTCACGAGGGTCACACGGCGGTCCCACCGGAACCGGGCGGATCGATGCGCCTGCACGTGCTCGGGCCGTTGCGGCTCATCGTCGACGGTCTCGCGGTCGTCGTGCCCGGCGTGCGCCGACGCTCACTGCTCGCGAGGTTGGCCATCGCTCGTGGCGCCACCGTGTCCGTCGATGCCCTCGTCGATGACGTGTGGCCGCACGAGTCACCGCTGTCGGCGAGGCGAGCGCTCAACAACCACCTGTGGCGGGTGCGTAGACATCTCGGGAGATTCGGGCCGCGGCTGCAACGAACAGCGAACGGCGTCTGCCTCGGAGTGGACGCGACCGAGCTGGATCTGATCGCGCTCGACGTCGGCGTGGCCGCCGTCCGCGCCGCACCGGACGGGCGACCATCAGTGGACGAGCTCGAGCAGCTGATCGGCCTGTGGCGAGGCGATGCACTCATCGAGTTCTCCGACGTGCCGGCGTTCGCCGGTGAGATCGCAGCGATGCGGGAAGTGCGCACGCATCTGACGGATGAGCTTGTCGCGGGACTGCTGGCCACGGGACGAACCGGCCGTGCGGTCGACGTGGCATTGCGCGCAGTCGCCGCTGAACCGCTGCGCGAGCGGACGCACCGGTTGCTGATGTCAGCGTTGGCGGCAGACGGGCGTTCAGCCGAGGCGATGCGCGTCGGCAGCGCGTACCGTCACGAGCTGGCGACCACTACCGGGCTCGATCCGACCGGCCAGCTCGGCGTGCTCGAGCGGCGGATCGCATCGGGCGCCGTCGACCCACCGTCGACGACCGTCGCCACCGTCATCCCGTTGCCCCCGCTGCCGCGCCGACCGCCGACGGCGTTGATCGACCGCTCGGCCGAGCTGGCCGAGCTCGGTGGCCTGATCGCTACGGAGGCCGTGGTCACGATCACCGGCCCCGGTGGAATCGGCAAGACGCGGCTCGGCATCGAGGTGGCGACGGTCGCGGCGCCGGTTCGCCCCTGCGCGTTCGTGGCGCTCGCCGGCATCGAGGTGACCGACGATGTGCCGCTGGTCGTCGCGATGGCGCTCGGCCTGCGACCGACCGGCGGCCAAGCACCGATGCAGCTGCTCGCCGATCTCATCGGCCTCGATCGGTGGCTGGTGGTCCTCGACAACTGCGAACACCTGCGCCTTGCCGTACGCACCTTCGTCGACAGGTTGACCCGCGCCTGTCCGAACGTCACCGTGGTGGCCACCAGCCGTCAGGCGCTCGGAGAGAGCGGCGAGCGGACGGTGCGCCTCGCGCCATTAGCCGTTCCCGCCGTCGACGCCGATCTCGGTGAGGTCGAACGCGCCGGTGCGTGCCGCCTGCTCCTGGACCGTGCGGCCAGCCGCCAGCCCGGCCTACACCTCGGCGCCGACAACTTCGCCGCGATCGCAGGCATCGCCCGCGCCCTCGACGGCCTCCCACTGGCGATCGAGCTCGCCGCCAGCCGCATGTCCGCCTTCTCCGTGCACGATCTCAACACTCGACTCAACCGGATCCTCACCCTGCTGCACGACACGCCGGGGGCGGCCGCCGCGCGCCACACCAGCTTGCGCGCGACGATCGACTGGTCCTATCAACTGCTCAACCCGGAGGCGCAGCGGTTGCTGTGCGCGCTCAGCCTGTTCACCGACGGCTTGACGCTCGATGCCGCCGAGTCGATCGGCCACGGCATCGGGCTCCTCGCTGATCCGGCCGACACGTTCGCGCAACTCGTCGATGCCTCGCTCGTCGACGCCACATTCGGCAGCGGCGTGGCGCGCTACCGGATGCTGGAGACGGTGCGCAGCTTCGGCCAGGCTGTGCTCGACGAGACCGGCAGCCGACGCGCCGCCGAGCGTGCCCACCGGACGTGGGCCACATCGCTCGTCGAGTCGATCGCCAACCGGTTCGGTGGTCCCGACGAGCCGGCCGCCGTGGACGCCTTGCTCGACGAGCACCTCAACCTCCACGCCATCCACGAGCGGGCACGCGCCGACGACGACGTCGACACGCAGCGCTGCATCGTCG
>JBBQTN010000419.1:0-3249 GCA_038213195.1 Acidimicrobiales bacterium | reverse complement strand
GCCGCTACATCGCCGCCAACTCCGTCGCCGAACTCACCAACAACACCGCCGAACTAGCCTTACCAGCAGCACCCCGAACCTGACCAACCAGGCCAACGGGAGTCGCACGGTCCTACACCACGAGCCGGGACGCAATCGCATCTCCGCGTAGAGGCCGTCCAAGACCAGGGGCGTCACGTCACCCACCGGGCGAGCCGTGAACGTCGTCGGCAGTGCCGCCGCGCCCATGCGGTAGAAGTCGATCGATCCAGGCGACAGCCGCACGGCGCCGTCGGCGATGTAGCTGGCCACCACCTCCGCCACTGTGCGTGTTCCCTTGTCGGACGGCGCGGCACCCATCTCGAACTTCAGCGTCGCCTCCAACAGCTTCGCTTCAGCACGGCTCGAGACCGCCGCGCTCGCCCGCCTGGCGCACCACCGCGCGGTACCTCCCGGAGGGCGGTCGTTCGATCGACACACCGCGATCGTCCCAAATGTCCCACGCAAACGTCAACAGAGTTGCCTAGAAACCATCTCAGATCTGGTGGGGCGGGTGGGGATCGAACCCACGACCCAGGGATTATGAGGTGTCTTGAGGGGTCAAACGGGGTGGCTTTCGACGCATCATCCCTGTTGGCACTACTCCGGACACGGTGCGTTTGCCACGTGTTGTCAGGTTTCGTCCCATCGCGTCCCACGCCGGGACGTGAAGGGCGAGCCTTCAAAGTCCAGGTGCGCTGTGGGCCGCCTGTTGGATGAAACCACTTGGCTGTGAGTTGCGCCAGTGGCAATGGGGGTCTGTCGGGGAACCGACACTCCCAACCACCGCTGCCGGTACCGCTCCTCGGATGCCGAGATTGCGTCCCGGCCGATGGTGTAGGACTGTGCGCTTCCCGTTGGCCCTGTTGGTCAGGTTCAGGTGCTACGGGCAAGGCTAGTTCGGCGATGTTGCCAGTGAGGTCGGCGACGCTGTAGCGGCGTCGCCGGCGATCATCTCGTCGTTGATCTCGACGTGGAGCGCGCCGACGATTCTGAGATCACGGAGGCTTTGTCGGGGCGCCGCTATACCCAAACCTTATCGGGGATGTCTACTCGCCACCGACTCACCGTCGCGGTGCCCGACACCTCGGCGGCAGCGCCCTCCATGGCCATCCAACGCCAACGCGACCACCCGCCACCAAGGCCTACACCGAACGACGCCGAGTTGAAGGCAAGACCCACCGCGATGCGCGGATGCCTGAAGCGCTAGATCGCCGCAGCTCTACCGAATCAAGACTTCGCCAACAATAGGAGCGTCCCTCAAGTCGGTGGTGGCTTCCGTTCGCATCCGCTCCCCCTGGCCACGTACGGTTATGCGAGTGCCTCATACGGGTGATGCATGGTTCCGTGATGCCGCCAACACAGAACGTGACATTGAGAACTGGGTGCCGCCAATAAGCGCCTCGCTTTGTGTGCTGCCTTCGTTACCTCTTGCGGTTCGATTACAGCGTGCAGCTACAGAATTTGTGGCGAAATCACTACGTGGTGTGAGGAGCGACCAGCTATGTGCAGCAGCCTGTCGCTACGCGCGCCATGAGGCGCCGGTCATCCCGCGATCGGGTGCTTTCCGCCGCACAGTCATCGGTGACGTCCAAGGTTGAGCGCGCGAACGACCTCAACCTGAAAGAGTCACCGAGCGCTGTCTGATGCGGGCGTGAACGGTCCAGGTCCGCCCCGATGTGACGAGGTTCCGACATGAGCAAGGCCATCAGCGACGAGGTGACATCACTGAGTGCGCGAATCGAGCAGTTGCAAGCCGAGGTCGTCGCATTGTCGGCAGCACTCCACGAAATCCGGTCGGATCTGGCGCATGAGGTCCGCACGGAGCGGATCGTCGTCGTCCATCCCGACGACGGGCGGGAGCTGATCCACACCGAGTTGTTGGCGAACGCCGTGTCGCTGAGCGTGACCTGGCTGCCCGTCACCGACCCGCGGTTCAGCCAGGCCACGCTCTCCTCGGGCAACGAATCGGGCGGCGAGGCGTACGTGACGGTCACGGCAGCCGGCGAGCTGCTCGGCACGTTCTCAGCCGTTACCCTGCTCGCCTTTCCCAACGATGATACTGCGCGCCCCCTCGCAGCCCGCGGGGCGCTGGAGATCGGCACCGCCACCTGGCTGGAGGACACGAGCGGAATTGACCTGGCCCAGTTCCCGGCAGTTGTTGAGCGTGACGTGAGCAACGTTCTCCCGATGAAGCACCGTGACGTGCCCGCAACAACCACGATCCCGCCCGGTGGGATCAACCGCTGATCCTGGTTGTCACCGGTCTGTCATCCATCGGATCGTCGGTGAGGCGATCGAAGCGCGGACTGCGTTCGATGATCTCGCAGGGACGGTGGCGACTGCTCGGTTGGTTGCCAACCGCTGCGGTCGGCGGTCGCCAAGGTGTTCGGCGCGAAGGCGCTGGTGCAAGCGCCAGCAACGTCACCGGCTAGCTGCGGGCTACCGTTGGGAAGCAACCGTTGCAGTGGCCGATGTCGTCACGCGATGAGAGAGGGGCTGCCTGCGTTCTCGACCGCAGTGGGTCTCGTAGTTCGATGGGTGCTCGTGGTTTGTTTGCTGCGTATCCCGAGGCGGACCGAGTTCACGAACAGGAGCCTTCGCGGGCACGTGGCCGGACGTCTCGGCACCGACTACAGCACCTCAACGATGAGCTACGACCGGCGTCGCCAAGCGGCGTGCCACTGGTCCAGCACCGCCGCCACGTCCTCGACAGTCCTCACTTCCGCGTCCACAGCCACGGAGTCGAGCTCACCGTACACGCCGTTCGGACGCCTCACCCGAATAGTCTTCATGCCGACGGCGCGGGCGGCGGCGAAGTCCTTCAGGGGATTGTCGCCGACGTGGACGCAGTTGCGCGGCGCCGAACCGGCGATCTCCGCAGCACGCAGGAACCAGCGCGGGTCCGGTTTGACGCACTCAGGCAGGATGTCATCCTCGTACAGAACGCCATCAACCATCGACTCGAAACCTGCGGCCGCTACTTTGCCCCGCTGTCCGGCAGCGTAACCCCCCGTGGCGATCACAACGCGATATCGGGGGCGGCAGCTCTGGATCGCGGCTCGGCCACTAACCCTGATTGGTCATGAGTGGGCATCTCCCCGTGCGACGGACGGTGATTATGACGCTTGCTGGTACTGCTGTTCCCAGACGACTGGTGCGACGTAGTCGAGGCTGCTATGAAGCCGGCGGATGTTGTACCAGTTGATCCAACGAAAGATCGCCCGACGG
>JBBQTN010000418.1:0-3255 GCA_038213195.1 Acidimicrobiales bacterium | reverse complement strand
GACACCAGGACGGCCGGCGTGTTCGGTGCCGGCGACGAGGATCCCTTTCACGGTGCGATAGGACGGATCGCCGACGTCGATCGCCCGTGAGCAGGCAGCGTCGAGACGCTCGGTGCCGTGGCGGTCGGCGAGACCGAGGATGCCTTGGGCGGAACGCAGCCGGTGCAGGGCGTTGATCTCCAGCAGCCCGCCGATCAGCTCGGTGACGTGTGGACCGAGCTCACCGGCTCGCCGGCGGCACCAGGCGGGGGTGCGCATGAAGAACGCGACCTTCTCCGGCGGGTAGTCGTTGTAGTCGGTCTGACGACCGCGCTCGATCCGGCGATGGGTCTTGACGACGTTCCCGTCGACGAACACCTCGACGGTGCGGTCGCCCTCGCGGGCGTCGACGTGGCGGCCGATCAGCCGCCACGGCACCGAGTAGAGGACCTTGCCGACTTTGATGTGGCAGTCCGGACCGACCTTCGGTGTCGACCAGCGAGCCAACTCGAACCGGGCCGCCGGCAACGGTGTCAGCGCGTCGGCTTCGACCGCCGTGAACACGACCGCCGGGGCGGCGCCCTCCAGCGAGCGGTGACGGCGGCGACCGGCGACCTCGCGGCACCACACGACCGCGGCGGCTTGCATCTCGGTCTCGCTTGCCCACACCCGGCCCCGCCAGAAGCTGTCACGGACATACGGCATCTGCCGTTCGACACGCGGCTTGTCCTTCGGCTTGAACGCCCGAGCCGGGTCGATCAGACAGCCGTAGTGGGCGGCCAACTCGCCATAGGCCCGGTTCAGTCTGGGGTCATACAGGTCTGGGCGGTCGATACCGGTTCTGAGGTTGTCGGGCACCAGCCGGGCCGGGCAACCACCAAAGAACGCGAACGCCTCGACATGCGCAGCGACCCACGACCGCTGGTCCATCGACACCACCGGGCGCACGAACATGGGCCGCGAGCAGGCCAACACCATCACGAACGCCCACACCTGCCGCACCCGCTGGGCGATCGGGTCAAGCCAGTTGCCGAGGAACCCGTAGTCGATCTGCGCTTCCTCACCCGGAGCGACCTCCGGACGCAGCACCGTGACCTTCCCCGCAGCGACCTCGTCAGGGAACTCGATGCGCACGTAACGACGGAAGCTGGCGATGCTCGCCGCCAACCCAGCTCATCACGCAGGCGCTGATGGACCGTCGTCACCGTGTTCGTCCCGAGCATCACCCCGATCCGCTCACGGTGCTCGTCGATCACCCCGAACGTCAGACTGCGCGCCCTGGCATCCACCAACTCCGGGAACCAACCAGCCACCAACACCGCCCACTCCGCCCGGCTCAACACCGCGCCACCCGGCACCAGACCAGCCGCCTCCGCAGGGGCGACGTACTTGCGGACCGTCTTCGGGTCCACCCCCAAACTCGCCGCGACCACCGTCTTCGGGCGCCCCGCGTACCAGTGCTGCAGGACCTCGATCACATCAATCATCTCGAACGCTCTCCTTGCCATCACACCTCGCTCGTCTCGACGGACGAACGAGCGCTTACAACTGCAGAGAGCCCAACCGGGGGACCTCCCCCACGACCAGGGAATACCGTGATCGTGCAGGTAGGGAATTACGTGATCGTCACCCCCACCCAGCTAGGGAATTCCGTGACCGCCGACAAGACCTCAGCACCGCGACACGAACCCTGTGGACAACTCAAGACCACCACCGAGATCGGAAAGCGCCTGCGGCGCGGCCCCTAAAAGAAGACGGGACTAGGAACGTCGCTGACACGGCATCCAGGTCAGCGCGTCCTTCCCGTCAGTACCTCGCCGGAACCACGGTAGACGGAGGACCCTGTTGAGGAGCCGGGCGTAGCTTGGGGTCTGAGCTGCACTGGTACAGAAAACGGCGGTAGGCCCTGGCAGGGCTGGTCAGGGCTGGTCAGTCGGAATCGGTGTCTGTGTTGCGGAGTTGTCGGAGTGCTGTGCTCGGGGCTGCTGTCACGTTCTCCCATCGACAAGGCGCCGGATGACTTGGCATCTGAGCCGTAGCGGAACGGAACGGAAAACAGCGGTAGTCCGAGCTTGGGTGTGGTCGTGTACGCCTATCGGCCCTCCTCGGCGCCTTGAACCGACGGTCCTTCGACGCTCAGCACTGAATTTGAAAGCATTGAAGCACACCTGCCTCCCGAACAGGCATCCGTGGTGACTGCTCACGCCTTGAGGAACTCGCCACCGTGTTGCAGGGCGTCTGCAGCTTCGGGGAGGAAGTTCCAGAACCCGTGGAAGTCGTGGGTGGAGACGGGATAGAGCTCGAGGGTGATGTCCACACCTGCCGCCCGACCTCGCTCGACTGTTGACCGCCACGGTGGTTGAGCACCGACGACGGCGGTAGCGACAGCGAGGGTGGAGACGTGTTGTGGGCAGCGTTCGGGTTGCTCTTCGTCGCGTTCGCGGCGAGCGTGCCTCGACGTCGCATGGGTCAGACTGCGCATGCGGCCGATTCCGGACGTCAGCGTGTCGTGCTGTGGTGTGACCGGCGGGCACCGTGGTGTCACAATCGTGTTGTGCGGCGCAGTGTCTTGGCAGTCGGCGAGCCGGAGCGTCGGCGAGCGGGGTTCGCGATCCTCGGGTCGCTCGTCATCGCCGCCATGTTCGCTGTCGTGACGGTGTTGAGCAAGGAGATCCCTGGGCTCTACGACAGCCAACCGTGGCACAACGACCCTCACGACGTGCTGGTCTCCCTCGACTTCGCCGTCCTGCCGCTGCTGGTCGGCATCGGACTGTTGCGGGTGCAGCTGTGCCGCCGGTGCGAGCCAATACCCGCACGGCGGGTGGTGGACTTGCTGCGTGTGGCGTCGGCCGCGCTCGCGGTGTGCTTTGTCACCGAAGGGGCCGAATGGGTCGCGGTTGCTCTCGATCGCCACCGCCCGCGCTGGACGGCCGTGACGAGCGGCCAAGTCGCAATGCTCGCCGTTATGACCGCAGCGAGCACCGCATGGTTTGTGCAGGTGCGCCGCGCAGCGCGCGTCATTGCCCGCCGCGCAGGTCCGGCCACGCAGCCCGACTGGCTGGCTGACGCCGTCGCTTTCGCACTACGCGAGACCCGGCTATTCGGGCGATATCGGGTTTGTGCGCTGAGGGCCGTCCGCTGGACCGACACGAACGCCATTGCGCGTGTGCGTGTCCACCCTGTAGCCGCCGCATGGCTGCTCGCAGGTGCTCTTGCGTTGCCGTTCGTCATCGCCAAGCTCGTCCTTGAGGGCTACTCGGCCCCGCTCGTACTTCT
>JBBQTN010000417.1:0-3291 GCA_038213195.1 Acidimicrobiales bacterium | reverse complement strand
CGTCGCGGTGTTCACACTCGTCGCCGCGGTCGGCCTGTACCTGCGGGTGCGGAACTCGCGCCGGCTGATCAGCGGCGGCGTGGCCTTGGCGCTCTGCTGGGCGCCGGTGTTGTTCGACGTGCTCAGCGGCGGGTCGAACGTGTCGAAGATCTTCGCCCACTTCACCGGCTCGGGGAACAACCCGGCCGGCCTGCACACCGCGTTCGGGATCGTCGCGCTCGAGCTCAACTGGAACGCGCCGTTCCTCGGCGCACCCGAGCCGGCCAACCCTGCGGGCGGCGGCCTCGACCCCGGCCAGTTCCGCGGCATGATCGCCCCGCTCGCGATCTTCGCCTTCGCCATGTTGATCGCCTGGTGGATCAAGGCCAAGCCGGCGTTGCGGCTCCAGGGCGTCGTCGTGCTCGCCACCGTCGTCGGCATCGTGTCGGTGAGCCGCGTCACGGGCGACGTCTTCGACTACCTCGTCCGCTGGTGGTGGTTGATCGCAGCGGTCGGCGCGGCGTCCACCGCATGGTCGCTGTGGTGCGGCCTCCGGTACTGGACCAGCGACTGGACCGCCGTGCGCGCCACCCGCCTCGCGATGGTGACCGCCGCCCTCGCGGCGCTGCTCGTCCTCTTCGTCACCGTCGGCACCTCGAGCAAGGTGAGCTCGGCGACGCTGCCGGCGGACGACTGGTACGCGTCGCTCAGCAAGGTCGCGCCGGCCCTCACGCAGATCCCGGCCGACAAGCCCGTGCTCATCCAGGTCGAGGGTCCGATCAGCGGCTGGGTTGGCGACGCCATGAGCGCCCGCTTCACCGCCGCCGGCTACCGCGTCTTCGTGACCGAGGGCGGGATCAACGAGTACAAGTTCGGCGACTTCCGCATCTCCAGGTCCGACGGCTCCGACGAGCGCGGGGTGTGGATGGTGACGGGCTCGCGGATCGACGACTTCCGCGCCGACGGTCGCGCCAAGGAGATCTCGGCCTTCGACCCGCTGACGCCGGCCGAGCGCGTCACCTCCAACGCACTCGAGAAGAAGCTCCGCGCCGTCTACGTCGCCGCGGGTCGCCAAGAGCTCGTCGACGGCATCGACAACGGGGTGAGCCTCTACAGCGATCGCCCGGTCCCCGGTCTCGACGACAACGATCTGAAGGCGTACGAGGCGTTCCGCCAGCGCGGCGTCCCGCTCGCGATGTTCGTGTACGACCGCGCCGACGCGCACCCACCGCCGCGCGCGACCTGACCCCTGCATGAGGGACCTCTCACGCAACGACACGATCGGTTGCGGACCCCTCGCATCGCGTGGAGACTGACGCCGTGGACGACGGCCTGGCGGTTCCCCCTCCCGACGGGGTCGAGCTCGCGGGCCTGGCCGTCACGTTCCAACGCCTCGCCACCGATCACCTCGCGCTGCTCGACTACCTCGCGCGCTCGTTGGCCGCCGCGATGCCCGACGCGGTGCGCGTGAAGCGCAAGGGCTTCTTCAACACCGGCGAGCCGATCAGCGTCGAGATCATCCTCGGCGAGCGCGTCTTCGACCTGCGCCGCGAGCACGGCCACCTGCAACCGTCCACCGCGTCCCACGTGGGCGGCGTGGTGCTGGCGCACACGGCATGCCAGATCGACACGTGGATCACCGAGCTCGTCGCCGCGCTGCAGGCCACCGCCGCGCACTCCGACCAGGTGCGGGCCGCGCTCGCCCACCTCGCCTCCTCGTGACCTCCCCCACCACCTGACCCGACCGCACCCGCGGCGGTCATCCGCGCAAAGGAACCCACCATGTCGAACGTGCCGCCCAACCCCGGGCCGCCGCCCCCTGCCCAACCCAGCTGGACGCCCGCCGCGGGTCAAGCTCGGCTCGCCGAGGTCTCCGCCGGCCGGTGCTTCACGTCCGATCTCTCGGTCAACGAGTTCCTGCTCGTCCGGGAGGCCGGCTTCGAACCGCTGTCGCTGGTGGTCGGCAGCTCCATGTACCACATCGGCATCCAGGTGGCGCGCTGGGGCCAGTCCCAGGAGCTCGGCACGTTGAGCCAGGCGATGTACAACGGCCGCGAGGCGGCGATGCAGCGCATGGTCGCCGAGGCCGCCGCGGTGGGCGCCGACGGCATCGTCGGCGTGCGCCTCGATCTCAACATGTACGCCGGCGGCCACGAGGTCATGGAGTTCATGGCCATCGGCACGGCCGTTCGCTCGCTGCACCACCCCGGCGCGTACCGCGCGCCCAACGGCCAGCCGTTCAGCTCCGACCTCAACGGCCAGGACTTCTACACGCTGCTCCGCACCGGCCACATCCCGGTGTCGTTCGTGTTCGGCACGTGCGTGTACCACGTCGCCCACCAGGGGATGATGCAGTCGCTCAAGCAGGTCGGGCAGAACGTCGAGATGCCGCTCTACACCCAAGCCGTCTACGACGCCCGCGAGCTGGCGATGGGGCGCATGCAGGCGGAGGCCGAGCGCGACGGCGGCACGGGTGTCGTCGGCGTGCGCCTCATCCACGACAACCACGTGTGGGGCGAGCACGCCATCGAGTTCCTCTCGTTCGGCACCGCCATCCGCGACACCGGCTCGGCCCCCGAACCACCCACGCCCACCATCACCCTCGCGCTCGGCTGACCCGCTCGTAGCTACGTGCAGTCGTCGAGCGCAGCGCGGTAGAGCTGCGCGAGCTCGGTCTGGCCGGTCGCGGTGGGGTGGATGCTGTCGGTCGTCAGCGGCCCCCTCGGCGAGCCCGCCTTGAGGTCGGCGGCGACGGCACCCGCCCAGTCGATGACGTTGAGGTGGTCGGTCGTGGCGATGTTGCGGATGGCGAAGTTGAACACGATCGCCCGCGCCCGCACCCCGGGGTCGGCGGCGTTCTCGATGCTCTGCCCGATGGTCACGAGGTGGATGCACCGGGCGCCGGCGAACTGCTTCACCATGCGGTTCAGCGCCGCCACCGACTTGTCGACCGGCCAGTTCTTCAGCACGTCGTTCGTGCCGAGGTTGATCACGACCTGTTCGGGGTTCGAGGTCGCCAGCTCGATGGCGTACGGCTCCATCTCCTCGACCCGGTAGCCACCCCGGCCGCGGATCCGGACGTGGAACGACGGGTCGAGCACGGCGCGGAAGGTGGCGTCGCTCATCTCGGTGATGGAATCGCCCACGATCGCGACGTCGTCGGTCTGACCCGGGCCGGGCGCGACCTCGTCGGCCACGGCCCCCGCGCTCAACGCGTCACGTCGGTCGTCCCATCGGTCCGACACGCGCCGGACGGCCAACCCCCCGAGCACCACGACGAGCACCACCGCGAGGAGCACCGCGCCGGCGGTC
>JBBQTN010000416.1:0-3336 GCA_038213195.1 Acidimicrobiales bacterium | reverse complement strand
TGCCACCCGCCAGCAGTCGGGCGTCCACACCTGGTGACGGAAGGCACCGGCGAGCTCGGCGCCCACGGCCTCGACACGTTGCCTCACGTCTGGCGACGGGTCGTCGGCCGCTGCATCGCGCCCGGCCCGGACATCGATGACGGCAGCGCGACCTCGCACCCGGCTACACCGCCCGCGACGCGGACCAACACCGGGCCACCTCCCGGAGGCCGGCTCTGACTCGCTCCCCAGGTACGAGGGCTTGCGCACGCCGACCGGCAACTGAGGGACGTCTGGCGTGACCGCCGATCTCAACTTCGTGACGCCCCGGGGGTAGACGCCTGCCGGTTCGAGGGGCAAGGCAGCGGGCACCGTCACCGAACGCCGTCGTGAGTGGTCAGGTCGAGACGCGATAGCGGAGGTGCACGACGCCGTTGCCGAATCGGTGCTCGTCGAGGAGTTCGAGGTCGGTGCGGACGCCCGCCGGGAGGGCTGGCTTGCCCGCCGCCGAGGATCATGGGCCAGACGAACAACTGGCACTCGTCCACGAGGCCGGCCTCGAAGGCCTGAGCAGCGAGGTTGGCCCCGCCGATGGTGAGGTCGCTGGTGGCTTCGGCCTTCAGTTCCTGGACGGCGTCGGGGTCGAAGTGTCGTTCGAGGCGAGTGGCGGCTGTCGGGACTGCGGCCAGGGTGGTGGAGTAGACGACCTTGTCGGCCGCCAGCCAAGCACTGGCGAAGTCGGCGGTGAGGTCTGACTGCTCGGCGATCGCCGGGTTGGTCTCCCAGACGGCCATCGTCTCGTAGAGCCGCCGCCCGTAGAGGAATGTGCCGACGGATCTCAGCAGGGCGGTGGTAGCTGCGAACACGTCGTCGTCGGGCGGAGCCCAGTCGAAGGCGCCGTGTGCGTCCTCGATGCAGCCGTCGAGGGACACATTGGTGGCGTAGATGAGTCTGGCCATGCCGCTACACCTCGGCGTCGGTCGCGACGGCCTGGATGTGGAGCAAGGTGGCGTCCAGCTTGTCGAGGGCGCCAAGCCACCCCTGGTTGCTTGGTCCGGCTCGAGGTCCGACAGTGGCTCCCCGCTCACCTGGCCGGATCGCTGAGCTCGGTGACGGTGGCGTCGCGCTCAGCCATCTCGGCGCTGGCCGCTGGAGGGTGGCCCCCGACCGATGCCGGCTCAAGGTCAGGCTTCGAACGTCGCAGACGTTGTCTGACGCGGTACTCGTTGCAAGCGGGTCTGACGCCGAAACGCCGACATCGTTGGGCGGCGCAGGACTTGATCGTCCGCCTCCGGCAGAACGCAGCCTCGAGTTCCTCTCGTACGGACCGCGGATCGTCACGTCGCGGTGAAATCGACCTCGGCCGTTGCGACGGTGCCACCCTTTCGACCTGGAGCCTCGGAGAATTTCCAGTACAGGTTCGTGTACGCGATGGCTTCGCCAGGACCGACCGGCGAACCCCACTCGCGCATGTCTTCGGTCGTATGCGCGTCCTCGACGAGGGTAGCGTCATAACCGCGCACGAGCGCACCGTGCAGCGTCGAGCGAATGCACGCGTCGGTCTGCGCGCCGGTGATGACGACACGGCCGACCTTGCGATCCGACAAGAGCGACTCAAGGTCGGTTTCCTCGAACGAGTCGCCGTAACGCTTGTGCACGACCGGTTCCGCATCGTTCCAAGTGAGCTCGGGAATGTACCGCCAGCCATCAGAGCCCTCGGGCATGTCGTCACTGGAGTGCTGCACCCAGATGACTGGCACGTTCTGGGAACGAGCCTTGTCCACGAGCGCGCTGATGTTCTCGACCACGCGATCGACGTCGTAGGCGTTGCCGACGACATCCCGCTGCATATCAACAACGAGAAGCGCGGAGTTCGGGCGGTCGTTCAGCGAAGTCACAGCAGCCTCCTCGTGATCAGGTGCCCACGATACGCATCACTCGACAACAACATCAACTGACGGCGAGCCAGCGGTGTGCTCCCCGAGCGTGTCTGGCATCGCTCTGCTACAGCGATCACAAGCCGCGCCGGACCGGAGCGCGACGAGCGCCACCGCCGACGGTCCGGGGCGAGCCGATGCGCCGATCGGAGCGACTCGCGTGTCTCTCGGATCGCGCCGATCTGCATCGTCGTTCTGGGTGTCCCGGGAGGGACACACGGTCACCGTGCTCTGTCAACAGCCGACTGATCCTCCGCTACGAGCCGGGCCGCTCGACAAGTGCGTCGGTCGGTGGACCAAGCGCGGGGCAGACTCCAAAGGTGGATGTGATGGCGACGCTCATCGAGCACGGGATGCTCCTCGAGTCCGCGCGCGGACCGTTGCCGAACGTGGCGGAGCTCATCGCGGGCGAAAGGATCCGCGGGAATTGGTGGGGGCACCCATCGAGCCATGCCATCTTCGACGCGATCAACGCCCTCGCCGAGTCGCCTGATGTTGTCAGGACCAGGTTGGTGAACGGGAAGATCACGCTCATCCACCGTCGGGTCTGGGCCGCATTGGTCCGCTGCGCGAACGGGTTCCCGATCGAGCGGTTGGCGGCGATCCGGGAGGAGCACACCGCCACTGGGGCACATCGCGCACTCCACCAGGACTTCCCGGATTGGGTTCCGACCAACGTGCTGCGTGATGCCCAACGCATGTCGGAGAACGCGGCGCTCGCCGCGCTTCCCGCATGTCTTCGACTCATGCGGGAAACATGACGACGCGCCGCCGTCGTTGTCACATCGCCCGATCAGGCTGCGCCCGATGCGCCGTTCTGGCGGGTCGGAACTTGCCGCCGAGCCCGTCGTTCTGCGCTGCGCGTTATGTGCTCGTCCGCACCCGGGCGCCGTGGCGCGGATCGACAGATCTGTACTGCCCGGCAGACACTCCCTTGGCGCCCTTGTAAACTGAGCGTGTGCTTGGGGAGCGACCATTTGTCGGGTCATTGCTGATCACGGACGCAGCGCGTGCGAAGGAGTTCTACTGCGATGTGCTCGGCCTGCCGCTGAGCCACGAGGATGTCTACGCGGTCGTCGTCGATGCGGGCGGCACCCCGCTTCGGCTGTCGGTCGTGGCGAAGGTGCCGGAACCGGCAGGCACGAACGCCGGGTGGCTCGTCGACGACGTCAACGCTTCTGTGCGTGCGCTGGCAGTTGTAGGTGTCACGTTCGAGCGATTCCCCGGCATGGGCCAGGACTCCGACGGAGTATGGCGCCCATCACCTGACGCCGGCGGCGTTGCGTGGTTCCGGGACCCTGATGGCAACCGGCTCTCGCTGTCGCTCAGGTCCTGAGCCAGGTCTCTCGCCCACGCGGAGGTACGTGCGCGGCAGATCACCAATGCCCATCCCCTGGCCATCGGCTGGATCAGCCAATCA
>JBBQTN010000415.1:0-3341 GCA_038213195.1 Acidimicrobiales bacterium | reverse complement strand
GCGGGGATTGGCCGCGCTGAAGCGGTTGATCGCCAGCGCCGACCTGATCATCGACAACATGCGCCCGGGCGCGCTCGCGCGAATGGGCCTGGCGATGGACGAGCTGAGCGCCCTCAACCCAAAGATCGTTGCGGTGGCCATGAGCGGCTTCGGCGAGAACGGTCCCGAGCGCGACCGGATGGCGTACGGCTCGATCATCGACGCGCTGTCCGGCGTCGCCGCATCGAACGGTTCGCCTGGAGGCGGCCCGACGGACTTCCCGATGTCGCTGCCCGATCCTGCGGCCGGGATCCATGCCGCGATCGCAGCAGTCGCCGCGCTGTACCGCTCGCGGCGCAGCGGCGTCGGCGACCGCGTCGAGGTGTCGATGCTCGAATCGACGCTGTCGGCGTTCCCCTGGCCGATGCTGATCGAGGCCGCAGGGGCAGGACCTGTGGTCGCCGAGGGCAACCGCGACCAGACGATGAGTCCGCACGGCGCGTTCCGGTGCGCCGGTGACGACGCGTGGGTGGCGATCGCGGTGCGCGACGACGATCAGTTCGCCGCGCTCGCCGGCCTGCTCGGCCGTCCGGAGCTCGCCGCCGATCCCCGGTTCGTCACCCTCGCCGGGCGCAAGGCCAACGAGGACGAGCTGGAACGGCTCGTCGGCGCGTGGACGATCGCCCACGATCCGGTCGACGCAGCGGCGCGGCTGCGCGCCGCAGGGGTGACGGCCGAGGCGGTGTCGACGATGGTCGAGGTTGCCGCGTCGCCCGTGCTGGCGGCGCGGGAGTTCATGCAACGCTGTCCCCACTCCGAGCTCGGCGTGCGGCCGCTGCCGGGACCGCCGTGGCTGGCAAGCCGTTCGCCGATGCGCACGACGAAGGCTGCGCCGTGCTTCGGTGAGCACACCCGTGAGGTGCTCCAGGAGCTGCTTGGTCGCAGCGCAGAAGAGGTCCAGGCGATGGCCGATGCAGGCCTGCTGCGCTGAGCAACGGGGCCGGGCGATTGCGCCGGCGTCGCCAAGATTGCGTCGCACCAGCGGGCGCTCCGGTTCTGCACTCGCCCGCGTGAGGCTCGGCGCGCGCCGGCATCGACCGAGCGGTACCGACGCGCCGCGGCCTGTGGGTCAGGTCCGCGTCGCGGAGGCCGCGCGAGCGGAGTGCCGCAGCGGGGGACCCGCTGGCTGGTGGACGTGGTCCGGGGCGCAGCGCAGCCCGTTGATCGCGAAGCGGCTGTACGTCTCGGCGACCTCGTCGACGCTGATCTGCTGACCTGTCGAGTACCACATGTAGACGGTGTTGACCATCGTCAGGATCGCGTTGTTGACGACCCGCGCGTCGAGATCGGGGCAGAACTCGCCGGTCGACTGGCCCTCGACGATCAGCTCGTGCGCGTAGCGCTCGTACGCACGCCGTTCGCTCATCACCAGTTCGCGGCGCTCCCGGCCGAGCGCGTTGTAGTCGGTGTAGAACACGCGGATCAGCTGCATGTTCTCGCCGAACGCGGCGACATGGCTCTCGATCAGGAACTTCAACCGCTCGGTCGCAGTGCCCCCGCTGGCCCGCGTTGCGTCGACGTTGCCGGCGGCGACGCCGTGGATCGTCCTGGTGATCCCGTAGAGCAGATCCTCCTTGCTGTCGATGTAGTAGTACAGCGAGCCCTTGAGCAGCCCGACCTCATCGGCGATGTCCTGCAGCGAGGTGGCGGCATAGCCCTTGCGATGGAAGATCCGCGCCGCGGCGCGGTAGATGTCCTCCTCGCGCTCCTGCGCCTTGCGGGTGCTCTTGCGCGGCCCACCCGCCTTGCTGTTGCGCGTGCCGTGTCTCTCCCGATCGTCGTCTTCGCGGGCTGTCGTCATCATCCTCGTGCCGTGCGCCTGCCCCGGGCTGCTGTCGAATCCGCGTTGCGCGGAGGGACCGTGTAGAAGGAGTGGTCCGACCCACTCTGCGTGCGGACATTCTGACAGCTGTTTGTTAGAAAGGCGAACGGAACCACCGTCCCGTGGCACCTCGCGACGCGTGTTTGTGAGAACGACCGGGGCGGCGGGTGTCGCTCGGAGAAGGGGTGCAGACGTGGACGAGGCGCAGCGACGGCAGTTCGTGGAGCAAGCGACGGCGTTCCTGGAGGCCAACGCGACGCGCCGACCGATCAAGTCGGAGACGTTCGTCTGGGGCGAGGGCGACGACCACGTGCGGGTGATGGGTCCTGCCGACCCGGCTCACGAGGACGAGCTGCTCGCCGAGGCGGCGGCGTGGCGGGCGAAGGCGTTCGACGCCGGGTTCGCCTGGGCCGGCGGGCCACAGGAGTTCGGCGGCCGCGGCCTCGATCCCGAGTTGAACGACCTCTACCGCGAGCTCGAGGCGGACTTCGACGTCCCCGATCAAGGCCAGTACGGCGTCGCCTGGGACATGGTCGGACCTGCCGTCCAGGTCCACGGCAGCGACGACCTCAAGCGCCGCTTCCTCGGCCCGATCTACCGCGGCGACCTGCTCTGCTCGCAGCTGCTCAGTGAGCCGGAGGCCGGCTCGGATCTGGCCGGCCTGAAGACCCGCGCCGTGCGCGACGGCGACGAGTGGGTCGTCAACGGCCAGAAGGTGTGGAACTCATACGCCCACAAGGCCAAGCTCGGTCAGCTGATGGCGCGCACCGACCCCGACGTGCCCAAGCACCAGGGATTGACGATGTTCCTGCTGCCGCTCGACACGCCGGGCGTCGACGTGCGCCCGCTCAGGCAGATGACCGGCGACGCCGAGTTCAACGAGGTCTTCCTCACCGACGTTCGCATCCCCGACGCGAACCGCGTCGGCGCACCCGGCAGCGGCTGGCGCGCCGTGCTGACGACGCTGATGTCCGAACGCGCCTCCGTCGGCTCTGGCAAGTCGTCGCAGAGTGTCAGCCCCGTGCAGATGATCACGGAACTGGCTCGCCATCTCGACAAGACGACCGACCCGGTCGTTCGCCAGAAGCTGGCCGAGGTCCACCTCAACGATTTCCTGATCCGCAAGGTCGCGGCGCGCGCGGAGGCCGAACGGGAGCGCTCCGGCGCCGAGCGCGGCGCGGAGGGCTCGATCCTCAAGCTGCTCGGCTCGCGGCAGAACTCACGGATCGGCGACCTCGCCGGCGAGCTGCTCGGACCGGCGTTCGCCGCCGACTCGGGGGAGTGGGGGACGTACAGCTGGTCCAAGTTCCGCTGCGGCGCGCCGGGTCTGCGCATCGCCGGCGGAACCGACGAGATCCAGCACAACATCCTCAGCGAACGGATCCTCGGCCTGCCCCGCGAGTAGTCCCGGCGGTCGCGTCGTCACCCGACTGCCGCGCACCCGACAGGGTGGGCGCGATTCGTGCCGGGCGATGGCACA
>JBBQTN010000414.1:0-3363 GCA_038213195.1 Acidimicrobiales bacterium | reverse complement strand
ATGTCTCTGGCGTAGGTGCCGTGCACGCGCAGTTCCATGAGGTCGTTCCAGTCGGCCGTATGCACGGTGTCGGCCGCCCGCAGTTCACCGAGTCGGCGCAAGACATCGCATGCTTCGATCTGGTTGATGAGGTCGTCGTCGCTCTCTATTGGGGTGTCGTCAAGCTCGGCGAGGGGCTCTTCCTTCGGCCATTGAGACGCGCGGGGTGTTGCCGCACGGATGCGGCCGAGAATTCGGTTGTACAGCAGGTCCGTCGCCGGATCGACTCGTGAGATCACGTGAACGGCGTTGACGACAAGATCGTCGAAGGCTCCGCTGAGGCGTGCTCGGTGGTAGGTGTGGGCGAGCTTCCACAGTCCGGGTCGCAGGGCGACGAGCAGCAGGACGGTGGCGTCCTCGTCGTGGCCCTGGCTTTGGGTCGCGAGTCCTCGCACGATGCAATCGTGGTCGTCGTGTCCGCGATGGGCGAGCACGTCGAGCATCTCGGCAGGTGTCCTTCCGTGCAGCTGGGGGTCGGCTGCCCAGCGAATGATGAGACGCTGCGTCGATCTCGTTGTGGTGAGGCGGCGGGCGGCGAGGATGAGGCTTCGATCGGCTTGGTTGGTGGCGGTCATTGGTGGTCCTCCTGTTGGCGGGTGAGGGACTCACGGTGAAGGCCGGCTGTTGCTGGACACGCGACTGCCGGCGCGACTGTCGGAATGACGGCCGACCAGCAACAGCGATCGCGTGGCCAGTCGCGTCAGAGGTGCCACTGAGCTGGGCAGTCGCGTGGTCAGTCGCGTTGCGAGAAGGGGTAGTCGCGTGAAACGCAACATCGATGTCGGACCCTGAGCGCATGACGAACATGCAATCGAAGGGCTCGAGTTCGATGGACTGGTCCCCGGCCGAACTGCTCGGTGCGGCGGCGCTCGCGGTCGGAGTCGGGACGGCGGCCGTGGTCTGGGCCGGGGCTGCCCTCGCTGCGCGGGCAACTGGACACCAGTTCCATGCCAATCTCGGAGAGGCTCTTCGGGCCGTGCCCCGGCTTCCGTCGGTCGCTGGTGATCCGCGATCGGCGTGGCCAGCTGAGTCCGCTGTCCAACTGCCCGGCCCGGTCGTCTACTGGGCGGCGACAGTCGGCGTGGCCGTCGTTGCTCTCGCCGTCTCGTTCCTAGTGGTACGACTCGTGCGCGGTTCGGGTTCTGGTCGCAAGCGGCTCGGCGTTGACGTCCGGGCCAGGTTTGCGACACGGCGAGAACTTCGCCCGTTGCTGATCCGCCGCCCGCAGTCGGGCAGGTTCGTGGTCGGCCGCTACGGCCGCTGGCTGGTGGCGACGCAGAACCGTAAGTTCGCCCCGACGGGTCGCCGTCTGCCGTGGCGCACTCCGTCGGGCGACATCTCGTCCGTGGCGATCGTGGGGCCGTCACGCTCGGGCAAGACGGCAGAATGCGCGATCCCCGGCGTGCTCGATTGGGACGGGCCAGCGGTGCTGCTGTCAGTGAAGCGCGACCTGCTTGATGCGACGGTCCGCCGGCGACGCCAACTCGGTGAGGTTCGCGTCTTTGATCCAGCGGGGATCGTGACGAAGCGCCCGGTGAACCCGACTGAGCAGTGGGTCGAAATCGCTGCCGAGGAGTTGGCCCGTTGGTCACCGCTGCGAAATGCCGGCACACCATCCGGAGCGAAGAAGGCTGGCGAGGCGTTGGCCGCCTGGACTCCCAAAGCTGGCATCGAGGGTGGCGGAGACTTCTGGGCGACCTCGGGCAAGATCCTGTTCACCGGTTTGGTTGGCGTCGCCGCGATCGACCCGGAAGGCCCGTCGATGGCGAAGCTCGCCCGTTGGGTGTTCAAGCAGGACCAGCCCGACCCGGCAGAGGTGTCGGAGGTGCTGACGATCCTCGAAGCGGTGGCAAAGTCCGACCAGGCGCACCTACGAGTAGCCGCTGATGCCGCCGCGCTGCATCTGAACGCGATCTGGTCGAAGGACGAACGGCTCGTGTCGTCGGTGTACGCGACCGCTCAGACCGTCGCCGATCCCTACCTCGACCCGAACGTCCAGGCGGTCACCGACATTGGGGCTGACGAGGAAGGTGCGAGCTGGGTCGACTTGGACTGGCTGATGGGCGCTGCGAAGGGGAAGGCCAACACGCTGTATCTCGTCGTGCCGCTCGATGACTACGGCCGCCTCGCACCTGTTCTCGGTGGCTTTCTCTCCGATCTGAAAGCGCAGGCGTATGAGTGGGATGTCGCTGGGCGAGGATTCGGCGCGCCGTTGCTGATGCTGATCGACGAGGCCGGCAACATGCCGCTCGCTTGGCTGCCGCAGGTTGCGTCCACGTGTGCTGGCATCGGCATCCAACTCGTCACGATCTGGCAGTCACTCGCTCAGATCGAGGAGGCCTACGGGCGTCTGGCGAACTCGGTCATCACGAACCATGCGACCAAGCTGTTCTTCCCGTCAGCGTCGGACGAATCGACTCTCGGGTATCAGTCGAAGATCTCCGGCGACGAGGAGGTCGAGCGCCGGTCATGGTCGAGCGACACCGGCGGTGGCCGACGGTCCGTGTCGGGATCCGAGCAACGTGAGCCGCTCGTGCCGTACCACGTGCCAAGGCTTGCGCCGCTCGGCCAGGCGCTGCTGATCCACGGCAACATTCCGCCGGCAGTCGTACACGGACGGAAGTGGTGGAAGGAGCGACGACTCCGATCGCTCGCCAAAGGCGGCACGGCGCTGCCCGCCGCGGTCGATGAGAAGAGGGCGGCATGAAGCCCGATGACGAGCGCCTCACCCGGCTGCACGAGGCGCTCGTCGAACGGGTCGAGCGACTCGTCTCGGGTGAGGACTTCATGCGTTTCGTTGCCGTGTCGGCGCGCTTCCATCGCTATAGCCCGCAGAACCGGCTGCTGATCGCCTGCCAGCTCGTCGACCGCGGCGTCGAGCCTGACGGTCTCACCGCCTCGTACAAGACATGGACCCGTGTGCCCGCTGAAGCTGGCGGGACATGCCAGGTCGCCAAGGGTGAGAAGGCATTGTGGATCTATGCGCCGATGACCGCGACCCAACGTCTGATCGACGACAAGACCGGCGAGGAGCGTGTCGTCTCCGCCGGCGTCCGCGGGTTCAAGCCGGTGCCGGTGTTCCATCAGTCTCAGCTCGATGGCGCGCCGGCGCTGCCGGAGCCTCCGATGCCGGAACTGCTCTGCGGCGAGGATGCTCCGCAGCGAGTGTGGGATGCCGTTGTCGCTGAACTTGCAGTCGACGGATACTCGGTCGGGCTTGTCGAGCGAACCAGCGGTGCGACGTGGAACGGGCAGACCAGCTTCACGAGCCGCGACGTGCGGGTCCACGACGACCTCGAACCTCCCCAGCGGCTCAAGACTCTG
>JBBQTN010000413.1:0-3367 GCA_038213195.1 Acidimicrobiales bacterium | reverse complement strand
GGCTGAACCCCAACCGGACACCGATCACCGGAATATCCCGTTCCCCCTTGACAGATCACCGGAATAACTGACGTTCTGCTCGCACAGTGGGTGCACGGTCGGGCTGGCGGTTGTCGATCTCAGTGCCGTTCAATCTCGTATAGGGCGAAGAGAGCGCCTTCATGCACTCCGTCAAGACCTTCGATGAGGCCGCGCCAAACGATGTCCCGGACATACGTCATGCCGAGCCGCTCCATCACTGCTCGGGACGGGCGATTGTGCCCTTCGGTGAACGCGATGACCTCCGAGGCTCCGAGTTCAGCGAAGGCGAGCTCGATACCCGCATGGCCGATCTCGGTCGCCAAGCCGCGGCCCCTGAACGCTCCGAGAAGAGCCCACCCAACTTCAAGGCCCTGGTACCGGTCGAGCGAGCACGTCGACAATCCTCCACGTCCGACGAGCGTGCCATCGACGCAATCATAAGCGAGCCATTTCGACACACCGTGCTCTTGCCAGTCCGCCTCGAACGTGGCCGCGCTTCGCTGCGCGTCCTCGCGCGTCCACTGCGCTTCCTCGACGTAATACTCGGCTACTGCCGGATCGCGATGGAGCTTCCAGAGATCGTCGGCCCGCTCGCGCGTAATCGGTTCGAGCCGAAGCCGTTCCGTGAGACGGGACCGAGCGATCACTCCTGCGACCGTACCCAGACGTCAACGGCGCCGCCACCACATTCGACGACTTCGACCTCGCGGTGCGCTACACCACGCCGTATCTGCCGATCGGCGCTCGCATAACCGCTCCCGATCGTCAAGCTGTGCGGTTTCGTGTGGCCGTCAAGCTGCGCGCTGGCCTATGCGCATGACCGTGAGGTAACGGCGCGCCGCTCGGTCGTCCATCCGCGTACGGATGCGCTCCGCGATCGCCGCAAGCAGCGACTCTCGGGTACCCGTTTCGAGTCGCCGGTAAAGGGAATTCGTGCGGAGAAGATCAGCGAAACCGGTTCCGTCGAAGTGCTGCACTGTTTCGTACCAGCGCACGATCGGTTCACCGAACAGCCCGCCAGGGTCGATGTCGGGCCCCCATCCCGAGTCAGTAGCGCGCACCTCGTCCTCGAACGGTGGGTGCCCCCAGGCATCGTTCCCAGGTGAGAACTGTTCGTGCAGGTCCGCTGTCTCGGCATAAACCTCAGGCTCGCCGCTCCTACGAACAACTACGTGACCGAGAAGCGCCATCCATCCGTCAGGGCGTACGACCCTGCGCGCCTTCGGCCAACCGACGGACGGCTCGACCCAGTGCCACGACGATGCAGCCACAAGCGTGTCGAAGATCCGACCGTGGTCGTCCCACTGCTCGAACGTCGCGGTCTCGACGGTGACCGTCGGAAGGTCAGCGAGCCGCTCCCGCGCGATCGCCACCATTGCAGGGCCTGGTTCCACGGCAGTCACGAAACACCCGAGCGAGGCGAGCGAGCGGGTCGCCTGTCCAGTGCCGCAGCCGACCTCTAGAACGTGCCAGCCGCCGCGAATGCGCGCGATGGAAGCCAAATCCGCGAACAGTTCGGCGGGGTACACCGGACGCATCCGGTCGTACAGCTCCGGCACCTCGTTGAACACGTCGCCGAGACCCCAGTGATTATCGCCCGTCACCTGACGATTCTGGCACGACGAGGCAGCCAACATCACCGCTCCGAACTGCCGATCGGCGTCGAACGAATCCGCCGCGAGTCGGGCACTACGCGTGCGTATTGTGGAGATGGTGGTGAACGATCTCAGCGAAACGTACGACGCACTTGCCCCGCGCTATGACGATTGGGCCAGTCGGGTCGTTCCCGATCTCCGCTCGAAGTGGGCGACAAGAATCGACGCATTCCTGTCCGAGGGCGAACGGATTGTCGAACTCGGATGTGGGACGGGCAAGCCGGTTGGCCGGTTACTGGCCCAGCGATACGACTACGCAGGTGTCGATGTCTCGCACGGAATGCTTGCTCAGGCACGGAAAGCACTTCCGGGCGTGTCGCTGAGGCAGGCTGACATGCACAGCGTGCAGTATCCGGTTGGGTCACTCGGCGCGGTACTCGCGTTCTTCTCGATTTCCCATACGCCCCGACAGCAGCACTCGGGCCTGTTCGCCTCGATCAGATCGTGGCTGCGTCCGGGTGGTATGTTCGTCGGGAATCTGCACAGCCGCGACGATCCCAACGGCTTCGAAGACGACTGGCTCCACGCAGGCCCGATGAGGTGGAGCGGCTTCGACGCCGCAACGAACCTGAAGCTCCTCGCCGACGCCGGTTTCGGCGTGTTGGAATCGACGGTGATCAACCTCACTGAACCGGACGGCGGCATCATCAAGCCGATCTGGTTCATCGTCCAACACCAAAACTGACCGAGCGCCAGAACTGCCGATCGGGCGCTGGAATAACAGCGCCAGACAGGGCAATCTGTGCGGGTGGAACGCCGGATACTGACGCAGCGTCAAAACGTTCTGAATCGAATCGTGTGTGTCGTCGCGCTGGTCGTTGTCGCAGCGGCGTGTAGCTCCTCCCACCACAGCTCGACCGAAGCGCCATCGACCACACCGAAAGCGGCCGCTCATCCCTACTCCGCGACAGACGTCATCCGGATCGAGACAGCCGCATATCCGGAGGGACCGGACCTTGCGGTGAGCCGCTCTGATAAGGGCAGTGCTCACATATTTTCGCTTCTTCCCGCAACGCTTCCTGATGATCTCTCGCAAGGGCCTGCACCCGGCTGCAACGCAGGCAACGTCACAACCCTGGTGCTCAACGACGGCACAGCATTCCGATACGGACCGTGCGCGCGTCCGGCGTCCATCGACCGGTTGCGATGCGCCATGACCGGCGCTATCTCGCCCTGCGCGTAACAGCCGCCGCGGGAGAGCGCCAAAGGCCGTTCCGCGCTGGAATAAGGGCGCTAGAGGAGCGCTGTCGCAAGAATCCGATTTCGAGAAGCAGGAGCACAAGATGTGGCACTTTGCGGCGAGCGGCTTCAATATGTCGCGGTACTGCGGCGTCAAAACCGATTCGTGCGACAGCCTCCGATCGGGCAATCTGCGTGCATGACCGGGGAGCCGCCGCCACGGTATGACGAGATCTCGGACTGGTATCCGAGACTGGTCGGCGACGGTGACGGAATCATTGTGGAGGGAATTGGCGAGCTCCTCGCGGCAACGGTCGACGGGGAGCGAGTGCTCGATGTCGCGTGTGGGCATGGACGGGCGTCTCGTGGCCTCGCTCGACTCGGCGCAGAGGTCGTCGGGGTTGATCTCTCCGCCGACCTGGTGGCGATGGCACGCGCACGGGAAGCGGCCGACCCACTCGGCATCGTCTACGAAGCAGCCGACGTCGCCCAACCCGAAAAGTGGTGGCGGG
>JBBQTN010000412.1:0-3372 GCA_038213195.1 Acidimicrobiales bacterium | reverse complement strand
CCCGTCCCACTCCCACGACCATCCGCACGCCCACGAGCACGGGCTGTTCGACGAGACGCCGGCCGACCCACGCGGGCGTGCGCTGCGGATCGGCATCGGCGGGCCGGTGGGCAGTGGCAAGACGGCGCTCGTCGCCGCGCTGTGCCGCCTGCTCGCCCCCGAGCACTCGATGGTCGTCGTCACCAACGACATCTTCACCACGGAGGACGCCGAGGCCTTGCGGCGGATGGCGGTCCTGCCCGACGACAGCATCGTCGCGGTGGAGACCGGGGCCTGCCCGCACACGGCGATCCGTGACGACATCTCCGCCAACCTCGACGCCGTCGAGCAGTTGGAGGCGGCCCATCCAGGTACGCAGCTGACCCTCGTGGAGAGCGGCGGCGACAACCTCACCGCGATCTTCAGCCGAGCCCTCGTGGACGCCCAGATCTTCGTGATCGACGTCGCCGGTGGCGACAAGGTGCCGCGCAAGGGCGGGCCCGGGGTGACCGCCGCAGACCTGCTGGTGATCCACAAGACGGACCTCGCGCCGCTCGTGCACGCCGACCTCGCGGTGATGGACCGCGACGCCAGGGCGCGGCGCGGCGCGTTGCCGATCGCGTTCACCTCACTGGTCGAGGCCGACGGTGCGTCGGCGGTGGCGACGTGGGTTCGTGGCCGGTTGGCGGCGTGGCCCGCCAACACGTTGCGCAGCTGACTGCGGATGCACGCGTGCGCTGAGCTCGCGGTGCGCGCCGACGGGCGCGGGTGCAGCGTCGCCGACGTCATCCGTGGCGAGGCGCCGCTGCTGATGCGTGTCACCGGCCACGCTCCGCTGACCGTGCACCTCGTCGGCGGCGCGGCAGGCCCGCTCGGCGGCGACCGACTGCGACTGCGCGTCGACGTCGGCGCGGACACGGACCTGCGCGTGCGCTCCGTCGCCGCGACGCTCGCCCAACCGGGTCCGCACGGCGGCCCGTCCACCGCCTGCACGACTGCAACGGTGGCCGGCGGCGCGCGCCTCGACTGGTGCCCGGAGCCGACGATCGCCGTCGCCGGGTGCCATCACACTGCCCGTACGCACGTCATTGCGGCGCTCGGCAGCGACGTGCGCTGGGTGGACGAGCTGGTCGGCGGGCGCCACGGCGCGCCGGCCGGGAGCGTGGTCCTGCACCAGCGGATCGAGCTCGGCGGAGCGCCGCTGCTGCACCACACGGTCCGGCCGTCGTGGACGTCCGCCGCGCCGGCGGGTCGGGCGATCGTCAGCGCGGTGTGGGTCGGGCCGGCGAGCACGGTGTCGCAGACGGTGCTCACCGATCTGGTCCGGGCCGGACGCTACGCGCTCGGCCCGACCGCCACGGCGTGGGTCGGTATCGGCGACGACCTCGGCGCGGTGCGTGCCGCGCTGGGCGAGCTGGGGTGGCGCCGCTGATCGGTAGCATCCTCAACCCGATGGCGACGACTGCGACCACCGAGCACGGCGTGCTCGCGTCCTGCGCGGCGCTCGTGGACAGCTGGCACGCCGTGGCGCGCAGCGTGGAGGTCACCCGTCAGGCGGCGCACCCGGTGACGCTGCTCGAACGGCGGCTCGTGCTCTGGCGCGGGCCCGAGGGCACCGTCGTCGCCGCACCCGATCGATGCCCGCACCGCGAGGCGCCGCTGTCGGCCGGCACCGTCGAGGACGGCTGCCTCGCCTGCAGGTACCACGGCTGGACGTTCGGTGCGCTGGGGCGCTGCGTCCGCGTGCCGTCGGCAGGCGCGGCCGTGCCGGCGCCGCCACGGGCCCATCTCGACACCGTGCACTGCGCGGAGGTCTACGGGCTGGTGTGGGTCTGCCTCGGCGCGCCGCGGGCGGAGGTCCCGCAGATCGCCGCGGAGCACGATCCGGCGTTCAGGCGGATCAACACGCCGGTCGAGGTGTGGACCACGTCGGTGACCCGGATGGTCGACAACTTCCTCGACGTCAGCCACTTCCCGTTCGTCCACACCGGCACGTTCGGCCGGGCACAGGACACGCTGGTCCCGAAGATCGACATCGAACCGCTCGACGACGGCTATGTCGGCTACCGCTACGCGGTGCTGGCCAACAACGACGACGCCGCGAACCTGGCCAGCGGCCAGGCCACCGCGGTGGTCGAGCGGGAGATGAGCACTGGCTTCGACCTGCCGTTCAACGTCCGCAGCACGATCCGATACGCGACCGGGCTGCAGCACGTGCTGCTGCTGCTGTCCACGCCGATCGACGACGCCACCGCGCTGTTCACGTTCGTGGTGTGGCGCAACGACGACTTCTCGGTGTCGGCCGAGGAGGTGATCCGCTTCGACCTGGCGATCGGCGCGGAGGACAAGCGGATGCTCGAGCTGGTCCCCGGCCTGCTGCCGCTCGACCAGACGACGCTGGTCAGCGTGCAGGCGGACAAGTGCTCTGTCGAGTGGCGCCGACAGCTCGTCGCGCTGATGCGCGGCGACCGCTGATGCCTCACCGCGCACGATCGTGCTGCACGCCGGTGGCTGGCGCCGGGCGGATCGTCGTGCTCGCCCGCGCGACCGACCCCTTCTCGCTGACCGTCGACAACGCCGCCGGCATCATCGAGACCCGCTGAACCGTCCATACTAGGGCACCGATACCACGAGCACCGTCGGGACCACGATCACCTGCCGGACGGGCGACTCGACACAACACACAGCCAGGAGCGGATCCATGGCAGCACTCCGACGCCGACCGTCCCGGACCATTCAGCGTCTGCTGGGAGTCGTGACGACGATCGCGGCGCTCACCGCATGCGGCTCATCCGTGACCCGCAGCAGCGCGCCAACACTCGCCAACACGACCTCGAGCACGGGCGCCACCACCACGTCATCGAGCACACCACTCCCGGCAACCACCGGCGCCACGACCACGTCCACATCACCATCGACGGCCGCATCGACCTCGGTGGCGAACACGTCCACCGACGACACCGTCGGGATCGTGGCGATCGGACACTCGGCCCTCACCGGTGAGAACTCTGACCCAAGCTCCCCGGGACGACCAGCGTTCGCGAACTCCTGGGCGACTGGCACCTCACCCACGGTGAACAGCATCTACCTCCGACTGATCGCAGCTCGCCCCGCCACGAAGGATCACGTCGCCAACACAGCCGTGGGAGGTGCAGTCGCTGCATCGCTACCGGCGCAAGCGCAGACGGCCCTCGCGATCGTTCCCACTCCCCAGCTCGTCATCATCGAGACCATCGACAACGACATCCGATGCGACGGCAGCGACGACTCCCACGTCCCAGAGCTCGGGACATCGGTCGCCGCGGCACTCCAGGTCATCACCTCAGCCTCACCACACAGCAAAATTCTCATCGTCGGCCAACCGGGCAGACCAGATGCCGGCTACATCCAGCA
>JBBQTN010000411.1:0-3387 GCA_038213195.1 Acidimicrobiales bacterium | reverse complement strand
GGTCGTGGTCAACGGCAGCGACGACTTCCCGTCGTTCTACAGCCGCTCCAGCGGGCTCCCGGCGCCACGCCGTGTGGACGGCCCGCAGGCGCTGGCCAGGCTGCTGCACGCCACGTGGGACGAGCTCGGCCTCACCGTGGGGGTGAGCATCGCCAACCCGATCCCCGACCATGCCGAGATCCCCGCCGGTGAGATCGCCGAGGTGGTCGAGGACGGCCTTGCCGAGCTCGCCCGGCGCGGGATCACCGGTCAGGACGTGACCCCGTTCCTGCTCTCGTGGGTGGTCGCGCGCACCGGGGGGCGCAGCCTCGCCGCGAACGTCGCGCTGGTGCGCAACAACGCAACGACCGCAGCACAGATCGCCGTGGAGTACGCGGAGCTCGCCCGATGAGGCTCGCTGCCATCTTCGCCGTCCTGCTCGTGCTCGCCGCCTGCGCGGCCGAGCCGCCGCGCCTCTCCACCGAGACAGCGGCACCTGATCCGAACGCCGCGCCGACCGCGACCGTCGGGGCGAGCACGACCACCACGCCGACCGCAGCCCCGACCCCGACCGCTGCACCGACCACCGCACCGACCACAGCGCCGAGGCCGCCCGCCGCGACGGCGGTCCGAACCGCCGCGGCAGAGGCCGAACCGACCGCGGCCCGCACCGACGCCGTGGATGCAGGACCGAGCACGTCCACCACCCCCGCAGGCGCCGAACCGAGCACGCCAGGCACCGCCGCCGGACAGCCGGTGTCGCCGACCACGATCGCCGCGCTCCTCGCGCTCGGGCGCCCGATCGTGCTCGCCCACACCGGCGGTGAGGGCCAGTACCCCGGCTCGACCCTGTTCGCCTACGGCGAGAGCATGAGGGCCGGCGTCGACATGCTCGACCTCAACGTGATGCTCACGTCCGACGGGGTGCTCGTGGTCCAGCACGACGACAGCGTCGACCGGCTGACCAATGGCACCGGCAAGGTCGGCGAGACGACGTACGCCGACCTCAGCAAGCTCGACAACGCGTACTGGTTCACGGCCGCCGGCGTCGCCAGGGGCCATCGGGTCGACGCGTACATCTACCGCGGGATCCGCACCGGCGACAGACCGCCTCCGCCCGGCTCCACGCCCGACGACTTCGCCGTTCCCCGGTTCAGCGATCTCGTCGCCCGCTTCCCCGACGCCCCCTTGAACATCGAGATCGAGGGGAGCGGCGCGCCGGCGGCAGCCGCGGCCACGCAGCTGGCCAAGGAGCTGCACGACCTGCACCGCGAGGGCGCCGCGGTGGTCACCTCCTTCGACGACGCCACCGTCGACGTGTTCCACCAGCTCTCGCCAGGTGTTGAGGTGACCCCGGGTCTTGGCGCCAGCGCAGCATGGATCCTCAACGGCACGCCGCTGCCGGCGGGGATGCGGATCCTCCAGCTGCCGCCCGACTACAACGGGGTCAAGGTGCTCACCCCGGCGTCGATCGCCGCGTCGCACCGCGCCGGCTACCTGATCTGGGTCTGGCCGAACAACCGGGCCCTCGAGAACGCGACGAGCTATGCGCGGCTCCTGCGCGAGGGGATCGACGGCTTGAACATCGACTTCCCTGCCGAAGGCGTCGCCGCTGTCACCGGCGTCCTTCCGACCAGCACCTGACGCCGTCGAGCGGCGATGATATCGCCCATGGCCGAGAACCGACAGGTGATCATCGCCTCGCTCCCGACCGGCGCGCTGACCGCGTCGGACTTCGAGGTCCGCTCCGCACCGATGCCGGAGCCCGTTGACGGTGAGGTGCTGTGCCGGACGGTGGCGTTGACCATCGGAGCAGGACAGCGCGCCGGGCTGCAGGGCAGCGCGAGCTACGCCGGCGCCCCCGAGTCGGGCCGGGTGATGGGTGGCAGCACGGTCGCCCGGGTCGTCGCCTCGAAGTCCGCCGACGTCCCGGAAGGCGCGCTGGTCAGCGCGTTCAACGGCTGGCAGGAGTACGCGACCGCCCCCGCACGCAGCGTGCAGGTGCTCGCCGACGGCACCGACCCGGCCACCGCGCTCGGGGTCCTCGGCACGAACGGGATCACGGCCTACTTCGGGCTGCTCGACGTCGGCCAGCCGCGAGAGGGCGAGACCGTGGTGGTCTCGGCCGCGGCCGGTTCCGTCGGCCACATCGTCGGCCAGATCGCCAAGATCGAGGGCTGCCGCGTGGTCGGCGTCGCCGGGTCGGCGGACAAGTGCCGGTTGCTCACCGACGAGCTCGGCTTCGACGCCGCCATCGACTACCACGACCCCGACTTCCGCACCGCGTTCAAGGACGCGACGGGTGACAGGATCGGCGTGTACTTCGACAACACCGGCGGGCCCGTCCTGGAGAGCGCGCTGTTCCGCATGGCCACGGGCGGGCGGATCGTGTGCTGCGGGGTCGTCAGCCAGTACGACACGGCGACGCCCGGTCCCGGCCCACGCGGCGTTCCGGGGCTGCTGGTCAACAACAGGGTGCGGATGCAGGGCTTCCTGGTCTTCGACTACGCCGACCGGTACGACGAGGCGCGCGCGCAGATGAACGCATGGATCGCCGGCGGCACGTTGCGTCCGCGGACGACGGAGTTCGAGGGGCTCGAGGAGGCCCCGCAGGCGTTCGTCGAGCTGCTCAACGGCCGTACCGTCGGGACCACGATCGTCAACGTCTGAACGGCGGGTCGCGACGATCGGCTAGTCTGAACCGGTTGGTTCATGTGCGGTGCCGGAGCATCGCACCTGAGCCTGCGGACCGGATCACCAGGAGGCGCCCATGACCACCACCGACGCACCCACTGCCGACACGTCGGTGAGCCGCATCGACCCCGGCATGCTGACCGCCGCGTTCCTCGCGGACGGCTACGTCATCGTCTCCGACGTGTTCAGCGACGACGAGCTCACCGCGCTGGAGGCGTCGCTCGCCGCGCTGCAGCAGGCCGTGGCCACCGGCACGATCGATCGTGCCCGCTACGGCGGCGACTACCTCACTGCGGTGGCCGAGGGCGAGATCGCCCCGTTCGTGCACTACGTCAAGGACGTCACCCGCCTCTCGGCGGAGGCACGCGCCGCCTTCCACCACCCCGTCCTGCTCGATCTGATCACCCGCTGCTTCGGCGGGATCGTCCCGTGGGAGTTCGACGAGGCGCTCGGCGCCCGCTTCGGGGTCGTCTACCAGGACGCCCGTCCGGGCCAGGAGATGACCTACACCCGCATCGGCTGGCACTCCGACCACCAGGCCTTCCCCAACTCCGACTTCTACCCGTCGATCGCGCTGACGTTGCACATCGACCCGACCTCGCCGGCCAACGGGTTCCTGCGCGTCGTGCCCGGCAGCCACCTCGGCTCGACCGAGGGGATGCCACTGGGCTTCGAGAAGGTGCGCGGCGAGGTGCCGGTGTACTGCGAGCGCGG
>JBBQTN010000410.1:0-3407 GCA_038213195.1 Acidimicrobiales bacterium | reverse complement strand
TTGGCGGCCGAGTACGTCACCCACGACGAGCGCCCACCTCGGCGAAGTGGCGTATCGTTGGTGTATCGCACGCGCCCACATCGACATCGACGACGACGCGAGCGCTGTCGTCATGCGCCGCTGAACCAAGCGAGAAGCGATGAACTTCGCCCTGCGAACCCTTGCTGTCGACCCTCTCGAACTCGACGAGGCACGGCGCCTGCGGGGCTCCGGATGGGACGCGGACCTCGAGGAGCTGCGCACGTCGCGAGTCGGATGATCCTGGTCGACACATCGGCGTGGATCGAGTTCCTTCGCAACACCCGCAGTGCCGTGTGCACTCGGGTCGACGAGGTCCTCGGCACCGACCTCGCCAGCTGCGACCCGAGTCCGAATGGAGATGCTCGCCGGCGCACGCAAACGAGCCGCACCTGCACGAGTTGCGGGGATTGCTCGCGCGCACCTCGCTGGTCCCGACGTACCCGATCGACTACGAGAATGCCGCTGCGCTCTACCGCACCTGCCGCCTCAGCGGTCAGACGGTCCGCAAACTGATCGATTGCCTCATCGCCGCAGTCGCCATCCGGGCAGACCTGCCCGTCCTCCAGGCCGACGTCGACTTCGACGCTCTCGCCCGCCACACACCGCTCCGCATCGATTTGACGTAGGCGGTCACCTGAAGGCGAACATACCCAACCGTTCCGGGGCCTCCGACAGGAACCGAACTCGCACTCAGACCGACCTGGCAACACAGCACGCTGAGGGATCACTCGCGCTCGCGCCGGTAGAGAAAGGCGCTGAGACGGCGAACCACATGGGCCGCCACCGGGGCCTCCGCCATGGGCGAGGGGGACTTGCCGCCACGCTTCACCATCTGGCGATCACGCGGCGATTCCTATGGATCGAGCGGGCCCGGCCCGAGTTCCTTGCTCCGGCCGTTGGGGTCGATACAACGCCCGCCCGAGAAGCGATGCTCCGTGCGCGAGAAGTGCCGAGTAGCAGGCCACAGAACGGCCGTTGCCGACGCGCCGGGACGGCCGCGGGGCTCGCTGTTGGACGGATGTTCTCGGCAGCGACCCCCGATGTCCTGAGGAGCGACCGACCAACAGTTCGGTCGCAGCCTCGCCGAGCTCTCGCGCCACGATCGAGGACGCGCTTTCTCGGACGCTGTCGCACAGTTGCGAGGCCGGGCGAAACGGCACTTATGGGCGAGGGTAGAGCGTGGCCCGGCCGAACATTATGGGACAGCCGGCCCGACCCGCAGCGATCGGCGCTGCCCCGGTCACGGCGAAGCCACCGGACAAACGCTCCGGTGGTCACCCGGTCACCGTTCATGACGCGGCGTAGTCAGAGCCGTTCCATCGGAAGATCTCGGAGGTGATCGTCCCGTCGGCGCAGTCCGGGTTGCAGTCGTTGTCGTACTGGGTGATCTCGAACACCCCGTCACCGTCGACGTCGGAAACGTCGGAGTAGTAGAACCTGCCGACGTCCTCGGCGGTGGTGTGCAGGTCGTCGATGCCGTCGGGAACCGGGCGCAGGACGACCGTCCCGTGGTAGCGGCCCGGGTTGTAGATCACGAACAGGTTCCCAGTCGAATCGGTTGGCGGAGCGTTCGGTTCGATCGGTTCCCCGCACCCGTACTCCATGTGCGTACTCCACCGGACCGTCCCGCCCGTATCGACGACATAGACGTCACCGGCCGAACTGCAGTACTTGTCGTAGTGCGTCGTCGCGGTGACCAGTGTGCTCGTTCCCCACGTCGGATGTTGGAACGCGACCTGCCCGGTGATCTCACAATTCGGCGAGCATGGCACCGACGTCACCGCGGCTGGGGGAGCGGCCGCGCCGATCTTGATCTGGTACCGGTCGCGTCCGCTGATGATGTCACCGATCGCGTTGAACCTGGAGTGGAAGAACTCGATCAACGGTCCGACGGTCATCAACGCCGCCGCGAACACCGCCTTGGCGCCGAAGGCACGCAGGATGTCACCGGCACTGAAGCAGTTGGCGAGGACGTTCCCTCCGGTTGGGTCGCCGATCGTCGCCGCACATTTCGGTGACTGCAACAACGACGCGGTCGCAGCGACGGCGTCGGCGCCTGCAGCGCCGAAACGGGACAGGATCGCCAGCAACGTCTCAATCCCGATCTGCAGCTGGTATAGGCTGTCGGCGAGCCCGTTGAACTCAGTGGTCAGACCGGCAGTGGTGCCGTCGACCCGGAAGGTGACCGCCCGTCTCGGGGCGAGCAGCACCAACGTCTGGTCTATCTTCGCAGTGACCGCCGCCAACGATGTCGTGTCCAGGTTGGCGTTGGTGACGGTCAGACCCGGGTGCGAAGCCTGCAGGGCGTACCGCAGGTTGTTGGTTACCCGCAAGACGGTGACCCCTCTTTCGACGCCGAGGCACCACTTCACGGTGCCAGCAGCGGTCGAGTTGATCGACAGGGTCCTTCTCGCCTGGTCCTCACCGCCGCAGGTCGGTTGTTCGGCGTCGGCGAGGAACCCGCCGGTCGCGTCGTCGAAGATGTGTCGGGCTTCGCCGACCAGATCGACGATCGATGACAGCATCGTCGTCAGGATCGAGAAGTGCGGTGTGACTGCTTCGACCCTGCCGTCGACGAGAACCTGTTCGGTCTCCAACGG
The DNA here is from genome assembly GCA_038213195.1 of Acidimicrobiales bacterium. Taxonomy (GTDB): domain Bacteria; phylum Actinomycetota; class Acidimicrobiia; order Acidimicrobiales; family Ilumatobacteraceae; genus JAODBQ01. The sequence continues at coordinate 786 of JBBQTN010000410.1, read as the reverse complement.
TTCCCACGGACCGTTCGGGGAGGAGGCGATCATGACGGTCACGGCGAACCCGTCAGGGATCGGTCCTGGTGCGGGGAGCCGAACCCGGACCGGAGACGCAGGTTGTGCAACAGCCGACACCTCGAACACGCCACCCCACGCTTGAGTACCGGCGATCGTCGGCGCAGCGACCGCGGGCTGCGCGGCAGCGGTCAGCTGCAGGGTCTGGTCGGCGACGGTGACACCGGCGCCGATATCACGGAAGCCGTCGGTGGTCGCCGTTGTCGCGGTTGTCGGTGCCGACGTTGGTGGAACGGTCGGTCCAACCGTCGTTGTCGTCGCCGGCGATGTGGTCGTCGTGAAAGCGGCCGAGGTCGTCGATGTGGGTGAGGTTCGCGACGTCGTCGGATCGGAGTTGCCGCCGTCTGAGCAGCTTGTGAGCGCGACGGCGACCGCCACGAATAATGCCATCCCCCGCCGCACAGCCCGAAGTTATCACCGCTGACAACGAGGCCCGGAGAGAGCTGAGCGACGCCCCGTCACTCGCAGATCGCACGAACGCGACCGCGTTTGCCGCTGCGCCGGCTGCGCAAACAATGGCAGTCATCCATACACCTTCGTCTAGGCCCGCGTAGTTGCGGCGCCCGCCCGGGGTCATCAACGACGCGGCACGCCGATCGAACCATGGAGGGTCACGTGCTTGACAACAACACCCACGAGCCGACGCCCACCAACCAGGAGCGGTGACAGCGCTGGGCGGCCGCCGTGGCAGCTCGAAGGAAAGGACCGCGGTGGTGACGTGTTGCA
>JBBQTN010000409.1:0-3407 GCA_038213195.1 Acidimicrobiales bacterium | reverse complement strand
CTCGGGTCGACGGTGACGAGCGTGCCGCCGCGGGCGACGTCACGCCCGTACGACGCGAGGTCCTGGGCGACGAGCACGATCTCCCGAACCTCGAGCGCCTGCACCTCGGCGAGGATGCTCTCGACCGTGCGGCTGCGTTGCGGGCCGCGGAAGCTCGGGATCGCGCAGAACCCGCAGCTGCGGTCGCAGCCCTCGGCGATCTTCACGTACGCCCACGGGCTCGACGACTTGGGTCGCGGCAGGTTGAGCAGGTCGAGCGTCGGCAGCGGGGCGGCGCTGACCGGGATCATGCTGCGCGAGCGCGTCGCGGCGACGCCGGTCTTGACGATGCGGTCGACGTCACGGTTGACGCTGGGATTCACGGGCACACCGAAGCCGGCCACCTGATCGACCTCGGGCAGCGCGGCGGCCAGCTCGGCGCCGTAGCGCTCTGCCATGCACCCCGTGACCACCAGGCGGGCGCCGGTCTTGCGCTGCTCGTCGAGGGCCAGGATCGTGTCGATCGACTCGCGCCGCGCGTCCTCGATGAACGCGCAGGTGTTGACGACGACAAGATCGGCCGCGGCAGCATCGTCGGTCGCGGTCATCCCGTCCGCGAGCAATGTGCCGATCAGCTTGTCGCTGTCGACCTGGTTCTTGGGGCACCCCAAGGTCTCGATGTAGAAGCGCTGCCCCACGTGCGAGGAGGCTACCGCCGCCCCGCTGCCCCGCCCCGGACCGTGCCGCCCGGCTGTGGCGGACCGTGCGAGGAGCGAAAGCGAAGCGGACGCCCCCCGTACGAGACAATCAGATCAGCGACCGAGCCGAACGGCGAGGGAGTGGAGCACGCTCGAGCCGGGGCGAAAGCGAAGCGGACGCCCCCCTGTACGAGACAATCAGATCAGCGACCGAGCCGAACGGCGAGGGAGTGCAGCACGCTCGAGCCGGGGCGAAAGCGAAGCGGACGCCCCGTGCGAGACAATCAGAGGCAGTTCAGGCGCAGGCCGCGGTGCGGCCAGCGCATGTGCAGCAGCTTGCCGTAGCCCGACAACGTGATGTATGCGTCGCGGTACTCGCCACTGCCGTCGTTGTCACCGAAGCAGATGTTCGTGGTCAACAGGTCGCCGGTGGGGATGTGCTCGAGGACGTCTCCGCTGGGCGAGATGACGGTGATCCCGCCGTTGACGAGCGTCGCCACGCAGACGTTGCCGTCGCCATCGACCGCGAGCGAGTCCAACAGCTGCAGGCCCGGGAGGCCACACAGCACGACCGACGTGTCGGTGATGCCGCCCCCCTCGGCGAGGACGCCCGGTGCGCTGATCGTCCGCTGGAACACCCTCCCGGTGAACGTCTCGGCCCAGTACACCTTGCTGCCGTCGGGCGACAGACCGATCCCGTTCGGGCCTTCGACCGGATGGGCGACCTCCGTGATCGAGCTGCCGTCGGCCTTCGCGTAGTAGATCGAAGTCAGGTCGCTGGTCCGCGCCGCCGAGTCGCGGATCCCGTGGTCGGTGAACCAGAAGCCTCCGTCGGCATCGAAGACGATGTCGTTCGGTGCGCGCAGCGGGCGGCCGTCGCACTCCGTGTACAGGTCGGTGACCGTGCCCGTGGCGATGTCGACCTTCTGGATCCTGCCGCCGACGTACCGATCGGGGTCGAACGGGCCGGGGAAGAGCAGGTCGCCGAACTCGACGGGCGTGAAGCACCCGCCGTTGTTGCACAGGTACAGCGCGCCGTCCGGACCGACGGCCAGCCCGTTGGGTCCGCCGACGATCTCGGCGACGGTCTGCTTCGTACCATCCGGGAGGACCCGCGTGATCCGCGGTCCGAACAGCTCGACGAGGATCACGGATCCGTCCGGCATCGCGATCGGTCCCTCGGGGAACATCAGGCCGGTGGTGATCTCGGTGAAGTCGGGCATGCAGGGGATGTTCGCAGCCGGCCCGGCCCGCACCGCAGTCGGAGGCGTCGGGTCAGCCGCGCTGTTGGAGCAGCTCGAACTCCTCCACGGTCATCAGCACGGCTCGGGCCTTCGAGCCCTCGCTCGGCCCGACGACGCCGCGCTGCTCGAGCAGGTCCATCAGCCGGCCGGCGCGGGCGAAGCCGACCTTCAGCTTGCGCTGCAGCATCGACGTCGAGCCGAGCTGGCTGCGCACGACCAGCTCCATCGCCTGACGCATCAGCGTCTCGTCCTCGTCGTCGTCCTCGCCGTTGCCGCCGAACCCGCCACCGCCGCCGAGCTTGCCCTCGCCCTCTTCACCCTCGACACCGCTGACGTAGACCACCTCGGGCGCCTGGCGCCGCCAGTGGGCGACGATCCTACGGACCTCCTCCTCGCTGACGAACGAGCCCTGGATGCGCTGGGCGACGTTGGAGCTGCCGGGGAGCAGCAGCATGTCGCCCTTGCCGACCAGCTTCTCCGCGCCGGGCTGATCGAGGATGACCCGGCTGTCGGTCAGCGAGGAGACAGCGAAGGCGATCCGCGCCGGGACGTTGGCCTTGATCACGCCGGTGATCACGTTGACCGACGGTCGCTGCGTGGCGACGATCAGGTGGATGCCCACCGCCCTGGCCTTCTGCGCGATGCGGGTGATGCTGTCCTCGACGTCGCGCGCCGCCACCATCATCAGGTCGTTGAGCTCGTCGACGACAACGACGATGTACGGCATCCGCTCGAACATCGTCCCGCTGTCCGGGTCGTTGTGCAGATCACCACGGTCGAACGCCGAGTTGTACCCACCGATGTCGCGGAACCCGACCTCCGACAGCACGTCGTAGCGACGGTCCATCTCCTTGCACGCCCACTGCAGGGCGTTGGCCGCCTTCTTCGGGTTGGTCACCGGCTGGGTGAGCAGGTGCGGGAGGCGGTTGTACTGGCCCATCTCGACCTGCTTCGGATCGATCAGGATCAGCTTCACCTGGTCCGGTGTGTCGCGCATCAGCAGCGAGGTGATGATGCAGTTGATCCCGCTCGACTTCCCGGCGCCGGTGGTACCGGCAATCAGCAGGTGCGGGGTCGTGGCGAGGTTGAGGAACACGGATCGTCCGGCGATGTCCTTGCCGATCGCCACGTCGAGCGGGTGGGTGGCCGCCTTGGCCTCCGCCGAGCCCATGATGTCGCCCAGGCTGACGAGCTGGCGGGTGTGGTTGGGGACCTCGACGCCGATCGCCGAGCGGCCCGGGATCGGGGCGAGGATGCGCACATCGGTGGCCGCCATCGCGTAGGCGATGTCGCGGTTCAAGCTGGTGACCCGCGCGACCTTGACCCCGGCACCGAGCTCCAGCTCGTAGCGGGTGACGGTCGGGCCGACGGTCTGGCCGACCAGGCGCACGTCGACGCCGTGCGAGTTGAGCGACTGCACGAGCGTGCGCCCGCGGGAGTCGACCTCGGCTTGGTTGATGGTCTGCGCGCTGGACCTGGCGAGCAT
>JBBQTN010000408.1:0-3425 GCA_038213195.1 Acidimicrobiales bacterium | reverse complement strand
CATTGTGGTCTTCGGCGCTGGCCATCGTCGTCACGGGAGCAACGGTCGTTGACCCGGTCGCGGAGGTCTGGCTGCTGGACTTGGCGCTGCTTCCGCATGCAGTGATGGTGGTGATCGCCAGGAGGCCGGCAACGCTGAGTGACAGGGTGCTTCGACGCATGGGGGGTGGTCCTTTCGGGGGTAGAAGCGGAGCTCCTACAGCTCGTAGTAGATTAGCGACGGTCGTGGTTGGATGTGCCGCACCGCGCCTGCGCTCAGTCTGCGCTCACCTACCCGGCGACGAGCACAACCGGCAGCGTGCGCTGACGGCGGTCGCTGGCGACGCCCGCCTCAAGCGTTGTCGCATGGCTCGGAACGTGCAGGATCTCTCGGCCAGCCTGTCGCCATGCTTCCATCCCGCCGTGGAGCTCTCCAACGTCGGTGTAGCCGAGACCGGACAAGGTGGATGCAGCCGTGCTCGACATGTGGCCGGTGCGGCAGTAGATCAGCAGCGGCGTGTTGTGATCTGCCGGTAACAAGGTCGGATCGATGTGGTCGAAAGGCACGAAGAGGTCGGTACCGGCGATTTCACCGTCATACGGCACGTGCACGTTGATCAGCACTGCCCCCTGATGTGCCATGGCGCTGGCGAACGCTGCCGGCGCAAGAAGGGACGCTGCGTTCGATCCCGGCTGTTCCATCTTCATCCCTGGCATCGAAGCGCCGCTGCCGTGGTTCATGCCTGGCATTCCGAGCGCGAAGTACGCCCCGACCAGAACGACGACGGCGATGAAGGCGATGACGACCGCGCTCCCGCTGTGACCGGCGGGATGCGTACCGGCTTGATCATTGTTCACGGTCAAACCAGCCGAACCACCACATGCTGGACGCAGCGATCGCGATTCCGAGGATGAGGTAGAGCTCGGTGTGGCCGCCCGGCAGGAGTCGGACGGCGCTGCCGCGCATCACGTCGTTGAGCACGACGACCGTGATCCCAGCGATGATCAGGGCGAAGCCGATCGCCTTGTGCCAGCCGGGTCGTAGCCGGGCGGACTTGGTCGGTGGCGTGTACCGGTTCGAGGCCGAAGGCACCGCCGAGCCTCGGGCGTCGCGGTGGTCGTCGGGGCGCGGTGTTGTGCGGGCCGGCAGGTGGTGTGTGCTGTTCGAGTCGTTGCGTGCGCCGCGACCTGGTCCTGTGTAGCGCTTCTTCGGTGGCACTCAGCTCCTTCACTCTGGATCTTCACTTCGGTCTGGGACAGCGGTGAACTTCCTCGTCGAGGCACTCGCTACGTGGTCGTGGTCGTGGCGTTGCCGTGTCGTCATGGCACGTTGTTGGCCGACGGCTAGATGGGTGGCCACCCGGACCGGGCTAGCCAGCCCTGCACACCGGTGAAGATGGTCGACCAAGCACCGGAGAGGTAGGCGACGCCGGCGATGATCATCGCCACACCGCCGGCGCGTTGGAGTGTTGCGCTGCGTCGCGACAGCCATCGTCGGGGCGGTTCGGATCTGTCGAACCACACTGCGAGCGCAATGAACGGCAGGCCCAGGCCTGCCGAGTAGAGCAGCAGGAGGATCATTCCCACGGTCAACGAGGCGTCGGCGGCGGCCTTCGTCAGGATCGTCGCCAGCACCGGTCCGATGCACGGGGTCCAGCCAAGCGCGAAGACTGCACCGAGCGCGACGGACCGCCGGGGACCGGAGCCGACGCGGTGCAGACCGAACAGTCGGCGCTCACCCGCCAATCTGCCGAGCTTGAGTACTCCGACGGTCTGCAGGCCGAGCACCACGAGCACGCCGCCGGCCACCCTCAGCGCGACCCATAGACGCGAATACAGCAGCCCGCCGACGGCTGACGCCGTTGCGCCCAAGAGGGTGAACACGATGGTGAAGCCGACGACGAATCCGAATGCCCCAGCGATCGAGGGCTGCGCCCGCCCTGTGGCGGTGGAGCGCTCTGCGGACGACACCGCCGCGAGGTAGCCCGGAATGACCGGAAGCACGCAGGGACTGCTCGCCGACACGATCCCGGCAGCAACCGCTGCGACAGGCAGCAAGGCCCCGTTCATTGCGCCGTCACGCCCGGAGCCGGGCTTCGCCGAAGGCAGATCAGCGGGAACGCGATCAATGACGCAGCAAGAACGGCGACCGATTCTTTGTGTTGGCGAGTCAGGCCGTTGCCGATCCGCGGCAACCAGATCGAGGCGATGGAGCGCGTCGCTGCGACCACGGTGACGGCGAGCAAGGCGACCTGTCCGGATGGCAGTCGCCGCCGGTGGAGACGGTCGACGAGATAGGCGCCGCCCGCAGCCGCGATCGAGACCACCAGTTGAACAGGGAACATGCGGGTGGTCAGGCCGTCCGGCCGAAGACCGATGAGACTCTGCGGGCCGGGACAGCCGTCGCGGATCAGGCAGGTCGCCTCGAAACACGCCCACCCAACGAGAGCTGCGGGAGCAAGGGCCGCCAAGCGGACCGCCACCGGCACAGCTTCTCGGTGGGCGCCGACGACGAGCCAGCCCACCGCAGCAACGGCCCCGGGCCAGAACTCGATCCCGCTGCGAATGATCAAGATGTCACTGAGATTGCTGATCGAGTGCGGATCGTCGATTGCCATCGCCGTGAGGCGCCCAACGAGCACCCCGACAACGACAGCGCCAACACAGGTGTCCAAGATGCCGCCGCCGACGGCGGCCGGTGGCCACGGCCGAACGAACATCGTTGGGATGGTGAACACGATCGCGATGGTTGCCAGCAGCCCGACGTCGATCATGCGCCGAGGTCCTCCAGAACCGCGGCCAGGCGGGGTTCGGTCAGGCCACCGACGATGGTGGTGCGCAGTGTTCCGCTCTTGTCGAAGACGTACGTGGTGGGAAAGCCGCGCAGACCGAGCCGGGCACGGATGTCACCGGAGTCGTCGAAGACGTTGGGGTAGGACACACCGAATTCGTCGATGAAGGCCAGCGAACGGGAGGTGACGTCTTTCGAGGCAACACCGAGGATCGTCACCCGATCCCCGTGTGCCGCCCACGCCCTCTCGAGCAGCGGGGTCTCGGTGCGACAGGGTGCGCACCACGACGCCCAGATGTTGACGATGACGGGCTTGCCGCGCAGCCCGACCAGCACTCCTTCGAAGTCGTCGGCAGACAACGGCGTCAGCTTCCCAGCAGCCGGAAGCGGCTTCGGTGGACCGGACGCCTCGAACTTGGTTTCGTGTGCAGGACGGGTGACCGTGAACACGATGACAGTGACGACCGCGAGCACGGCAATGGCCTTGTTCCGTCTGCGCCCGCCACGGTCTTTCCGTTCAGCGTCGAGGATCGATTCGGCCACCCTCCCAATCTACTACTACATGGTGTAGCAGTCGTCGCGAGCTCTCTAGTGTCGCGTGAACGATGATCTTTGACCAGCGGTGGCCTTGGGCAGGATTTCGTCGGCGGTCTTGG
>JBBQTN010000407.1:0-3446 GCA_038213195.1 Acidimicrobiales bacterium | reverse complement strand
GAGCAGGGACCGGCCGTTGCCGCCGCCGTGCTCGAGGCGGCGTTCGCCAACGGTGCCACGTACGTCAGCCTCCACGCTGAGCGCCTGGCGGCGTCGCCGTGACCAAGCTGCCCCGCCACCCGTTGGTGCTCGCCGTGCGGCCGGTCGTCGAGGCGCTCGGCGCGAGCCTGGTTGCCACCGAGGATCGCGAGCCGGGTGACCTGCCACTGCGGTGGGAGGGACAGGTGATCGCCGCGGTGCGGATGGCACCGCTGCACGGTGCGCTCGATCGGATGATCGACGCAGTGGAGCGGGAGATGGGTGCGCCGCTGCCGAGCCTGGGGCGTGAGGACAAGCAGCGCGCCATCCGTCTGCTCGACGAGCGGGGTGCGTTCATCCTTCGCCGTGCGGTCGAAGACGTCGCCGACGCGATGGGTGTGAGCAGGATCACCGTCTACAACTATCTGAACGCTTTGCACCGCTGATGCGCCGGTTCGACGTGATCGGCTTCGACGCCGATGACACCCTGTGGCGCAGCGAGGACGGCTTCCGCGCCAACGAGCTCCACTTCGTCGAAGTCGTCGCGCCCTATGCGCCCGCAGGTGTCGACGTGAAGGCGGCGCTGACTGCGACGGAGCGCAAGAACCTCGGCGCGTTCGGTTACGGCGTGAAGGCGTTCGGTTTGTCGATGGTGGAGTGCGCGATCAGCGTGACGGAGGGCGCCGTGCCGGCTGCGGTGATCGGCGAGCTCGTCGAGCGCGCCCGTGCCCAGCTGCAGGAGCCGGTGCGGCTGCTCGCCGATGTCCCCGAGGTGCTCGCCGAGGTGGGCACGCACTACCGGCTGGTGCTGATCACCAAGGGTGACCTCATCCACCAGACGCACAAGGTCGACGTGAGCGGGTTGGCCCACCACTTCGAGCACATCGAGATCGTGCTGGAGAAGGATCCGCCCACGTACGCCCGGCTGATCGAGCGCTTCGAGGTCGAGCCGGAGCGGTTCTGCATGGTCGGCAACAGCGTCCGCAGCGACATCCTGCCGGTCATGTCACTCGGCGGCCACGGCGTGCACGTGCCCTACGAGCTGCTGTGGGAGCTGGAGCACATCGACCACGACGAGCAGCTGACCGAGCTGACCCGGCTCGGCGAGCTGACGGGCTGGCTGGCCGAGCACGATCCTGGCGCGTTCAGGAGCTGAGCCGGCGGCGCGTCAGAGGCGGCGCAGCGACACGTGGGTGACGCGGTGATCGGCCCCTTTGCGCACGAGCAGACTTGCCCGCGGCTTGGTCGGGAGGATGTTCTCGCGCAGGTTCTTGCCGTTGATCTCGGTCCAGATCGCCTTGGCGATCGTGACCGCCTGCTCCTTGTCCAGCGCGGCGTAGTGGCGGAAGAAGCTGTCCGGGTTCTGGAACACGGTGTCGCGCAGGCTGAGGAAGCGTTGCACGTACCACTCCTTGATGTCGGCCTCGTCGGCGTCGATGAAGATGCTGAAGTCGAAGTAGTCGCTGACGAACTCGCTCGCGCTCTCGAGCGCTCCGACCTGGAGCACGTTGAGGCCTTCGAGGATGACGATGTCGGGTTGCTCGACCACGACCGACTCCCCGGGCACGATGTCGTAGACCACGTGGCTGTACACGGGGGCGCGGACCTGCGGGACACCGCTCTTCAGGTCGCGCAGGAACTGCAGCAGCCGGCGGGTGTCGTAGCTCTCCGGGAAGCCCTTGCGGTTCATGATCCCGCGGTCCTCGAGGAGCTGGTTGGGGAGCAGGAACCCGTCCGTGGTGACCAGGTCGACCTTCGGGTGGTCCGGCCAGCGGGCGAGCAGCGCCTGCAAGATGCGTGCGAAGGTGCTCTTGCCGACGGCCACGCTGCCGGCGACACCGATCACGTACGGAACCTTCGCGGCGAGCGTGCCGAGGAACGCGGCCGACAGCCGGTGCAGGCTCTGCTCGGCAGAGACGTACAGGTTGAGCAACCGCGTCAGCGGGAGGTAGACGGCGGTGACCTCATCGAGGTCGATGTACTCGTTGATCCCGCGTAGCGACTCCAGCTCCGCCTCGCGCAGGGTCAGCGGTGTCGCCGCACGCAGCGCGGCCCACTCCGGACGATCGAACACGAGATACCGCCCAGCCACGTCGGACACGGGAGGGGACCCTACGCTCGGCACGTGGCGGTCTCGCAACGTAAGCGGCTGGGCGCCTGGTACACCCCGCCTGCGCTCGTCGCCGCGGTCGTCGCGGCGCTGGATCTGGCCGGCGTGGTCGCGTCGTGCGCCGGCCGACCGGTGCGGGTGCTCGACCCGGCGTGCGGCGACGGGAGGTTCCTGTTCGCCGTGCGCGATGCGGTCACCGCCGTCGGCGGCACGGTCGAGTTGACCGGCGTCGACGTCGATCCTGACGCTCCGGTCTTCGCCAGACGCGGAGCAGGTGCGGGCAGCTGGATCTGCGCCGACGCGCTGACGATGCGCTGGCAGCCGGCGGCGTTCGACGTCGTCGTCGGCAACCCCCCGTTCCTCAACCAGCTCGCCGCGTCGACGACGCGCGGCGGTCGCTCGCCCCACGGCGGCGGACCCTACGCCGATGCCGCAGCCGAGTTCCTCGCCCTCGCAGCCGTGATGGTGGCGCCGGGTGGGCGGATCGGGCTGGTCCTGCCGCAGTCGCTGCTCAGCGCCCGGGACGCAGCGGCGATCCGCGCCGACGTCGACCGGCGCGCTGCGCTGCGCTGGATCTGGTGGTCCCCGACGTCCGTGTTCGAGGCCGCCGTACGGACGTGGGCTGCCGTGTGGGAGGTCGGCGGCGGGGACCGTCCTGTCCGGCGCGTCGTCGGGCCGTCGTTCGCCCCCGTCGTCGCGATCGAGCGTCGGCCGGCGGGGAACGCGTCGTGGGCGGCGCTGATCACCGAGCTCGCCGATCCGGATGTCGACCCGTTGCGGCCGACGCTCGGCTCGATCGCCTCCTTCGCTGTCGACTTCCGCGATACCTACTACGGCCTCGTCGGGTGCGTCGACGACGGTGCCATGGGGCCGCCGTTGATCACCAGCGGGTTGATCGAACCGGGTCGGTGCCTGTGGGGCGAGCGCCCTGCGCGGTTCGCCAAGTGCACGTACGCCGCGCCGCGCGTCGACCTCGCCCGCCTGTCGCCGGCGATGCGCCGCTGGTCGGCGCGCAGGATGGTGCCGAAGATCTTGATCGCCAACCAGACCCGCACGATCGAGGCGGTGCACGACCCCGGCGGCGTGTGGCTCCCCGGCGTTCCGGTGATCACGTGTGTGACGGCCGAGCACGAGCGGGTCCTCGAGTGCCTCGCCGCCGTCGAAGCGGTGCGCTGGGTGCTCTACCACGCGGCCGGCAGTGGCCTCGGCGCCGGCACCGTCCGGCTGACCCCTGCGCTGCTGGCGTCGATCCCGCTGCCGGACTGACGACTCGGCACAACGAGAGCGGCGCACACGCGCTGGCGGGCGCCGGGTTGCC
>JBBQTN010000406.1:0-3493 GCA_038213195.1 Acidimicrobiales bacterium | reverse complement strand
GGGGGGGGGGGGGGGCGGGGGCGGCCCGCGGGGGGCGGCGGGGGGCCCCTGTCCCCCGCCGGGCCGGCCCCCCCGGCGGGGGGCGGGCACGTGTCCCCCACGGCGCCCCCCCCCCCCCACGACGACGTACGAGATGCCGAGGATGATCACCGCGACGACACCGTCGAGCCACCAGTGGTTGGCGGTGGCGACCACGGAGATGACGGTGATGACCGGGTGGAGCAGCACCAGCCAGCGCCACTTGCTCGTGCTGATCGTCACCGCCGCGACGCCGACGAGCACGGCCCAGCCGACGTGCAGCGACGGCATCGCGGCGACCTGGTTGGAGATCCCGCCGCCGCCGTCGCCGTAGACCGACTGGTGGTAGAGCAGCGCGGCATCGACGAAGCCGAGGTCGGGCAGGAAGCGCGGCGGCGCGACCGGGATCGACTGCACCCACAGGCAGCCTGCGATCGACACCACGAGCGTCGAGCGCACCCGTGAGTATCGGTCGCGATGGCGGACGAACAGCCACACCAGCAGGATCCCCACGGCGGTGACGTGGGCGCCTCCGTAGTAGATGTTGAAGAACTGCATCACCAGCCGGTGGTTGATGAACAGGTGCTCCACCGACAGCTCGCTGGGCAGGTGGATCTTCAGCTCGAAGCTGTACAGCGAGCGGGCGTGTTCGATCGCGCCCGCCGATCTGGCGCCGACGCGGTCGTGCACGTACTGCCAGATGCCGTAGAGCACGAACATCAGCACGAGCTCGACGAGCGTCGTGCGTGCCATCGTCAGCCATCGCCGCGGCGACCGTGCGCGCAGAGCGACGACGACAGCGAGGACCAGGACAAGGGCAACAGCGATCTGGAAGGCCTGCTGCCAGGGCAGCCACATGCTCGTCTCCCTCGTCCGATCGGTCCTCCGGCCGGGCGTTGAGGGTACACCGCGGTCTCCACGGCAGCCGCCGCGATGGCAGGATCAGCGGCCGATGGTCCCGAGGGTGCGCCCGTGGAACAGCCGTCGACCGGGGCGGGCGGCGGTCGTGACGTGATCGTCGGGGTCAGAGGACGACGACGGTCGTGCCGATCTGGGCGAACGCCCACGTGAAGTCGGCGTCGAGGTTCGCCTGGCGCTGGCACCCGCCCGACAAGCGCGTGCCGAGCTGGTCCTCCGTCATGTACGCGGTGCCGTCGGCGACGTGGATCGGGATCCCGTGGAAGCCGATGTTGCCGATGCTCGTCTTCTGGTAGCGGACCATGTGCGGCAGGATCGCCTTGCCGTTCCACGCCGTGGAGGTCTCCGAGCGGCTGTAGACCGTGTGGGTCCCGGGCGTTTCGTTGTTGTACTTGCTGCCCGAGACGAGCCAGGAGCGGATGATCGCGTTGTCCTTGTCGACCGCCCAGACGCGCTGCCCGCTGCGGCTGTAGACGAGGCGCCTGCCGCTGCCGGAGTTCGCCGGTAACGGCGGGGCGCCCGGACCGCTGACTGCGACCGTCGACAGCGCGTAGCCGAGCAGGTCCTTGGCGCCGGCGGCCGGTTTCGCTGTGTGCACGACGAGCGACGCCTCGTCGGGCCAGACGCCGAGCGACAGGGCGGTCTCGCGGCCGACGACGCCGTCGACGAACATGTCCTTCTTCGTCTGCAGTGACTTGATCGCGTTGTACGTGGCGGTGTCAAACGTGCCCGACGGCGTGCCTGTGAGCAGGCCCTGGGTGATCATCGCCTTCTGGATGCACACGACGTCCGGTCCCGTGTCGCCCTGGCGCGCCACGCGCTGGGTCATCGTGCAGGTACCTCCGCCCGTGTCGGGGTCGGCTCCGTCGAGGTCGGGACCGACTGCGCCGTCGCCGGCGACGGTGGTGCTCGCACCGGGGTCCGTGGCCGTCGTCGACGCGCCCGCGCCGACCGTCGCGGGGTCGGTGCCGGCGGCCGCCGCATTGGTCGGGTCGGCTCGTGCAGTGCTCGTCGCGGCGAGGGTCCCCGGCGCTGCGCCGAGATCAGCGCCGTGCGTCGCGGCTGGTGACTGCGCCAGCGTGCGACCGGAACCGTCGGAACCGCGCTGGACGACGGCGATGATCGCGCACAAGGCCACCGCGAGCACGCCAACGACGATCAACCCGCGCAGCTCTGGGCGGATGCGCACCGCGGGATGGGCACGTCGTTGGGGCGGTCGCTGGGGCATGCGGTGAGCTCGTTTCGTACCCGGGCGATCCGGGCGTCGATGCGGGTCGAGGACCCGGCGATGGTACCAGCGACCTCCGCCCGTACCCGGGCATCGCCTCGGCGCCGCTCGCGTGCCGCGAGCGCGGTCAGGCGGCGGGCGCCGGCAGCGCCATCCGTCCCGCCGAGGGCAGCGCGCGCCGTTCGATGATGTTGTCGACCAGCCCGTAGCCGACCGCCTGCTCGCCGCGCACGATGTAGTCACGATCGATGTCGGCCGTGATCCGCTCCCGCGGCTGCCCGGTGGCCTCCACCAGCACGTCGATCATCCGCCGGCGCATCTCGACCATCTCCGCCACCGCCAGCTCCATGTCGGTCGACTGCCCCTGCGCGCCGCCGTGGGGCTGGTGGATCAGCACCCGTGCGTTCGGCAGCGCGTAACGCTTGCCGGGGGTACCGGCGGCGAGCAGCACCGCCGCCGCAGACGCGGCCTGGCCGACGCAGATCGTCGCGACGTCGGCGGCGATGAACTGCATCGTGTCGAGGATCGCGAACAGGCCGATCATGTCGCCGCCAGGGCTGTTGATGTACAGCGAGATGTCCTGGTCGTGCTTCTCGCTCTCGAGGTGCAGCAGCTGGGCGACGATCAGGTTGGCGACGTTGTCGTCGATCGCCGACCCGAGGAACACGATCCGGTTGGCGAGCAGCCGCGAGTAGATGTCGAACGCGCGCTCGCCGCGATTGGTCGACTCGATGACGGTGGGGACGAGCATCACGAACCTCCTGGTGCAACTGAATGGTTGCACATCACGTTATCGACTCCCGGGACGGCGTGCAACCCACTGGTTGCGCTAGCGTGCCCGCCATGAGCGACACCGGTCCCGCTGCTGCCCCGACCCGCATCGACCGCCTGGTCGAGCTCGACGTCGATCGCGACACCCTGTGGCGGCTGATCTCCACCGAGGAGGGCTGGCGCGACTGGCTGGTCGACGACGCCCGGCTCGTCGACGGCGCCGGCATCGTCGTCGACGGTGACATCGTGCGTGAGGTGCTGCTCGACACCCGCCCGGGTGGCGATTTGGGCGCGCGCCGGGCGATCGGGTTCACATGGTGGGAGCGCGACGATCCGGCTTCGGTGTCGCACGTGCTGCTCGAGGTCGAAGGCGACGAAGACGGGGCGCGGCTGCGGATCTCCGAGCAGCTCCTCGGCGCTGCCGTCCGCAGCCAGGAGGCGAGGCTGGCGTGGGAGGTGCGGGTCTGCTCGCTGTGGGCCTGCACGGTCGCCGCGGCATTGGTCTGAGCATGCCCGCCGCGTCGCTCGCTGCGGCGCCGACCGCTGCGAGGGGCGTGA
>JBBQTN010000405.1:0-3500 GCA_038213195.1 Acidimicrobiales bacterium | reverse complement strand
ACACACGTTCGATATTGGACCACGACGCCCACTACGTCAAGGACATCGCGCGCGACCTCAAGAGAACGCGTCCTCGACGAGGCCCAAACCCTTCACCCGCTACATCGATGACACCCCAAACCGCGCTCGAGATAAGTGCCGTTCGGGGGCGTAGGCAAGTCGTCGCGATGGCGGCCACGGCGCGTGGTGGGTAGCTCTGCGTCGCTCGGTGGAGACGGTCGTTCCCCTTGCTCGCGTTGGTGCTCGTTGGTCGAGCGGAACTATGCCGATCTCGGCTGGGGCTGATCGACGACGGCCGGTGCATGCCTTCCGTCCGAGGGATGAGAACGGCGTTTTGCAATCTGCTCAGAGGCCGAGTTCGAGACCGATTTCTGTAGTCGGGTGCGGTGGGCGAGGTGAGAGCTCGATTCTGGCGCCTGGCAGATCGATGACGAATTTGGTGATCTGGCGCCATGCCTCCGCGTCGACGCTGCGCGATTTGAGCGGAACGTAGCGGTCGGCGAGCTGGGCGAGATGCGGGGTGTCGGCGAGTTCGTGGACGAGTTGCCGCCAGCTCCCATCGTCGCGTCCTGCGCGAGAGTCGAGATGGTGTTCGAGCTCGCTGGCTCTGTAACACCATACGGCGCGGCCGGCGGCGCGGGAGGGGACGGTTCCGAGCACCTCGAGGTGGAGTTCGCTTGGGTGGTCGGCCAGCTGGACGACGCGTTGGGTGCGGGTTCGTTCGAGAGCCTCGTCGATCTGCCCGATCCCTTCGGCGAGCC
This sequence comes from Acidimicrobiales bacterium, assembly GCA_038213195.1. GTDB lineage: Bacteria > Actinomycetota > Acidimicrobiia > Acidimicrobiales > Ilumatobacteraceae > JAODBQ01. The sequence goes on along the minus strand of JBBQTN010000405.1, from coordinate 2,739 downwards.
TGTGCCGTTCGCCGACTGTTGCTCCGAGCGCGGTTGCGCGGGTGTGCTGGTGTTCGAGGAGATCAGCGAGCCGGCGTCTGGCGCCGTGCTCGACGTGGACGACGTCGCCCAGCTCACGACGCGCGATGTCGAGTTGCTGGCTGCATCGCGCAACCGCGCTACGGTCACGCCGCGGCCAGCAACGGCCTGCCTGCTCATCGAATTCAGCCTGCAGCAGGCCAACCGCTTGCCGAGCTTCGTCGCTGCGGCGAACGACGCCGGTAAGTGCGTGACGGGCGACGTCGCAGTCGCAGCTTCGATCGGGCGGGCTGGTGGCCAGAATCTCAGCAAGCTGCTCGTTCAGATGCCGCCGGGCGACGCGTAGCGGCCCGACGCCGTGGGCGAGGGGTTGGTCGGCTTGGACGCAGGCGAGGGCAACGTCGGTCCAGTGCTGATCGAGGCGCTCCCAAGCGCGATCGATCGCGGCGCGCCGCCAGCCGTGGGTGTATTCGTGGGTGATGTGGGCGGCCTGGTCAGCTCTGAGTCGTTCGACGCGCGCTTCGGCGCGGGCGACGTCGCCTGCGGCTGCGATGGCGGTGGACTGGTGGATGTCGAGCTGGGCCTGTAGTCCGCGTCGTTCGGCTCGGCCGTCACGGGTAAGCCCGGCGAATGTCCCGAGGTTGTCGAGCCTCTCGCGGGTGGCGATGACGGCGGCGTCGGTTGCGGCGAGCCTGTTTCGGGCCGCTGCGAGTTCGTGGTGGGCGGTGTCGAGTTGGTGTCGGCGGTCGGGCGGTTGTCGGTCGAGCTCGGCTTGGTGGGCGGCCATGGCGAGGCGGAGTTGGTGGTCGACGGTCCACGGGTCGTCGACTGCGGCCATGGTGGTGTCGGGGATACGGGCGAGGGCGGCGACGACCTGGTCGTCGGGATCGGGCTGGTGGGCGAGCCGGCCCCCGAAGTCGACGGTCGGGATCGTCGCCGTGTTCCAGGTGTGGGTGGGATGCACGGAGCGGGACTGGGCGGTGTACCCGCGGTACGCGTCGAGCGCGGCGGTGCCCAAGAGATGGGCGTGATTCCAGGTTCCGCCCTGGGCACCGTCGACGGTGCGCGCCCAGGCGTGCGACACGTTCGGCGACCCGTCGGCGCGTGTCCCATTGACAAACGATCGTGGCAGCACGACCGGGCGGCCGTGATCGGGGGCGAACATGACCCCGTCATGGTCGACGGCAGTGATTCTGCCGACGGTGCCGTTGATCAGCGGTGAGCGCCGGTCTCCGTGGCGGGTGTGGAGCAGCATCCGGTCGCCGTGCTGGTAGCGGCGGTCGCTGGTCCAGCCGGGACCGGTGATCGATGTCCCGCTGAGCGCACCGGCTGTCGCGAGTCGACCCCGGATGCGGTCGGCGAGGTCTTCAGCTTGGGCGTGGGAGATGACCAGGGCGACGGTGTTCTCGGGGCCCTCGTCGAGGATGTCGGCGGCGACGGCATCGGCCATTGCCTGGCGCGTCGTCTCAGGTGTCGCGCCGGTGTGCTCCCAGCCGTGGTCGCGACGCACCTGCTGCGAGGTGTGCGGGTCGCCGCCGCGCAACAGGTTCAGGGCGTGTCGATCGGTCGGGTTGATTTGGCGGCGGTTGACGGTCAACTCAGCCGCTGGGATCACCCGGGATTCGGCCCGGGTGGCGATCTCGGCGGCGATCCCGCCGGCTTTCACCGCCGGTGCCTGGCGCGGGTCACCAAGCACCCACAACTGCGCGCCCGGACAGCGAGCGACGGCCTCGAGCACGGTGTGGGCGTCGCGGGTCGAGGTTTGCGAGATCTCGTCGAGGATCACCACCGCCCCGGCGGGCAGCGGCTTCTGGTCGAGGTCGAGGCGGAACGCGGCGATCGTGTGCGCAGGCAATCCGGCGGCGTCGAGCTCGGCGACTGCCTTCGCGGTCGTCGCGACGGCGAGCACCGGGCGACCGGCCGCTGCTGCGCAGCCGGCGGCGACGTGGGCCATCGCGGTCTTGCCGTACCCGGCTGGAGCGAGTATCGCCCGCACCGCTCCCCCGGGTCCGCACAAGGTGCGGACCGCCGCGGCCTGGTCGGCACCAAGGAACCCGGCCGCACTGATCACTTCGTGAACGAACCCGCCATCGATCGGCACAGCCGCGGTCGCGGTCAAGCGGTCGAGAAGAACAACGGTGTCGTCCTCGAGGCGCCGGTGCGCGACGGTCGACCAGTACCCCGGCTCCCACCGCCCGGTCGTGGTCTTCGGGGTCAGGCGGCACACCAACTCCGACGCGAGGAACTCGCCGGCGAGACCGACGATCTCGACGGCCGACAGCCGTCCCGCAGCGAGACCGGCGATGTGCTCGATCACGTCGTGCTCGGCGAAACGGGCATCGTGCGCGCACAGCCCCGACTCCTCATCACACAGACGCCGGGCCACCTCGTCGAACCCCAGCGACCGGGCGGGAGGATCGCGCCAGCAAACCGACGCCTCCAGACCCCGGCCGATCGGCAGACCCACCTCGTGCGCTTCGATGAGCCACCTGCCGCACAGCATCGCCGGTGTCGCCCCATGGTCCTTGGCCGGCCGGGTCGCCAGAGAGGCTTCGTCGTCGGCACGCATCCGCAACACCGGCGACTCAAAGTTGGCACCGGCAGCTGCCAACTCGACCTCGATCTCCACCGCCCGCTTCGAGAACGCAAGAAGCGTCGGCGCGTCGAACCCGGCGATCTCACGGGTGTTGTTGCGGTCCGCCTGCCACTCCACACCCAACC
>JBBQTN010000404.1:0-3573 GCA_038213195.1 Acidimicrobiales bacterium | reverse complement strand
ACTGGACTGGCCGGGGTGGGGCTCAGAGATCGGCGAGCGGGATTGCAGGGTCCGCGAGCCTGACGAGGTCAACGGTGCGGCCCGACTCGATCAAAGCCTTGATGTCATCGGTCACGTCCCAAATGTTGACGTTCATCCCGGCCAGCACCCTGCCCTCGGCCAACCAGAAGGCGATAAACGTCCGCGTCTTCACGTCTCCGCGGAACACCACCTCGTCGTAGCTGTCCGGGTCGGCGTAGCCGGTGTATTCCATCCCAAGGTCGTACTGGTCGCTATAGAAGTACGGCAGCCGGTCGTAGACCTCTTCCCGGCTCAACATTCCCGCCGCTGCAACCGCAGGCTGGTTGAGGGCGTTCGCCCAGTGCTCAACCCGGATCCGCCGACCCAGCCGGGGGTTGTACGCGTTGGCGACATCGCCTGCGGCGAAGATGTCGGGGTCACTTGTGCGCAGGTGCTCGTCGACGAGAATGCCGTTGTCGACCTCGATGCCCGACGATTCGGCGAGGGCAACGTTGGGGGTGATCCCCACCCCGACGATCACCATTCCGGTTGCGATCGAGGTGCCGTCTTTGAGATGGACGGTGGTGACAAGCCCGTCGTCGCCGCTCAACGACTCGACCTGGACACCCAAACGCAGGTCGACACCGTGCTCGGTGTGCAGATCAGCGAAGACCTTCCCGACCTGGGCGCCCAGAACCTGCAGGAGGGGCAAGTCGGTCGACTCAAGCACGGTCACCTCGAGTCCGGCGGCTCGAGCCGCAGCTGCGGTCTCCAAGCCGATCCAGCCAGCGCCAACGATCACCACTCGGGACACCTGACCGAAGGCGGCCTTGATGGCTTCGCAATCCTCGATCCGACGCAGGTAATGAACACCGGTCAGGTCTGCGCCGGGGATAGACAGTGGACGCGGTGATGACCCGGTGGCGAGCAGCAGCCTGTCGTAGGCGACCTCCGACCCATCGGACAACGTCACCCGGCGCTCGGTCCGGTCCAGTGAGATCGCCTCGTTCCCAAGGAGCAGCTCCACGTTGTGCTCGTCGTACCAGTCGTCGGGGTGGACCAGGACCGAGTCACGGTCGGCTTTGCCCTGCAGGTAGTCCTTGGACAGCGGCGGGCGCAGGTACGGGCGATGGTTTTCGTCCCCGACCAGGATGATCCGGCCGGTGAATCCCTGTGCCCGCAGCGCTTCCGCGGCTTTGCCCGCAGCGAGGCCGCCTCCGACGATCACGAACTCAGGCAGGGCATTCATGGGGTCTCCTTGTTGGGACGGAAAGCATCCCCTTGAGAATGCGACTCGCATGCTTCCAGTTCGCTTCAGAACGAACTCCGAGCACGGCAGGATCAGGCCATGACGATGCCTCGCGACGCGCACGCTCAAACCGCCCGGACGTACAACCTTGCTGTAGTCGGGCTGGGCAATGTCGGCTCGGCGCTCGTCACACTGCTGCGCGACCGCGGCGAGCAGATCCGCAAGGAGTTCAACCTCGACCTGCGGATCACCGGTGTCATGACGCGACGCGTCGGCATGGTCGCCGACCCTGCAGGTCTCAACCTGGCCGCCGTCGAGCTCGGCGACATCCCACCTGGTCAGGCCTATGATGCCGCCGCGATCGGCACCTGGCTGGGGGCGGCTCAGGCACACGTGCTGGTCGAGCTCAGCGCCGTCGACCTTGCGACCGGGGAACCAGCGACGTCGTTCCTGCGTGCGGCGCTCGAGCGCGGGCTGCACGGGATCACCGCGAACAAGGGGCCGGTCGTTCATGCGTACCGTGAGCTCACCGCGCTCGCGGACAAGAACGGGGTGCGCTTCCGCTTCGAGTCCGCAACCGCCGACTGCCTGCCCGTGTACTCGCTCTACCGCGAGTCACTGCTGCTCGATAGCCCGCACCGGGTACGCGGACTCGTGAACGGCACGACGAGTGTGATCCTGGAGGCAATCGAGGCGGGTGGCACTTTCGACGACGGGGTACGCCGCGCGCAAGAGCTCGGCTGCGCCGAGGCCGACCCGAGCCTCGACGTCGACGGCTTCGACGCCGCGGTCAAGGTCGTCGCCATCGCCAACGTCCTCATGGGTGGCAACCTGCGCATCGCCGACATCGACATCACCGGCATCCGCCACCTCGACCCCGCCGACGTCCGAGCCGCCGCCGCAGCCGGCACGCCGATCCGCCTCGTTGCCACGCTCGAGCACATCGACGGCACGGTTCGGGGGCGGGTCGCACCGCAGCACCTCGAAGCGAGTGATCCCTTCCGGGGCATGGGATCCGGCGCTCTCGGGCTGCACTTCGAGGGCGGGCTTATGCCCGGGCTCACCGTTATCGGCCACAACCTCACGCCACGCCAGACGGCCTACGGCGTCCTCACCGACGTCATCTCGGCGCTGCGTGGCCGGTGACCCACTCGGGTCACCGGCCACCCGTCCTTAGGCCTGCCGCGGGTTAGCCGACGTGTACTGCGGGAGATTCGTTGTCGGATTCGTTCGCGACGTCTTTGCCGATGGTGATCATGAAGAACGCTACGATCGCGGCCAGGAATAGGAACCCGGCGCCGAACTCGAACGCCCGGGTGTAACCGGCGGTGAGGGCCGGGTTGATCCCCGCCTCACCGGCTTTGCCGTTGATGGCGATGTAAGCAGTTGTTGCAGCGACCGCGACCGTGTTGAGCAACGCGGTGCCGACCGCACCACCGACCTGCTGGGACGTGTTCAGCATCGCCGAACCCACCCCAGCATCAGCCTTACCGATGCCGTGCAACGCGGTGGTAGAGACCGGGATGAAGTTGAACGCCATCCCGAAGCTGATCAATAACATCGCCGGCAGCACATGACCGACGTAGGCGGAGTTGTACTCCAGACGCGACAGCCACAACAGCCCGACCGCACCCATGATCAAGCCCGGGACCATCAGCGGCTTGGGACCCACCCGTGGCAACAACTGGCTCGCGACACCGGCACCGATGATGATGCCGATACTGAACGGCAAGAACGCAAAACCGGCAAGGATCGGGGAGTAACCAAGGACGACCTGAAGGTAGAGGCCCAGGAACAAAAACATCGCGAACAAGCCAATACCCACGATGAGCGACACCAGATACGACGCACCACGGTTGCGGTCCAACAACACACGCATTGGCAGCAACGGGTTCGGCACCCGGGTCTCGATCACGAAGAAACTAACCAGCATGACCGCAGCCAAACCGAACCAGGCCAGGGTCGCGGGCTCGGTCCAGTGCGCGGACTCAGTAAACGAGTGCGGTGCGGACTTCGTGAAGCCGTACACCAACGCCACCAAACCGACCGACACCGTGATCGCGCCAAGGACGTCGTACTGGGCCGTGCCGCCTGCGCGGCTCTCCCGCACGAACGGAATCGCCAGCACAGCGGCCGCGATCGCGATTGGAACGTTTACCAGCAAACACCAACGCCAGGAGAAGTACTCCGTCAATACCCCGCCGAGCAGCAGACCGATCGCCGCACCACCACCAGCGATAGCCCCGTAAACCCCGAACGCCCGCGCCCGCTCCTTCGGCGCATGGAACGTCACCGTAATCAACGACAACGCGGCCGGAGCAAGA
>JBBQTN010000403.1:0-3573 GCA_038213195.1 Acidimicrobiales bacterium | reverse complement strand
ATGTACACCGCGTCCGCGCCCGCCCGCTCGCGGTAGAGGCCTTGGCCGTCGAGGGTCCGCCACCGCTGCTCGGTCGTCGACCACACCCGGTTCGCGACCGCGCAGTGGGTGTGCAACTGGGGGTCACCGTTGCGGCTGGTGCGATGCGTGAACCGGGCGACCACGAACCCCTCGGCGTCCAAGTGACGGACCCCGTCGCGCCCCGCCCTGGTATGCAGAGCCCGCTGTTCGAGCCATCCGAACGCGGCGTCGATCGCGGCGTCGTGGGCCTCCTCGATCGCTATTCGTTGGTCGGGTGGGGCGAGCGCCCACAGGACCGAGATCGACTTGGCCGGCGAGAACGTGCAGTCGAACCCGGCCACCGGGGCGCGGTCCCCGATCCGGTACTGCTCCGCCCGCACCCGGGCCCGATCCTCCACCGTCGCCGACGGTCCGAGCGCGTCGAGTTTCGAGGCGATCCGTTCCTCGATCGACCGGTACGTGCGGTACGGGGTCGACAGGATCTCGCCGGTGTGCGGATGCGCGGCCGCGCCGTACAGCAGCGCCATCTCCGACTCGGCGACCTCACCGGCGAGACCAAGCCGGGCTGCTCCCCCGCCGGTCCACCGGCCCGGTGCCTCACCGGCGCCGACGTAGTAGTCGTGGGCGTCGCTGCGTACCGAACGGGTCAGGTACTCGTAGCCGTTCCCGGCCGATACCCGCCCGATCGACATCACGCTCCGGACGCTAGTCGCCACCCCCCATTCGGAGAATGCATCTGTGTGTCAGAAAACCATCGTGACGATCTCCGACGAGACCGGGACATCGATACCGGTAACCGTGTCACACCCCCAACCTACGATCCGAGACGATGGCAACCATCTCCGACACCCAACGCACAGCGATCCGCGAGCGCAAACGACACGCACAACTCGCACTACGCGAACGACACCAACACCAAGAAGCGGCACAAACCGCCGCGTTCAGCGCACGCGATCGGCTCGCCCGGCAACTCGACCAAGCGGCCGACCAGCTCGCCGCCCACACCGGCGACCCGCTCGAACGCGCCGCCGCCGTTACCGCGATCGCCAACCAACTCGCCAACGACATCGCCGCGGTCCGTACCGCCGCGACCGACCTCGCCGCCGCCACCGCAATAAGCCAGGCCGACGTCGCCAACCTCCTCGGCACCCGCCCGATCCTGCTGTTCCCACGTGCTCGCCTCGCCAACAGCCGGGCAACCGACCCGCCGCCCGGTGTTCCCGCCGACCCATCGCCGCCTGAGGTCGAGGCGATCGCCTGAACGATCAGCCGCTCCCCCACCCCGAACTGTTCTGGTCGCACGTCGATCACACCAGCACCCCCAACGGATGCTGGCTATGGAACGACGCCACCGACAAAGACGGCGGGTGCGTCAGCCGGGAGCGTCTGCAACAAGGTGATCAGCTCGGCCATCGTCGTGGGTTTCGTCCAAGAACAACACCCGCCACCACGGTACGAAATCGCGGCGGGCCACCCGGCTGATCGTGTGTCGGGATCGGCACGGATGGGAACGCGGTACGTCGGCGTCAGTACAACGCTCGTCGCTCCACTCACTCGTCGCACGGACGGCCCGAACCAGGTAGCCCGCTCGCAGCTCGGGGTCGGGGAAACCGATCCGGCCGGCGCAGTTCGCTGTCGTGGCCCTGGTGTGGTGACCGGCGCGTCCGACGATCACTACGGGATCGCGACGTACTCCCAGGCTGGCGCAGTTCGGGTACTCGACGCTGTGGACGGCGTTGGTGCCAGCGAAGTTCTCTTTGAGGTGGGCCACCTGCGATGTTCCGCGATCGGCACGGGGAGTCGGCGCTCGAGTCGCACTGCGAACCCGTCAATGACGACACCGCTCCCCCCAGCGGCGACATCCGCTGCACGCGCTTCAACGCCGCAGTGGTCCATGGATCATGACGCGCAACGTGAGCGCTTTGCTTCGTACATCGCCTTGTCGGCTTGGACGACAAGATGCGTGGAGATCCGCTCGCCGGGCCCGGCGTAGGCGACGCCGACACTGGCGGTGATGTGCAACTCGTGGCTAGCCGATTCGAACGGGGCCGAGAAGGCGCCAGCGATGCGATTCTTGATGAGGTCCACGTCGTCGCGGCCATGCAGGTGCTCGCACAGGAACACGAACTCGTCTCCGGAGATCCGCGCCAGCGTGTCGCTGGAGCGCAGCACCGTCATCAACCGGTGGGCGATCGCGACCAGCAACTCGTCGCCGACGTCGTGGCCGTAGGTGTCGTTCACTTGTTTGAACTGGTCGAGGTCGGCGAACAGGATCGCCACGCCGGTCTTGCTGCGCCGGGCGTGCTCAGCGGCACGATCGATCCGATCTCCGAGCAGCTGACGGTTCGGCAAACCGGTCAGCGGGTCGCGCAACGCAAGCTGCTTGAGGTTCTCCGCCTCGGCGCGCGCTTCGTCGCGGGCGTGGGCCATGACGAGGGATGCGGTGGTCACGTCAGCGAGGGTTTGGGCGATGGCCGCGTCCTGCGTGTCGAGCGCGCCGACGGTGTTGCGATAGAGCGTCAGCGCGCCGAGCCGATCGACGTCGTGGCGCAGCGGGAACGTGAACACTGCTGCCGCACCTGCCGGGCAAGCCGCCGCGGCGAAAGTTGGAAAGCGTCCGTCCGCCTGCAGATCGGCGGCGCTGACCGGCTCACCTGTCGCTTCGCTGATCCTTGACGGCCCATCGGTTTCCGATTGGAGTTGCTCGTAGCACAGCGTCGCGTCGTCGGACGCAGTGATGTACCGGGACGCAACGTCCGGGTACGTCAACCTGATGGCGGCACCCGTGATCGGCAGCACCTCGACGATGCATTTGACCAACCGGTCAGCGATCCCGTGCACCGGCGACTCAGTGGTCATCGTCCGAGCGAACTCAGAGAGCACCTCGCACAGCTTGCCCTCGTCGACCACGTCAACTCCTAGCTGCTACTGCTTGCCTGTCTGTGCGTGACCGACGGGGGGCCACCACGCCCCCAAGCACAGTAGCGTCAGGCCCGGGCGAGTGGTGATGCCAGCACAGCGGATGACGACGCTTCGTCGCCGAGGCCGCCCTCGCCACGCAACGTGACCGCCACACCGCCCTGGTTGAAGAACTCGACCAGCTCAGCCGCCAAGACCCGCACTGCCGTCGGCAACCGGCGCGCCTGGGAAGAACGCTCCGTCCACGAACTGCTCCGCGCCAAACGCCACGGCGGCACGATCTCGGTGATCCTGTGCGACCTCGACAACTTCAAGACCGTCAACGACACCCTCGGCCACGCCGCCGGCGACCGCGTCCTGCGCGCCACCGCAGCACTGTTGACCGGCAGAGCCCGCGCCACCGATCTCGTCGTGCGTCTCGGCGGCGACGGATTCTGCGTACTGGGCCCCCGACACAGCGCTCCCCGCCGCCCGGACACTCGCCCTTGAGATCGTCGACCTGGCCCGCATCACACCATGGCCCGACGGAGTTCGCGTCACCTTGTCGCTCGGCGTCGCCGAAGCACTCCCCGGCGACCTCGACCCCGACGAAGTCCTCTCCGCGCCGACCTCGCCCTCTACGACGCCAAAGCG